>JAICIG010000595.1 GCA_025924495.1 Pirellulales bacterium | reverse complement strand
TAACCGCCGGTCAAGCCGGCGGCATGGCACGCTTCGAGCTTCGGCGGCAAAACATCTTTCCCGGTGACGCTTCGGCTGCGGGAAACCGCATAGAGGCAACCAGCCGCCGCTTCCGCGAACCAATGATCTACTGTTCAGTGCAACCACTTTCTCCAAGATGCCGGCCGCTTGCCGGTCGTCAACCTCTGTCATTTTGGCGCAGTTCCGCATGTAAGCCTTGAGTTGAGACGTCGCCAAGTCGCCAAAGCTGCCGATGTAGGCCGACGGCTGCCATAACCTTTCCACGCGCGCTTGAATCACGTCCGAAGCGAACTCGCTCCAGGCAACGCGCTGCGCCACATTCATCAGCGTTGCTACAAGGTGCGACGGCGCCACGCTTGGATGAATTCGCACAGCCAGGTGCACATGATCTGGCACGAACGAGACTTTCAACAGCACAAACTTGCAACTGGCTTCCAAAGATCGCCACGCGGTTGTGATCCTCGACCCCGCGAGACTCCCGAAGACGCCATGCCTCCGCCATGTACCCAGCACCAGATGAAACCGCAACAGCGCATAGGCGTTGACTGGTTGCAATCGCTGCTCATCGGAAGGCGATTGTTGAAACGCTGCGAGATGTACCGGCGGGCGAACTCGGCTGGCATACCCATGGTGCTCTCCTTGAGATGACAGGTACTCGGCTACGCGGTTTGTTGTGCTGTCGCCGCTTGCGCATGCGAAATAGCCGCGGGCGAATCGTTCGCCGGAATATTGACGGAGCCACTTCGCAACTTGCCCTTTCAATTTGCCGCTGGTTGCGGCGACGGAGTCTTCCGGACGCAGGCTTGCGAGAATACGCAGCCCACTGGGGCTCGCCTCCGATTGCAGGAGGCGAACGGGATGTTTAGCAAACAGAGATTCGAGACGCTCCGCGCTAATCGCAGACAAACAATCGCTTCGAATACTGCGATATGTTTGCCAGTGCAAGTAAACGTGGTACGCGTACGCGAATTTCAACTCATCGAGAGAATAGTCGATCGGCCTCAGCTCGCGCTGCCCCTCCAAATTCGCATTTCTGCGAATTTATCACTGGCAAGCCATCTGACAATAGGGCCGCCATACGGCTGGCCAGCCCGAGCTGGCACCTCGGCTGCCAGATGCCGGCCGCTTGCCGGCGGCATGGCCAGCTTCGAGCCGCCGCGGCATAGCGTCTTTCCAGATGGCGGTTCGACCGCGGATCAGGGTGTTGGCAACCAGCCACAGCTTGCGCGAACAAATCATCCGCTATCCAGGGTGGTCGTTCTCTTCTTGATGCCGGCCGCTTGCCGGCCGGAACTTCACGCTGGCTGGCTACTACTCGCAATCTCTCTCGAAGACTTCTTCCCTGCTCTCAACGCGCCGCCAGCCGACCGCCGGGCAAGCCGGTGGCATGGCACGGTTCTGGCGGGTTTCCTGTCGTTGGATCATGGTGTAGCGCCGTGTTAGCATGGCGGCAGGGATCCGCCAAACGCGCTTCATTGCCGTCACTACTATGCACACGCCTCTCTGTTTGCCAATAATCGCCTGCCTGCTGCTCACTGCCGGCCTGCCCCTCCCCACTGCTCGCGCGACAGAGCCCTCCCGAGACTCCGCCAGAATTGCAGGCCGCCCGCCGTGGACGACGTCGCGCGTGAACGGCACGCCCGATCCGCCGGCGCCCTATCGCGTTGAACGCGTCTTCGAGCATCTGCGTTTCAAGACTCCGGTCGACCTGGTCGCCGCGCCGGGCAGCGATCGGCTGTTTATGGTCGAGTTGGAAGGGAAGATCTTTTCCTTTGCGTGCCATCCCGATGGCAGCGTCTCCGAACCAGCGCTCTTTTTCGACACGCGGGCGAAAGTTCCGGAGATGAAAATGGCCTATGGGCTCGCGTTTCATCCCGACTTCGCCAAGAACCGGTATTGCTATTTCTGCTACGTGCTCGATGCAGGCCTCGCTGACGGCTCACGAGTGTCCCGGTTCACGGTCGACAATAGCGATCCGCCGCAGATTATTCCCGAGAGCGAGCAGATTCTGTTCACGTTCCTGTCGGGCGGCCACAACGGCGGCTGCCTGAAGTTCGGCCTCGATGGCTACCTCTACATTTCAACCGGCGACGCCGAGGCGCCGTTTCCGCCCGATAAACTGCGGACCGGCCAGGATATCAGCGATCTGCTTTCGTCGATCCTGCGGATTGACGTCGATCATCCCAGCGGCGGCAAGTCCTACGCGATTCCGCCCGACAATCCGTTCGTCGATCTTCCCGGCGCGCGGGGAGAAGTGTGGGCCTACGGCTTCCGCAACCCGTGGAAAATGAGTTTTGACTCAGTCGCGGGCGACCTGTGGGTGGGCGATGTCGGCTGGGAACTGCTCGAGATGGTTTACCGCGTCGAGCGCGGCGGCAATTACGGCTGGGCGGCCATGGAAGGGAGCCAGCCCGTGCTGACGGAAGGCAAACGCGGCCCGACGCCCATTCTGCCGCCGGTCGTCGAGCACTCCCACACCGAGGCCCGCTCAATCACCGGCGGTTACGTGTATCACGGTCAGCGTCTTCCCGAATTGGCAGGCTCCTACATCTACGGCGATTTTGAAACCGGCAAGATCTGGCGCCTGACGGCCGATGGCAAGCAAACTCCTCACAGCGAGGAACTCATCGATACGGCGCTGAAGATCATCTGTTTCGCCCTCGACAATCGGGGCGAGTTGTATGTCGTTGATTACGACACGGGCGGACTGTACCGGCTGGTTCCTAATCCGGACAAAGACGCCAATCACGATTTTCCGCGACGGCTGAGCGAAACGGGACTGTTCGCGTCGGTCGAAACGCTCGAGCCCGCGCCCGGCGTCGTCCGTTACGGCGTCCGCGCCGAACCTTGGGCCGACGGCGCCGCGGCCGAACGGCACATTGGCCTGGCCGGCGACTCAAAGATCGATACGAGCGGCGCCTGGCGATTTCCCGCCGGCGCCGTGCTGGCCAAGACTATCTCAATGCCGGCCGGGCTAGACGACACTGCGCAGCTCATTCGCTTGGAAACGCAGTTGCTGCACTTCGATGGTCATGATTGGCGCGCTTACACCTATGCCTGGAACGAAGCGCAATCCGACGCCGAACTGGTCGGCGCGGAAGGCGCCGATCGCACGCTGAGCGTTGCTGATGCCGGCGCCCCTGGCGGACGTCGCCAACAGCGCTGGCAATTCTCCAGCCGCGCGCAATGCGTGATTTGCCACAACACCATGGCCGGCTCGGTGCTGGGCTTTACGCCCGTGCAGTTGAACTTGCCGAGCGAGCATGCCAGCGGCGCCAACAACCAGCTCAGCGAATTGTCCCGGCTTAAAGTGCTCTCGGCCCCTCCGGCCCAAGCGCCGCCCGAGATGAGCGATCCGCACGATCCGTCGGCCGAGCTCGATCGCCGCGCTCGGAGCTACTTGCATGCCAACTGCTCGCATTGCCATCGCCGCCACGGCGGCGGCACAGCAGCCATCGAGTTGCCGTTCGAACTGCCGCTCGCCGATACGCACGCCATCGGCGAGCGTCCGACGCAAGGCGCCTTCGGCATTCACGGCGCCAAGGTCATCACGCCGGGGGATCCTTATCGCTCGGTGTTGTACTACCGCATGAGCAAGCTCGGTCGCGGGCACATGCCGCATCTCGGTTCCTCAGTGATCGACACGCGTGGGCTGCGGCTGATCCATGATTGGATTCGACGGTTTCCGATCGCATCAGGCGCGCAAGACGGCTCTGACAGGGCAAGCGATGTTCTCGCATTGATCGCGCAATGGAAGCAGCAAGCGGCTGCGCCTGATGGCGGCGACGAAGTCCTGAAACAGGTATTGGTCGAACCGCGCGGG
>JAICIG010000594.1 GCA_025924495.1 Pirellulales bacterium | reverse complement strand
TGTTGTTGTGCTGGCCGTTGTGGTTGGCTTCATGATGGGCGGCGGCGTGCTGGCTGTTATGGCTGGCTTCATGATGGGCGGCGCTGTGTTGCCCTTCGTGATGACCCGCCGCGTGCTGTCCGCCGCCATGGGCGCCTGAATGCCCTGCCGCGCGGCCTCCTGAATGTCCGCCGGCATGATTTCCCCCGCCGCCGTGATGTCCGCCCCCGCCGTGACCGCCGCCATGGCCTCCGCCGCCGCGGGCGTAAGCCGAGGGATTGCCGAAGAATAATGCGCAAAACAGGGCGATTCCGGTGAATACCTTATGCATGGCCGAACTCCAAAGGGAAAGACGCCGTTGAACGAATGTCGCGGCCCGCGAGAAGTGAATGATGCGGGCTGTTCAAGCATAGAGCGCTTTCCTGCCGCCAGCCGGCCCAGCCAGGCCGCACTCGCTCCGGTTGTAGCAGTCGTGCCGACTTGCCGGTCGCCGCCGCTCCGCGCCAGATCAAGAGGCCGGCGCGGCGGGGGGAGCTTGAAGGCGCTTCAATTGTTCGGATATCACCAGCAAGTTCGCGTTGATCTGCCGCAACGTCGCCCGACGCGAACGGAAAACCAGCAATACCGTGGCCAATCCCGCGCCCACCAGCACGACGAACGAGAGACAACCGCAGACGATGCTCGCGGCGGTCAACGTGGCCAGCATTAGAAACGGGGTATTCGGCTGATCGAGGCTGCCTTCGCCGGCCTGGTGGAGCAGCTTGGCGATCATCGGGAAAACGAACCCGCCGACGACAAAGATCAGCACCGCTCCGAGCGAAGCCAGTATCCACATGCCGACGGTCACTCGCGTCAGCCATTTGATCTTCCGCTGATCACGTTCGGTGATCCGTTCGACTTGCTCGGCGCTCGGCGCAGGAGCAGGCCCAAGATCCAGTTTCAATAAGGCTTCGCCTACGGCTCGGTCCGACATGGTCATGGCTCCTTAACGGGGTGCATCCGTTTCTGCATCGCCCTGGGGCGGGCGATTGGCAAAGTTCAATCTTTTGGCAATCAATCTCTCGATCGCTTTTCCAGCAGGCGTTTGAGCGCTTGCTTGGCGTAGTGAATCCGCGACCGCACCGTTCCGGGCGGACAACCGACGATCGCCGCAATCTCGTCGTAACTCAGATCGTCTAAGAACCGCAGCACGAGCGCCTCGCGATGTTCGGCGCCCAGCTCGTTCAAGGCGGCATGAACTTCCGCGGCGTCGGCGGGCGAAAAATCCGTTTCGTCTTCCGACGCGGCAATCTCCTCGGCATCCTCGCCGACGGGCACAGCTCGCCCGTTGCGCCGCAGCTCGAGGGTCGTTTTCCCGCGAGCAATGCGGTAGAGCCACGCCTTGAAAGCCCCGGCGTCCTGCAAGCGAGGCAATTGGCGAAACACGTCGATCCAGACCTCCTGCAACACATCTTCGCTGCGGTCGCCATGCGGCAGCATCTTTCGCAGAAAGTACCGCAGCCGCGGGCTGTAACGCCCGATCAACTCGCGATACGCCTCCTCATCGCCGGTCTGACAGCGCAGCACGAGCAGGCGTTCATACAGCCGATCGGCCTGCTCGCTCATGCCGGGTCCTATCTGCGGGGGAAACGGGCGACTCATTCATCAAGTTGCGCTGCGGCGGCCAAAAGTTCAAAGCGATCGCTATTTTTTTGACGCTTTTCTTCGAACTTCGTCCGGCGACCTGACTGGCGCCACCGACGAGGTCCGAGGGAGCTTTTTGGCGCCCTGGAGAAGGCGCGCCGCATCGACCGCCCGTCGCCAACTGGCCCATGCGCCCCAAGCCAGCCCGGCACTAACTTCACCGCAGTACGGCCGAAGGAAAACCGCCGCGGTTCGTTCGCCAAGCGGTTGATCCGGGCAGCCCGATCCGCACCCACCTGGCCAGAGAAAGGACCGTCATGGGGACAGAAATCATGAGTCCAGAAATCCAGTTTGCTCCCTTGCCCGCCGAGCCACTGCAGTTCGCGATGACAATCCGGGCAGAAGCCAATCTCCCGCTCGAGCGCGAGGCGAACGCCCGGCCGCACGCCGCTGTCCAGCTCATCGACAACAGCGGCGTGACTTGGATTCGCCACTTCTGCCGCAGTTGCCGCAAAACGCCGCTGTGGGCCGTGCTCGGCGAACCGACCCCCATGTGCCGCGAATGTGCCGAACACTTATTGCATTCCGAACCGCTGGGCTATCGGCGTTTCGATCGACTGCCGACCGATTGGGTGCAGCAAGAGTTCCAATACCACGGCGAACGACCGTTTGCGGAGGGCTGAATCGCGTGCATCTGAAGATTCTGGGCAAGTGCTGGAACGTTTCGTTCGTGCCGCGGCTCGCTCGCGACGTGTACGGCGATTGCGATCCGCCCGACGGCCGGCGCAAACAGATTCGCTTCCTAAAGCGGTTGCGCGGTCAACACCTGCTGGAGATTCTGATCCACGAATGCCTGCACGCGGCCGACTGGAGCAAAGACGAGCAATGGATCGAGCAAGTCGCCGCCGACATCGCCCGCGCCGCCTTCCGGCCCGAATTGCGCCAGCGCATCTTCGAATTGCCGAAGTCTTAGCCGGCGCGGATAACGACATTCCGCCCCGCACTGCAGGGCTTTTTCGTGCGCTGGGAGTTAGAATCAGGGAATGGACGAGAACCCGTACAAGGCGCCAGTCGAAGGCCGAGTTCCGCACACGTCAAATCCGAATATAGCCAGGCGGCAACCGCCGCAAGCGTTACTCTGGGTCCTGTTGTTCTTGTTCCCTATCGCTCATCTGGCATCGGTGGCTCTGGGAAGGTATGGCTATATTCCCGGAATCGCATTTATCTGCTTCTTCGTCTTCGTGCTCTACCGGTGGTTGCTTGGCAGCCGAACTTGGCCATGCTGATCCGCTGCGAAAGAGCCGGGCACAAAACTTTGGCCCGCCTGCCATGCCCCGCCGATTCCAGTTCAGCCTGAAGCGGCTAATTCTATTGGCTGTCTTCGCGTGTCTATGGCTTGGCGGCTGGCACCTTCGCAATAATGTCCGCCGATTTATTGAGGCTGAGCCTGCATGCCTCGGCCGACCTATTCGCATCCGGGGGCAATATTTCGAATATAACGGGCCCACTCTGCGCGACTTCATCGTCATTGCCGAAGGTCCCCTGCATTCCAACGTGAGACCACGGATATGGAGTTCAGACGTGGTTGCAAGGCGGCTGGGTTCGGGAACCTATAACCTTGAGACTAGCCTTGAACACGCGAAGTTGCCCGGAGTTTATCGACTCCGGCTTCATCCAATTTGGCCGGATGGGCCGCCAGTGTCGACGACAATTAATGTTTTACCTTAGCGATGCTCCGCCCACCGTTCAGCATCCGAACCCTACTGGGGATGACGCTGGTTGTCGCGACGTTTTTAGGTGGGATCGCTTAAGGTTCTGCCCGGGTTAAAATATCCTCATGCCCCGCCGATTCCAGTTCAGCCTGAAAACGCTGCTCGCCAGCACGGCGCTTTGCGCTGTAGGCGTCGCGTGCCTCGCTTTGAAGGAAGATCTGCAGTTCGTCGCCATTATTGCCGGCTGCACGGCGATTGGGGCGGCAGTTGGGTTGCCTTTTCGCTGGGCGCCGGCACTCGCTGCGCTCGGGTTCGTTATCGGGGTCGTGGCAGCGTATTACTTCGTTGCAATGAGCATCACCTGTTAGGACCGAGGATTAAATAACCTCCAAAGTGCGGAGAAGAAATCGTCGCTAGATGATTTCCTGCTGGAGCTTCGAGTCGTTGTGCATAGGGGAGTTGGTTGTTCCTTGGTGCGCAAAAAGGCGATCGGCAATGAGATATGACAATGAGCGACCGGATCTGCATTGGCATGCGTGCCACCAGCTTTAGCTGGTG
>JAICIG010000593.1 GCA_025924495.1 Pirellulales bacterium | reverse complement strand
GGTCCTCGCCGATCGCATCGCCGCGGGGATGGCCCGGGCCTGGGAGGCGACGAGGAAGATCCCCGTGACGGCCGCCGACCTCGGGTGGGAGGCGATCCCCGTCGCGCTGCCGCCCGCCCCCCACCTCGACGAGACTCGCCTGCGGGAGGCCCTCGAAAACAAGGCGGGGAAGGTGAAGGAACGGGCCAAGGCGGCGAACGACCTGGCCTGGCTCCGCCGGTGCAAGGCGGGCGACGCGATCGACGTCGCCTGCCTGCGGCTCGGGCCCGCGCGGGTGCTCCACCTGCCGGGGGAGCTGTTCGTCGAATACCAGCTCGCCGCGCAGGCGATGAGGCCCGGCCGGTTCGTCGCCGTGGCGGCCTACGGAGACTACGGCCCCGGCTACATCGGCACCGAGGTCGCCTACTCGCAAGGCGGCTACGAGACCGGTCCCGTCTCGCGCGTCGCGCCTGAGGTGGAGTCGGTGCTGATGCAAGGCATGCAGGAGCTGTTGAAATGAGGGAGTCGAGCGTGGGCAAACTCGGAATTCGGAATGCGGAATGCGGCAACCGGCTGCGTCTCGCCCTCTTTCATTCCGAATTCCGCATTCCGAATTCCGCATTTGCGCTCGTCGTCGCATTCGCCATCGCCTGGACGCCGATCTCGCTTTTTGCCCAAGACACGTCGCTCGGCGATAAGATGTTGGCCGACTATTTTCGGGCCGAGACGACGAAGTTGGCAGATCGCTGCCTGACCGAGATCAAGACGCTCAACGATTGGACTTCGCGACGCGATGCATATCGCCGGCAGTTGGCGGAGATGCTCGGACTCGATCCGATGCCCGAGCGGACCGCCTTAAAGGCGGTCGTGACGGGAAAGCTGGAAAATGAGTTCTTCACGGTTGAGAAGGTACAGTTCCAATCGCGTCCCGACTTGTATGTGACGGGCAACCTGTATCTGCCCAAGGAGCAACAGAAGCCGGCGCCTGCGGTATTGTATGTCTGCGGCCATGGGCAAGTGAAGAAGAACGGCGTCAGTTACGGAAATAAAACGTCGTATCAGCACCACGGCGGCTGGCTGGCGCGAAATGGCTTCGTCTGCCTGACGATCGACACCATTCAACTCGGCGAAATCGAAGGTCTGCACCACGGCACTTATCACAAGGGCATGTGGTGGTGGAACTCGCGCGGCTATACTCCCGCCGGGGTCGAAGCCTGGAACGGCATCCGCGCCCTCGATTACTTGCAATCGCGGCCCGAGGTCGACGGGGAGAAACTAGGCGTGGCGGGCCGCTCGGGCGGCGGCGCCTATAGCTGGTGGATCGCGGCCCTCGATGAGCGGGTCAAGGCCGCCGTACCGACGGCCGGCATTACCGACTTGGAAAACCATGTCGTCGACGGCTGCGTCGAAGGGCACTGCGACTGCATGTTCATGGTCAACACGTATCGCTGGGACTATCCGCAAGTTGCCGCATTGGTGGCGCCGCGAGCGCTGCTTATCGCCAATACCGACAAAGACGGCATCTTTCCGCTCGATGGCGTGGTCCGCGTCCATCGCAAAGTGCGCGACATCTACCGGTTGCACGGCGCCGAAAACCAGCTCGGGTTGCAGATCAGCGAAGGTCCGCACAAAGACATTCAAGAACTGCAAGTGGCCGAGTTCCATTGGTTCAACCGCTTCCTGAAAGGCGAGGATGCTCCGGTGGAAAACACCGGCATCAAGTATTTCGAGCCCGAGCAGCTCAAGGTCTTCGAGAGTCTGCCGGCCGACGAGATCACCAGCCACATTCACGATACCTTCGTGCCGCCAGCCGAACCGCCGAAGGTTCCCGAGAATCAGGAAGAATGGTTGCGGATGCGCGACGCGTGGATGAAAGATTTAAGCGAGAAATGCTTCGCCGGCTGGCCCGTCGATCCGGCGCCGCTGAATGTGCAAAAGGCTTCATCTGTCGACTTTGAAGGTCTGGCGCTGACGGCCTACGACTTTGACAGTCAGCCCGGCATCCGTCTGCGGCTCTATGTCTGGCACGACGCGACGCAGTCGAAAGCTCGGCAAGCCAAGTTGTGGTTAGGCGGCGAGGTTGCGTCTGGTCGGTTGCCGGCGCTTCGCCAAGGCTTTGGCGATGCGCTTGAGGACTTCGACCTCCTCGGCGCAACTCGCGAAGCCGCCGACATCGCTGCGCTTCCCGGGTTCGAGGCCGCTTTCTTGCCTCGTGGACTCGGCCGAACCGCCTGGAACCAGGCCGAAAAGAAGCAAATCCAAAATCGCCGCCGGTTCATGTTGCTCGGACAAACCTTAGCCGGCATGCAGGTTTGGGATGTCCGCCGGGCGATTCGAGCGCTGCGTTCGCTCGAAGCGTTCGCGGATGCTGAGATCGAAATCGAGGCCGCGCCCGAAATGGCGGCGATCGCGCTTTTCGCGGCGATCTATGAACCAGGCCGGCTGCGATTGACCCTCAACGGCTTGCCGCAAACGCTCCATGATGGCCCTGATTTCCTGAACGTGCTGCGTTACCTCGACGCGCCGCAGGCTGTAGCGATGGCGCTGGAGCACAGTCCGGTTCTGATCCGGCAACCCGGCAAGCGCGGTTGGGAATATCCCGTGGCCGTCGCCACTAAGCTCCATTGGCAGACGAAGGAGCTGAAGATCGAGGAACTGTCTGATCAGCCCATGACCGATGGAGATCGCCCCCAGTGATTAACGCCCGCATTGCCTTGGCCTTCACCGTCTTCGCGTTCGCGATCGCATTGCCGTTGCGTGCCGACGACTTTCTGATTTCCGAGAACGACCAGGAGATCAAGCTCGTTACGCCCGAGTTGGAAGCCGTAATCCGTAAGCAGGGCTATGTGAGCGGCGTGGCGGCAGGTTCGCTGCTCGATAAGAAGACCGGCTTTCGCGATGCGGGGTTCGGTCTGGATATTGTCGATTGGATCATGGAGCCGGGCAGCGACAAGGAATATCGCGAGCAGTTGCCCAAGGAAATGGTCTATGAGTTCGGCAACTCTTATCACGGCAACACGCCGAAGCGCTCGATCGAGGGCCCGCAAATTTGCACGCAAGCCAAACAGCTCGATCCGCGGGCGATCCGCGGCAAAGATTTTGTCGCCATCGAGCAGGAATACCGCTACAAGACCGCGGCCCCAGGCAAAAAGACGGGCAGCCGCTGGTCGCAAACCATGGTCTTCCCGACGGGTAAACGCTACTTCATCTCGTCCGATCGCATCGACGCGGTGAATGACAGTCCCGCGATGTTCTTAAGGCTCGATTTGCCCGGCCACATCAAGCATCAGCACGGCGACACGTTCAGCGAAGTCTACCTGAGCTATGTCGGCAAGATTTCAGCCAGCGAGTTCGATGAAAACTTCGCGCCCGACGCGAAGTTCAATTACCGCCGCGACGACGCTAAGATTCCGAAGCGGATGATTCGAGCTTACCATCTGCGCGATCCAAAAACGGGCAAGGCGGGGCCCTGGCTGGCCGGCATGACGCTGAACGCCGCCGATGTTTCCGAAGCCTGGTGTCACCAGCGCGGCTACGTCTGCATGATCGAGGAATTCGGCGGCCGACCGATCAAAGCGGGCGAGTCGTTCAGCGCCGCGTTCATCGTCGGCTTCTTCGATTCGATCGAAGAGATGGAGCAGGCGTACGATCAATACGCCGGCCACTCGGGCCTTCAGGCCAGCGCCGCAGGCTGGAAACTGACGAAGTAAGAATGGGCGAGACGGCAAAAAGGATCTATTGGGAAGAACTTCAGATGAAATACGTCAAAGCGTTCGTAGCAGGGGCCTCGGTTGCGGCATCGTTTCTTTGCCTTGAAATCCAACAGCATTGCCTTGCCGCCGACCCGCTCGCGGGACCGGTCATTGAACTCTGGCCCGAAGGGGCTCCCGGCGCGGTTGGC
>JAICIG010000592.1 GCA_025924495.1 Pirellulales bacterium | reverse complement strand
TCGGGCTGGAGTGAACTACGTTTTCCATGGATTGGGTTTTGCGCGCGATCCGTAGAGCCCTGCCGCATGTCATTGCCATAAGCTGCCGCCCGTCTCGGCGGTTCGATGTCCTGGAATGCAAACTCGATCCTGCGCCTCATTGAGCACCTCGGAGAGCATGAACGCCATGACGTCCACCACAAGGCCCGCCCCGCGCATCACCCCGCCCGAAAATCATCCGCTTTACGAGCGGGTGCATGACTTGATGGCGCAAGCGCGGGCGGACGATCAGTTAGATCGTCGCGGCGCGGCACGGTACCCGTTCTTTCGTCCGGTGCGTCTGAGTGCCGATTCGGGCGACGTGGGGCCGCATCAGGCCTTTACTCGCGAACTGTCCATTACCGGCGTCGGGTTGTTGCACAATGTTCCCTTGCAGCTCGGCAAGGTCTTGGTCGCCATCCACCACAGCGAAGGCGCTTGCACTGCAATTCCTACCGAGATTCTTTGGTGCCGCCCCTGTGGCGACGGCTGGTATCTGAGCGGCGGCCGATTCCTCTTCGACTAGGCGACACCGCGCTAGCGGGCAAACCGGTATTGGCTCGGTAGGTCGCGCCGGCTAGACTTCCGCAATGAAAAGGATGCTAAGCCGACCTGCTGCGGTCATCTTGATCGTCGTCCTCGGGCTCTTGATCGCTTACCCGCTAAGCATTGGCCCGGCGATCATGGCGCTCGGAGCGCTCGGTGTTGACGAGCATCCATTTTTGCAGAACGCTTTTTATTGCGTCTACGATCGGCCGCTGGGCCTCCTGCCCCTGCCAGATCTGCTAGCTGATCTGCTCGATCGGTGGATCGACCTGTGGGACATTTACGGCATCGTCCCTCGCTAATTTCCGGCCGCCCGGAAACTTGAACGGGAATCATTTCCCCTCGGCTCGGCATCCGCACCGCCGAGAGTTGACGAGGGCTATAACCGGCTGTATATATCGCCCTTGGCGGCCGTTACGGCAATCTGTTCCATTCCTGGCGGGTCCAGGCCTTTTCTGCCATGCGAATTCTCCCACTGGCGCTCGCCGTCTGGCTGCTGTGGGCGATTGCATTGCCTCTCGTTCGAGCGTCAGCCGAAGAACGTTGCTCGGGGACGGGCGAGCGAGAAACGTTGCTGGTGTTTGCCGCCGCAAGCACGAAAGAGGCGGTCGACGAAATCTTGAAAGACTTCGAGCGAAGTCATCCGGCTGTCAAAGCGAAGGGCAGCTACGGTTCGTCGGCGGCGCTAGCGAAGCAACTCGAGGCGGGCGCCGAAGCAGACGTGTTTCTGTCCGCGAGCGAAAGTTGGCTGGATGCGCTCGACGAAAACGGGTTAGTGGCCAGCCGACATGACTTGTTGGGCAATGAGCTTGTAGCGGTGACGCCCGCTGACTCGAGCCTTAAACTGGCGACTCCGGACGATCTGCTCAAAGACGACGTTCAACGCCTGGCCACGGGCGAACCGGAATCGGTGCCGGCCGGCATGTACGCCAAACAAGCGTTGACGAAGCTCGATTTATGGGATCGTCTCAAGCCAAAAATCGTCGGCGCGGGGGACGTGCGGCAAGCGCTCGCCTTTGTTGAAACCGGCGCGGCCGAAGCCGGCATCGTCTATGCGACGGATGCCGCGGTTGCGATGCGAGTGAAGATCGCATTCAAGTTCGATGCCGCGCTAACGGAACCAATCGTGTATCCTCTGGCCCTCCTGAAGCGTTCGTCCGGCAGCGCAGCAGCCAGATCGCTGTATGCGGCGTTTCAGAGCGAGCAGGCAGCCAAGATCTTCCGCCGGCATGGCTTCTCCGTTCGATCCGAGTCGTCCGGGCGCATGCCCTGAAAGCAAAAGGCTGGGGAAGATGCTTACGGCCGAAGAATGGTCGGCAGTTTGGCTGAGCTTCCAGGTGGGCATTTGCGCCGTGGCCGGGAGTTTGCCGGCCGCCGTGGCGCTCGGATACGCGTTGGCTCGCTGGAAAATTCGCAGCGGTTGGTTTCTACAAGGGGCGCAATGGCTGTTGCAGGTGGCGATTGATCTTCCGCTGGTGCTGCCGCCGGTCGTAACAGGCTACTTGTTGTTGCTGTTGCTCTCGCCCGCCGGCCCCATCGGGGCGTGGCTGCAGGCGAGCTTCGGCCTGCGCATCGTCTTTACATGGAAGGCGGCTGCCATCGCCTCCGCAGTCGTCAGCTTTCCCCTCATGGTGCGTTCAATCCGCCTGGCATTTCACGCCGTCGACCCGCGCTTGGAGATCGCAGCTCGCAGTCTCGGGGCGGGCCGTCTCGACGCTTTCTTCACCATCAGCCTGCCCTTGGCCCGGCGCGGAGTCGTTGCGGGGTGCATTTTGGCCTTTGCTCGCAGCCTGGGCGAGTTTGGCGCAACGATGATGGTGACGGGCAGCATCGAGGGCCAGCGTACCATTCCGCTGGAGATCTACACGCTGGTCTATCAGCCGGGCGGCATGGAGCGCAGTTGGCGACTCGTGGCGATCTCAATTTTGCTGGCCTGCGGCGCCCTCGCCGCCAGCGAGTGGCTGGAACGGAGGCAGTCGCTGCGTGAGTCGGCTTAGCTTTCAGTGCCGGTACCGCTATGCCAGCGGTTTCAAACTCGATCTCGGCTTCGAAACTGACGCTCTTGCGACGTCTCTGTTCGGGCCGTCGGGCAGCGGCAAGACGAGCATCTTGATGTTAATCGCCGGGCTGTTGCGGCCGGACTTCGGCCGTATCGAACTGGGCGGCCGCGTGCTGTTCGATTCCGCCACGCGCCGCTCGCTGCCGATCGAGCAGCGTCGGGTGGGGCTGGTGTTTCAAGATCACTTGCTCTTTCCTCACCTGTCGGTCGAAGGCAACCTGCGCTACGGGCTGCGACGGCGCGCTCAAACCGGGCGGACGATCGAATACGAGCGGGTGGTCGATGTGCTGGAATTGGGCGATCTCCAGCGACGTTATCCACGGCATCTTTCGGGCGGCCAACGTCAGCGAGTGGCGCTCGCGCGTTCGTTGCTTGCTGCGCCAGAGTTGTTGCTGCTGGATGAGCCGCTGGCGGCCCTCGATGAGTCGCTGAAAGAGCGGATTCTCGATTATCTCGAGCGCGTCATGGAGCAGTGGCAGATTCCCGTGTTGTACGTCAGCCACGGGGTTGCCGAGGTACGGCGTTTAGCGCAGCAAGTGGTTGTGCTCGATGCCGGAGCGGTTGCCGCGCAAGGGCCGCCTGAGAAAGTGTTGGCGAATTTGCCGGGCACTACAACGCCGACCTGAACTCGCGAGATCAGCCAGGCATTCCACCGGCCATCACCAGATCATATTCCAGCCGACGGTCAGCAGCCAGCGCATGCGCAACTGCGGGCCGTGCAGCGACTGGTAGATGGGAACGCCCGACTCGACCGAGATGCGCTGGCCGGGGAAGCGGCTGTCGGGCAGGTAGTAGTTGAGGCCGAACAGCATGTCGAGACGACGGCCGCCTTGCAGGTCGGGGCGATTGACCTCGGTCAAAGCCGGATTGAGTCGCGGGTCGGCGCCGCGGATATGCGTCCAGATTTGTTCATCGAGCCGAGCTGAACCGGCCCAGCGCTGGTTGAAACGCCGCTGAACCCACGGGGTGATATCGACCAGGTCTCCTAGCTCGTAGCCATAGGTATTGCGGCCCGTCCGGATCGTACCCATCGCCTGCACGCCCCAGGTCCAAAACTCGTTCTGACCGCGATACGTCAGCCCGGGCATCAGGTCGTAACTGCCGGAACTGGTGCGGACGGGATAGGTGATCCTGGCGGCATTGAAGACCGTGAAGTTATTGAGCGTATTGATGAGGCCTACCGGAATGCTCATGCCCATATTCACAGGGAGTTGCTGGCTAGTCCATCGATTGAGGCCGAAGAGCCCGCTGAGCTTGATGTCTCCCAGTTG
>JAICIG010000591.1 GCA_025924495.1 Pirellulales bacterium | reverse complement strand
TGCGGCGCGCCAGCAAACCAAAGCCAGCGGTGTAAATGCCGGACAGGCAAAACTCGCCGAGGCCGAACGGGCTGATACGACAAATAAATACACCAGATTCCGGCGGCGGGGATTGAATCGCCATGATACGCGCGGCAAACTCGGAGTACCCGAGCGTTCCACCGATGAACCCGATGGCCACCGCCGCGGCGAGCCGCAGTACGGCGCGCAGAAACCGCTCATACCGTCGATGGACCGAAGTCGCGGTTGTCGTACGATGCACGTTCATGGCAAGGGCGGCAGGATTTCCAGACGGCTATTCATGGGCGTTTGCTTTAAGAACGCATCGATGTGCCGGGCGAACTTCTTTTCTGCCGGGGGGTCTGTATCGCGACTGCATAAAATGCCAAAGTGTTTGGCGTTGTCGCCGTGCAGTCGACGAAAATCGCGCTCGTTGAAGGTAAAGACCATCCGTTGCTGTTGACACGCGAACTGCAACACCAGGTCGTCGGGAATCGCGTCGCCCGATTTCGATAAACCGGATTCTCTGACCGTCAGCACGTCATGGCCCAACCGACGAAGCGCATAGACAATCCCAACGGGAATGTGCTCGTCGGCTAGAATACGGGCCATTACAGCGTCCCGTAATTTTCGCGGATTTCTTCTTCAATCGCTTCCCGGTGGCTCTCGACGTACGCCCAAGCGAGCTCTAAGGCGGCGGGAGTTAACGCGGGATACGCTTCAAGAATGCTTTGATCGGATCGACCCGCGCGGCGCGCGGCCTCCAGGCCCCAAATGGGCAGGCGCGTGCCGTGGATGCGCGGGCTGCCGCCGCAAATGCCCGGCGTTTCGACGATCGCGGGCGCTGCCGCACTGACATCCGGTGCTTCGCTGCTCATGGGTTCCCTCTTATTTAAGGCCAACGACGAGGCTCTGCTTCAATTCTACGGTAAGCGGCGTCGGCGTGCAGCCGGCTCATTGACCGTGCCCCCAGTTCTCGTGAATTTCTCGGTCGATCAGCTCACGATGGGTTTCGACATAGCTCCACGCCAGATCGAGCGCCGCCGGAGTCAACGCGGGATAAGCTTCGAG
The DNA here is from genome assembly GCA_025924495.1 of Pirellulales bacterium. The sequence continues at coordinate 2,837 of JAICIG010000591.1, read as the reverse complement.
GATCGTTTTATCGGACCAGCCCGCGCGGCGCGCCGCCTCCAGTCCCCAAATTGGCAAACGGGTGCCGTAGATCCGTGGGCTGCCGCCGCAAATGCCCAGCGTTTCGACGATCGTCGGCGCCGCGGTGCTGACATCAGGTGCTTCGCTGCTCATGGGTTCCCTCGCTTTGCGCGTAATGATGGCGGCCCAATTTCATTCTACGGCGGACAGCATCGACGTGCAATTTTAGCCTCGCCGCCGGCGGTCCTCGTAATGTAGAACGGAATTTATTCCGTTTGCTGCCGCTCGCCCCTCGTCCCTCACCAAGCGCCCCTCCTTTGTTCCCTAAGCTCGCCCAATTCAAATCGGTCGCGGCGCTGCGAGCGCGGCTCGCCGAGCTCGTACTCGATCTGCCGCTGGACGAGCGCATCCTCACGGCCGCCGAACATTCACCGTTGGCCGAGCCGCTGGTAATCGGCGGCGTGCGCGTGGGCAATCGCTTGTGCATCCAGCCGATGGAAGGCTGGGACGCCAACCGCGACGGCTCACCGTCGTCCCACACGCTGCGCCGCTGGCGGAATTTTGGAATTAGCGGCGCCAAGCTGATTTGGGGCGGCGAAGCGGCCGCCGTCGAACCTGCCGGCCGCGCCAACCCGGGGCAGACGTTGGCGATGCCGGAAAATCGCACCGGACTCGCCGCGCTGCTCGCCGAACTGCAACGCGCGCATCGCGAGCGATTTGACACGACCGATGATTTGCTCGTCGGCTTGCAGCTTACGCATTCCGGTCGCTTCTGCCGGCCAAACGATGAGCGGCTCGAACCGCGCATCGCCTACCATCATCCGTTGCTCGATGAAAAATTCGGCATTGATCCAAACGACGATTCCGTCGTCATCACCGACGACGAGGTAGAGCGGTTGATCGATCGCTACCTTATCGCCGCGGGCGTGGCCCGCGAGGCGGGCTTTCGATTCGTCGACGTCAAAGCCTGCCACGGCTACTTGCTGCACGAGTTTTTGAGTGCCCGACGCCGACCGGGCCGCTTCGGCGGCGATTATGAAGGACGCACGCGCCTGCTGCGCACGATTGTCGAGCGAGTCCGCGACAAATATCCTGATGTGCTTGTCGCCGTGCGCTTGAGCGTCTTCGACACCGTGCCTTACGTGACCAGCCGCGGAACTGGCCGGCCGATGCGGTACGACACCTTGTTGCCGTATGACTGTGGTTTTGGCGTCGATGAGCATGATCCGCTCGCCATCGACCTGACCGAACCGCTGCGGCTGTTGAACGATTTGAAATCGTTGGGTGTGGCGGCGGTGAATATATCGTGCGGCAGCCCGTATTATTCGCCGCACATCCAGCGGCCGGCGATTTTTCCGCCCAGCGACGGCTACTTGCCGCCCGAAGACCCGCTGGTCGGCGTCGTGCGGCAGATCAAGGCAACGCGGCGCTGCAAGGAGGCGGTGGGCGACCTGCCGGTGGTTGGTAGCGGCTATTCCTATTTGCAAGACTATCTGCCGCACGCCGCGCAGGCGGTGGTCCGCAACGGCTGGGCGGATTTTGTCGGGCTGGGCCGGATGGTGTTGTCGTATCCGGAACTGCCCGCCGATGTGCTTTCATCTGGACGTTTGGCCCGGAAGCGCATTTGCCGCACATTCAGCGACTGCACGACCGCGCCGCGCCATGGACTGATCTCGGGTTGTTATCCGCTCGACGCCTACTATAAAGACTTGCCGGAAGCTGCGGAGCTAACTGCGGTGAAGCAGGGGCGCCCTCAGTAGCTCCGACACTCCGTGGCGGAGAACGGGAAAAGGCAGTTTGGCAGGGCACAGTTCTACGGCTCGGATATGTCGAGATCGCGGCAGATTTTCCGCGCTTAGTGGTCGGAGATTTCGCTATGGCGCGGCACGGCCGACCGGCGGTTGTTCGCTGGATTTCCCCACCAAGAGTGTCGGCGCCCCTCACGGACCAAAACGCACCCGCGTCGTCGAAGATGCGAGAGGAATTCGCGCCGTTTCACGGCTGCAAGCTCACTTCCTCGTAGGTACCCGTTGCCGCCGCGCGCGCGTCGGCCCGATTCATTTCGAGTGCTTCGCCGAGCGCGTCGTGCAGGTTTTCAAGCAACTCGTCGCGCGTCTTCCCCTGAGAATTGACGCCCGGGACTTCTTCGACCCAACCGATCCACCAGTCGCCGTCGCGTTGGATAACTGCCGTGTAGTTCGCCATCGGTACTCCGCTTGCGGTAAACAGGCTCGCCATCTGCTCTTTGGAAGATAGTATCGCATGACAGCGACGGCAAGGGCTGCGTTCCGGACCCGCTTTTGGGCACACCAGACTGGCGAATGATCGCTCGCAACGTCCCAATACGAAGGACTCGATGGTCGGGCACCGGAACCGTCGTCGTACTTCCGGCTTGTGGCCGTTGCATGATGATATGACTGCTGCGCCGCCGCACTTCAACAAATCCGTGGCGCGCCAGGATGCCGCCGACTTCTTGGCCGGAAAGGGACTTAAGGAGCGGACGAAAAATAACTTCGACCTACAGATCCCTCTCCCTCCGGGAGAGGCTAGGTGAGGGCCAAAGAAATTGCCGAAGTTATTTTTCGTCCGCTCCTAAGTTTGCCCAACGGCCACCTCGACTTGAGTCACGTAGACCTCGTTCGCGAGGCGGCGAGCCACCTCTTCCGCAGAGGCACATTCGAAGAACCGCTCTCGCGGTCGATGATGGCGGTCAGACGGTGATTCATGAAGCGGACCCTCCCTTGTGGCGTACCTTCGTCGGTCTCGGAATGCCCAACTTCATGGCGATCAGCTCAAATCCCAACTCGTTCTTGAAAGGCTCGATCTCGGTTTGCAAG
>JAICIG010000590.1 GCA_025924495.1 Pirellulales bacterium | reverse complement strand
GTCAGGTCGCCCGCATGCGGGCGGTCGCCTGGAAATCCCAATACGAATTAATCTGTCGCAAGCTCCAACAAGCCGGCCTCGCCAATGCCTTGGCAAACAATCAGGAGATCTGTGCGCTGTGCTCGGTTTCGTTCCACGAAGTACACGGGCTCAGCCTGCAGATTCACGACGTCGATCCCAACTTCGGGGAGGCCCAGATCGACCGAAAGCGGCGCGTTATTCTCGAAGGTCTAAAGCATGACGGCTTGCTGGAGAAAAATAAGCAGACCAGCCTGCCTGCCGCGGCGCTGCGGATCGGACTCATTACGGCCGCCAATTCGGCGGCTTACAATGACTTCCACAAAACGCTTGCCAGCGCGCCGTTCGCCTTCAAGGTGATCCTCGCGCCCGCGGCCATGCAAGGCGAACGGACGGCGGAACAGGTCTTGGCAGCGGTCAGGCGGCTGATTGACTTGAAAGTCGACGTCGTCTGCATCGTTCGAGGCGGCGGCTCCCAGCTAGACCTGGCTTGGTTCGACGATGACGGCATCGCGAGAGAAATTGCTCTCTGCCCGATCCCAGTGTGGGTCGGCATCGGCCATGAGATCGACATGGGCGTGCTTGATTTCGTGGCCCACAGCAGCTTCAAGACGCCGACCGCCGTGGCCGAGGAGCTTGTTCGCCGCGTCTCAGAACTCGACGAGCGGTTGGCAGTGGCGCAAGAGCGGTTGCGGGACCTAACCCACCGCCGGCTCGACCTCGCGCATCTCGGCCTGCAACGTAGTATCGAAGGATTACTGCAGGGCACGCGGAAGCATCTCGCCTTGCGCCAGTCTGAACTGCAGCAGCGCTTGCTGCGCGCGAAAGGCGGCTTCGACTGCCAGTGCGCCGATAAGGGTGGCAGGCTCGATCGCGCCGCCGTCGTCGCCCAGGAGCGAGTCCAGGTTCGCTTCTCGGAGCGGGCCGACCGACTAGAAAACGCCGAGAAGGCGCTCAAACAGGCCAGTGCGAGCCGCATCGAACGAGCGCGGCAGCTGCTGGCACGGAATCTTCTGGGGTTGCGGCATGGCTCGCGAAAGCATCTGGATTTCGGCGCCGCCCAACTCCAGCTCCGAACTTCGAAACTGCGGGCGGGAGTCGATAGGGCGACGAGTCGCCGGGCGAACGTCCTGCAGCAGCGAGCGATCATGGTTCAGGCGCGGATTCAGGCAACGATCGCGGATCGCAGCAAAGAGATCAAGATCGCCAGAAGCCGCGTTATTAAGACAGTGGAACGGCGGCTGCTGGCCGCCCAGCAGTTGCTGCGCCGGCGCTGGTTGCAGTTCGCCCGCTCGAGGTACGACAAGCGGCTCGCCGTCGCCGAGCAAGGCCTCGAAGGGAGACGGTTAAGGCTGGAAACGCTCAGCCCGGAGCGGATGCTGCGACGCGGCTACAGCGTGACGCGTGACTCAGCAGGGCGCGTCGTAAGGAGCGCTGGCCAGGTGGCGGCGGGCCAACGGATTTTCACCGAGTTGGCGCATGGTTCAATGGAGAGTGTTGTGGTCCAAGAGCAGGAGAAACCGCATGGCCGGTAACGAACAGAGCGAGATGACCTACGAAGAGAAAGAATCGCGTCTCGACGAGATCCTCAACCGTCTCGACAACTCGGAGACGCCGATGGACGAGTTGGCCAGCGAGGCTAAGGAGGCCGCGAAGCTAATCACTTCCATGCACGCCACATTGCGTTCCGCCCGGCAGGAAATCACCATCGTCTTCGACGAGATGGAGAAACAAAAGGAAGCTTTGAGCCTGGGCGGACGCAGCGACCCATCGTCCGATGGGGAGACGGCTTTTTAATTGTAGACCAGGAACGCGGCCCAACAGGAGCCTTGCAGTAATCGTATACAGTAGACGTTGCCGGAGGCAGAGCGTGGGCGTTGACGCTTGGGAAAAGGAACTGCACGCAGCCGGCTGGTCGATCGGCGACATGGCCATCTACTTGCCGGCCGGCGTCGTGTGGATGGTATATGGTCATCGCGGCGAGCAGCGGATTGTCGCTAAAGCGCCGCAACAAGCCGATGCCTGGCGGCAGGCGGCGAAAATGATGAGGCGAATACGACTATAAGGAACGCACGCGGCGGCGCGCTGCTTGAATGCGGCCGTTCCCCGGGGGAAGATGGCAGCGCTGTAATTCCTGCTTAGTGTCTCGGCTTGACGACGTGACCTCGCGTTTCTTCCTTTTTGAACTGCCTGGTATGCTCGCTCGACCCGCCTATCCTCGCTGGCTAATCATTGCGAGCCTTGCAGCATTCATTGGTTGTGAGCCGGCGGCGAACGAGCCGGATGAGGAAGTAACCGGCGCAGCAACTCCTTTTAAAGCAGCCGTCGTCCACCTCGGTCCGCAGACGGCCGAGGCCTATTACAACCGCGGCAACGCCTGGGACGCAAAAGGCGAAGACGATAACGCTCTCAAGGATTACACGGAGGCGATCCGTCTCAATCCTCAGTTCTCGGAAGCGTACAATAACCGCGGTCTCATCTGGAATGTGAAAGGCGAATACGACAATGCCATCAAGGATTTTACCGAGGCCATCCGTCTCGACCCGCGATACGCAGGGGCCTACAACAATCGCGGTGCGCTTTGGCGCAACCAAGGCGAATACGACCGCGCTATACAGGATTTTACGGACGCCATTCGTCTCAATCCTAGATATGCCGAAGCCTACAATAATCGCGGCTTGGCTTGGGACGACATGGGCAAGCACAACGACGCCTTAAAGGATTATGACGAGGCCATTCGCCTCAAACCGCAACATGCCGCAATCTATAATAACCGCGGCTGGTCTCGATACATGAAGGGCGAATACGAGAACGCACTAGAGGATTATGGCGAGGCTATCCGCCTGGACTCGGAGTACGCGGCGGCTTATGTGGGCCGCGGCAACACATGGTACGTGAAACGCCAATACAATAACGCCTTGAAGGATTTCATGGAGGCCACTCGTCTGGCTCCGCAATACGCGCTAGCCTACAGTTGCGCGGCATGGCTACTGGCAACTTGTCCAGAGGCGCCTGAGCGAGACGGGAATCTCGCTGTAACGATGGCTCGCAAGGCGTGTGAACTAACCGATTGGGAAGACGCCAACAACATCGACAGCTTGGGCGCGGCGTATGCCGAGCTAGGCGATTTCGAGGAAGCGATCCGCTGGCAGACCCTAGCGATGGAGATGCTCTCCGACAATGAGGAGTTCGTCAAAGGGGCCCGCGAGCGTCTAGCGCTATACCGTGATAAGAAGCCCTATCGTGAGGCGCCCAAGCGCTAACAGCAGAGCAGACATGCAGCAGTCGGTGATGAGATCCCTACGCACTGATGAGAGGTTTAAGGCCAGTTCCCCGGACACGTCTCAGCCTAGCTTTCTGTGCGCGGAGCCATCGCCAGCCGATCGGCAGCTTTGGCTTGATTGCCTGTGGCTCGGAAAATGCTTTTATATTCCTGACATTTGGCGAGCCAGTCACTTCAGCTGCGGATAGCCAGTCGAGCGTCAAGCCTTCGAGCGGCGATAGTTGCAGCATGCGACCGAATATGCGACCTCTGTTCCTTCTCTTGGCGATAATGGCCGTGATTTTCGTTGCCGCCCGTGGCTTGAAGTCCGGCAAGCTCGCCCGATTCGATAGTCCAAAGATCTGCTCTCCATCTATTTTGGGCGGCCCAACCAGAGATAGCCTGCTACGCCTTCCAAGCGTTGAACGCGTTGAAGTGCGCGTCGCGGCCGATCGGCCCACTCATCGCATCATCCACATCGCCGATTGGCACTTCGTGCCGCGCGAGGCGTTTGCCGCCGACATCCAGGATCAATCGGACAAAGCGCTCCCCGACGAAGAAATCGACGCGCTCTACGCCGAGTATCTGGGCGAGGTCCAGCAGGTCCAGGCAGCACAGCGTCAATTGCTCCG
>JAICIG010000589.1 GCA_025924495.1 Pirellulales bacterium | reverse complement strand
TCCAATTCCGCTTCCTCGCCGAGTTCCGATTCGCCACCCGACAGCATCTCGCGCAGTACGACCAGGTCGTGATCGTCGCCCAGCAAATCTGACAGTTGTTCGAGTACTTTGGATATCGGCTCCAAAGCGGCCGGCCATGCTTCTTCCAGCAAGTTCACTTGATAGCGATGATACTTGGTCTGCTTGCGCCACTCGTGCAGCGTTTCGGGAGTCCGCTGGTCGAGGGCGATCTCCATCGACCGGCGCGCGCGGCGGTAGGTCGCTTCCAGCCCCGCCGAGATCGTATCGAAGCTCTTGATTCCCGCCGTCCACGAGGCGATTCGTTCCGCCGCCGCTCGCAACTCGTCGGCCAGACCGACCTGCGCTTCCGCAGTCGCCTGCCAGTCGCCGCTCTGCCGCCGTTCCGCCAGACGCTTGTGAACCGCGCACAGCTTGTCGGCGTCCGCCGGATCGGCATCGCTCTGACGGCGGAACCAGTCACAGAGCTTGCCGAGCATGCCCACCGCGGCCTCGGCGTCGCGTCGCCCGGAGAGCTGTCGAGCCACATCGCGAAAGCAAGCGTTCTCTCGAGCGTATTCTCGCCCGAGCGCGCCGCGGATCAGTCGCACTACAGCGCGCAGCTTCTTGAGGTGCACGCGAATCTCATGGACCGCTTCCTGCGCCTGGCTTGCATCATTTTCCAGTTGGCCAATGGCATCCTCGATCTGCTTTCGCGCCGCCTTTCGAATGCCGGCCTTGAGCGATTTATCGATTTTCAAACGGAACGCCATGAACTCCACCTCAAACACTCGCGATACGGCGAGCAGGTCAGCCATCGACGGACAGCCGCGGCCAAGTCGCCGGCTGGTCGCCTCGACAGTGGCTCTGCCGCGGCACCAGGAAAGCGGCGCTATACCGGGCGCCGACCGAAACACGGCCCAGTATAGCGGCTTCCCCACGCGCTGTCTGGATTCAGACGGTTGGCCAGAAATGTTCCAGCCGGGGCTGGTCGCCGCCTGCTCAGGTTGACGGCAGCAGGCTTCAATTCGCTTCGGCAACGACCGAGCGGCCTTCCTTTCACTGCATGAGACGAGGGCGCCACGGCGTTCTCGGCGCGGTCGCATGCGACAAAAACATAACTTCCTCCCCTGTTTGGCATGTGGAATGCAATTGGGATTGGATTGGCGACAAATGTCGGTTTGTCGAACAGTTTCGAGATATAAAGCTCGCTGACGCGATGCAGCCGAACATAAAACCAGTATCGTGCCGGTTCTTCTTAGCGGCGGCGCTATGTTGCGGCCCGGACATGCTAGCGATAGCTCGCGAGCGGCCTGCGGGGCCCGGCTTCTCCGCCGAGGTCGAGCCGGAGAACGCCCGACGGCTAAATCACCAGGCGAAGCTCGGCGTGACCATGGCGAACTTGCCTGGCGGGCCCGCCCGAGTAACCGCAGTCGTTCCGGGCGGCCCGGCAGAAATCGCCGGACTGCGACGCGGCGACGTCATCTTGGCGATCAATGGCCGGCGCGTTCGTTCGTATCGCGACGTGATCCGAATTATCAAGAACTATCTGCCCAACGACTTGATGAAAATCGCCGTCGATCGCCGCGGCCGTCGACTCGAAGTCGACGCGACTCTCGTCAGTCCCGGCCGCCTCGCCGAAATGCGCGACCGCGCGCAGCAAGAGGTCGCCGGTCAATTATCCGGCGATCAATCATCTGGTAAACAAGGGAGGAGATGATGAAACCAATCGGGCACACTCGCTGGGCCATCGCCGAAGGCTACATTCCCGGGTGGAGTCACGGACCGGAGCCGCAATTCACGAGTCATGAAACGGCCTGCCTGCTCAACGTCAGCGATCAAGATGCGCACGTCGAGATCACCTTGTTCTTCAGCGATCGTGAACCCGTTGGACCGTATCGCGTCGTTGTGCCGGCGCGGCAAACGAAGCATCTGCGGTTCAACGATCTGGACGACCCGGCGCCTGTGCCGCGCGATACCGACTATGCGAGCGTGATTGAGTCCGACGTGCCAATCGTCGTGCAGCACACGCGCCTCGATTCGCGGCAGTCGGAGAACGCGCTCTTGAGCACGATCGCCTTCAGCAGCACGGAGTGAGGCCTTTCTCCACGGGAAGGCGCACCGGCAACTGCGGCGGATTCTTGCCATTGTTAAGGGTAGCCCTATGAAGGAAAGTATTTACGATCCCAACTCGCCACATGATCCCGTGGCCCCGCGGCAGGTCTCGCCGATACCACAAAGCGATCTCGACGCCAACGTCGATCGCATAAAAGCCGTTCGCGAGGCGATCACAGCCCATCCCGAGGCGAACGTCGACGAAATCGTCGCCCTGCTCGCCAAGCAACAAATCGAAGTCTCGGGCACGCTCGTGATGCAAGAAGTGATGCACCTGCGGCAGACGAACCAGCACGCCTCGTGATGAAAAGACGCTTTACCGGCGAGTACCGTATGCCGCTTACAACCGATCTCGCTTAGCGAAGCGGCAAACTCCACCGACCGGCAATCGCGCTCGCGCGGTTGATACTGACGGTCGGGATAACCTGGCGGGCGATTCCGCCGTTAGATCTTGACAGCGCTCACGCCTCATTTGACTTCGCTCTGCGGTGCGGAACAATTCGATTGACGCTCGCACAGTTGCGAGAATCGGGGCGCTGCGGCTGCCAACGCCGCAGCAGACAAGCCGTCCGAGAACGCACCGGCGGGCAGCGTCAGGAAGAACACTTGGGGCGCCTGCTGCGAGCGGGGCGCCGGACCTGGAGAACATTTGTGGGACGTTTGGCGACTGTGTTGTGTGCCATCACTGGCATCATGACGATCATCGACCACTTTACGAACACGCCCTTTTTCTCTCAGTTGTTGTCACGGCACATCCTTTCTACGCCGGGCGGATACCAGATTTCGCCGGGGCTGAACTTTTTCACGACGATCGGTCTCGGCGTCATCGTCTGGGCCGTGATGGGCGCCGATGCGCCCCACGCCGACGCCACCGTCGCTAAGAAACACGCCTGGAAAAGGACGAGCCTGGCCGCGGCCTCCATGGCGGCGTGGCTGCTGCTCGGGCCCTCCATCCGGCGGGCGCCGCCTGTCGCGCCCCAAGCGGAACCGGCGCCTCCTGCCGCACCGCCCGCGGCTCCTGCCATCGCTGCGCCGAATACTTCCCCCTTCGGCTTAAAGCCGCTCTATCGCCAGCCGCTGGGAGGCGGACTGGGAGCAGAGAACAGGACGCGGAACTAAACCGGATTGTTCGTCAGCTCACGAGATTGGTTTGCAAAGTGCCTTCATGCTTACCCGGATAAGGAGCGAGGACTAGATAACCTTCCAGACTGCGGAGACACCATCGCGGGGCGAATACCTGGTCGAGTTTCGAGCCGGTGTATATAGGGAGTCGTTCGTTCTTTGGTGCGCAAAAGGCGCCCGGCAAGACATATCACGATGAGCGAGCGGATCCGCACTGGCATGATTGCCACTAGCTTTAGCTAGTGGTAGGAGAACCATTCATGAACCGTCGTCCAGCCGGCTTTAGCCGGCTTCCTCTTAATGAAGACGCATATCAGCCCAGCGCCTGAAGGCTTGCGCAAGTCGGCTAAAGCCGACTAAAGACAACGCATGGCCTTGCTCGAATACCACCAGCTAAAGCTCGGTGGCAGACAAGAAAAAGCCTGGCCACTGAATTCCCGCGCTCTGGGATTGTAATCCCCGACGCGGGCTGATGAATAATTTGAACTAACAGCTCGCCTTGCGCCGGCGATAACGCTCGATGAGCGTATTGGTGGAGCTGTCGTGCTTGAGCGACGGATCTGCACTGGCATGATTGCCACTAGCTTTAGCTAGTGGTAGGAGACCCATTCATGAACCGTCGTCCAGCCGGCTTTAGCCGGCTTCTTCTTCATGAAGGCGCATATCGGGTGAGCGCCTGAGGG
>JAICIG010000588.1 GCA_025924495.1 Pirellulales bacterium | reverse complement strand
CCGGGCCCGGCTGCGACGGGCAAGTGCTGGTGACGCACGACATGCTTGGCTTGACATCCGGTTATGTTCCGCGATTCGTGAAATCCTACGCCAATCTGCGCGGAACGATTTCCGACGCGGTTGCCCGATATCGCCAAGAAGTGCGAGACGGCGTGTTTCCGGAGCAAGCGCAGACATTCAAGTAACCAAGTAACGCGGAATTCGGAACGCGGAATGCGGAGTTACATTGCCTGGGCAGCCTAACGTCGCTGCATACATCCGAATTCCGCATTCCGAATTCCACATTTGCGTCACGTTCCGCCATCCATCCCCAACACCCCCGATCTGCCGCGCGCCATGAACCGCCTTGCTCAAGAATCCAGCCCGTATCTTTTGCAGCACGCGAATAACCCCGTCGACTGGCATGCCTGGGGACCGGAGGCCCTGGAGCTGGCGCGGCGCGAGCAGAAGCCGATTTTTCTGTCGGTTGGTTATTCCGCTTGCCATTGGTGTCACGTGATGGAGCACGAGAGCTTCGAGAATCCGGCGATTGCACGGTTGATGAACGAAGGCTTCGTGTGCATCAAGGTCGATCGTGAAGAGCGTCCGGACCTCGACCAGATTTACATGAACGCCGTGCAACTGATGACGGGCCGCGGCGGTTGGCCGATGTCGGTGTTCTTGACGCCCGATCTGCGGCCCTTTTATGGCGGCACGTACTGGCCGCCGAGCGGACGGATGGGCATGCCCGGATTCGATCAGGTGCTCTCCGCCGTCAATGAAGCCTGGCATAAACGGCGCGAGCAGGTCGAGGACCAGGCGCACGAATTGACGAGTAAGTTAAATGAGGTGGCGAGCCTGGCCAATCCGCCGGGCGAACTTACCGAGCAACCGCTACGGGCCGCGGGAGCTTCGCTCGAGCGGATTTTCGATTTTCGCAACGGCGGGTTCGGCGGCGCGCCGAAATTTCCGCACCCGATGGATCTGCGCGTGCTGTTGCGTCGTTGGCGGCGCGAACCGCGCGACGAATGGTTGAAACTGGTTACGCTCACGCTCGACAAAATGGCCGCCGGCGGAATTTACGATCAGCTGGGGGGAGGCTTTCACCGCTACAGCGTCGACGAGCGCTGGCTGGTTCCGCATTTTGAGAAAATGCTCTACGACAATGCGCTGTTGGCCCAATGCTACGTCGAGGCGTATCAGGCCACGGGTCTGAGCGAGTATGCCCGCATCGTGCGCGAAACATGCGACTATGTGTTGCGTGAAATGACCGGGCCGGAAGGGGGCTTTTTCAGCACGCAGGATGCCGATAGCGAAGGCGAGGAAGGTAAATTCTACGTTTGGACTCCGGCCGAGGTCGAAGCCGTGCTGGGCGCCGAAGGGGCAAAAACGTTCAACTATGTCTATGACGTGACAGAAGCAGGCAACTTCGAAGAACGCAATATTCTGAATCTGCCCAAGACATTGGAGCAGTGCGCGACGATCTTGCATCGCGATCTGGGCGAGTTGAAAACGGAATTGGAGCAGAGTCGAGCCAAACTGCTGGCGGCCCGAAACGGTCGGGTTTGGCCGGGACTGGACGACAAGATCATCGTCAGTTGGAACGGCTTGATGATCGACGCCTTGGCCCAGGCCGCCGGCGCGCTAGCCGAGCCGCGCTATCTCGCAGCTGCCACCAAGACCGCAGATTTTTTGTGGCGGCAATTGCGCGACGTTCATGGTCGGCTGTTGCACAGTTGGCGGAACGGGCAGGCGAAATTCGCCGCCTATCTTGACGACTACTGCAGTCTGGCCAATGCGTTGGTATCGCTCTACGAGGCCGGCTTCGAAGAACGTTGGATTGAAGCCGCCATCAGCCTGGCCGATATCGTGCTCGCGGAATTTGCCGACGCCGAGCAGGGAGGCTTCTTTTATACGGCCGCCAATCATGAGACGCTGATCACGCGGCAGAAAGACGCTCAAGACAGTTCGACCCCCAGCGGCAATGCCCTAGCGGCGACCATGCTGTTGCGTTTGGGCAAGCTCTGTGGCCGAAGCGATTATCTGGAGGCTGCCCAGCGAACGCTGCAATCGTTTACTGCCATGATGGAACGCCATCCGACGGCTGCCGGCCAAATGCTGATCGCGCTCGATTTTTATTTGGGGCCGACTCCCGAAGTCGTTGTAATGGGCCCCGAGAACAGTCGCGAGACGGCGGAAGCCATGGCTGATTTGCACCGCCGCTTCACGCCCAATAAGGTCTTGGCGATGCGACCAGGCTCAGGCCGCGCGGCCGCGCTCGACGAAGTGTTCGCCGGCAAGCAATCGCCCGGCGACGGGCCTGCGGCGTGGTTGTGCGAGAATTTCGCCTGCCAGGCGCCCGCTGTCGGAAAGCAAGCCGTGCTGGCCGCCTGGGAGCAACTGGAGAAAGCCAACGCTTCGCCGTAGCCCGCCATTCTTCCAGCTTGGTAACCAGAATCACTCCGATGGGGTTTTTGCGCGGCGGGCAGGTTCTTGCCGAGTTCTGGAATTTGAAATTCGTCGTGCTTTCTCGGCCTCGCCCTAGACGCGCGGGTAGAATTACCTAAGCGAAAACCATCAGCGGGCGTCTATCCCTTGCAATCCGCGAAAGCAACACCTTCGGAACCATCTGGTCATGCAGCGGCGCGAATGGCTGTCGACAATTTTGCTTGGCGCGTGCGGGTTGAGCTTTCGCCCGCTCAAGGCTGGCGGCATGACTGAGTCGGTCCGCGGCAAAGTGCTTGTGATCGGCGCCGGCATTGCCGGATTGGCAGCGGCGCGCGAACTTGTATCCAGCGGCTTCGAAGTGCTGGTGCTGGAAGGACGAAGCCGGATCGGCGGCCGCGTCTGGACCGACCGCAGTCAATCGAGCGCGGTCGATCTGGGCGCCTCCTGGGTCGAAGTGCTGAACATCAATCCATTGGCCCGATTGGTGCGGCAGTGGAAAATTCCCACGCGCTATACCGATTTCGAATCAGTCGGCCTCTACGACTTCGACGGCCGCCGCTTGCGCGCCGACCGTCTGGAGGAAGTCACCGATGAGTTTGAAGAGCTGGTGCTCAAGGCCCAAGCCAGCGGTTTTCCGGACAGCGTTTCGGTGGCCGATGTTTTGAATAAGCGTCTGAAGCGACAAGCGTTGTCGGAGCAAACCCGCCGCGTGTGGCGGTGGGCCATGTCGATGCAGGCCTGCGAGTACGGCGCCGAGCTGCGCGATTTGTCGCTGAACTCGTTTGACGAAAACTATGAGATGGAATGGGACGACCATTGGGTCATCGGCGGCTATGATCAGTTGGCTGAACGTATGGCCTCCGGACTCGATATTCGTCTCGCACAGGAAGTGCACGAGATTAAGTATGACGATCATCAAGTCAGCGTCGTCGCTGGCGACCGCACATACACGGCCAATTGGGCGATTGTCACCTTGCCGGTCGGCGTGCTGAAGGCCAACCGCGTGCGGTTCACTCCCGAGTTGCCGGACTGGAAGCGTCAGGCGATCGGTCGGTTGGGGATGGGGTTGGTAAACAAGATTGTGTTGCACTACCCGCGCCGGTTCTGGCCCGCTGAACCGCACTTCCTCGGCTATGCGTCGCGAAACGGCAGCGAGTTGCCGCAGATCGTGAATCAATTCGCCCTGGCCGGCCAGAACATTTTGACCGCCCACGTGGCGGGTGACGAAGCGCAGAAGCTGGAGCGGCTTTCCGACCAGGAAATTGTGGCGCACGCACAGAAAATCATGCGAATCATGTTCGGCGCCGACATTCCAGAACCTTCGGTGGCGCAGGTCACGCGTTGGGGACAAGACCCATTCTCGCTCGGCTCGTATTCCTACGCTCCGGTCGGGGCCGCCGGCAGCGATCACGATCTGTTGGCCGCGCCCGTCGGCGAGCGATTATTGTTCGCCGGCGAAGCCACGCACCGCAGATTTCCATCGACCGTACACGGCGCTTATTTG
>JAICIG010000587.1 GCA_025924495.1 Pirellulales bacterium | reverse complement strand
TCAAAGTGCGAAAGCTTGCCGCGCTGGGCGAATTGCTCGACGAGCTGGTTCGCGAAGGGGCGAACCAGGTCAACGGCATTAGCTTCTCCGTCGCGGATAGCCAGGCCATTCTCGACGAAGCGCGGCGCAAGGCGCTGGCCGATGCGCGTCGGAAGGCGCAGCTCTTTGCGGCCGCAGCCGACGTGAAGTTGGGCCGCTTGTTGCAGCTCCAAGAAGGATCGACGCCCGTGTTTGCGCCGCGCTACATGGCGCGACAAGCGGCCGCGGAAGCCGTGCCCATCGCCGCAGGCGAACAGGAATTCACGGTCAGCGTCACGGCGACGTACCGGATTGAATAGCCAATCGGCGCGGTTCAATCGCTTCGGCGGCTGGAAATCGCAGCACCGCCGGCTGTCGGCGCTTGTGAAGCTTTCCCGCCGATGCGCAGGAGACCGATTGCAGATCTTGGCGCCGCGATGCTTGCCAACCGGCGGCCAACTTTCGCCGGATTCGTTCCCATCGGCATGCCGTCTCGCAGCGCGTAAGGATCACTCACCTGCGCGTTGATGATTGTTCTTTACTAAGATTTAACGAGCCGCAACTCAGTCCGCGAGTTGCAAGGGAAAATCGTTGGCGCCGTCGGCCTTGACGGTAGCCGTCAGGCCTGAACTCTTCGCATCCGCGTACTTCGCCGGAAGGAGATCCTTGGGAGCGGGCGGAGGAGGAGCGTTCGGATCGGGCGGCACATACTCTTCGGGCGTCGAAGGCGCAGCCGCCGGGGGCGCTTCCTTCTTGACGACCGTGACCTGATAGTCACCAAGCGACACGTTCTCGCCGTTCGCTGTTTTCAGCTTGAACTTGCCCTGCGCATCGGTCATTCCGAAGGCCGAATTATTCGGCGAGACGAAGGTTACCGTGGCGCCTTCCACGGGGTTGCCTTTGTAGGTGACGGTTCCCGTAACGGGCCGCCCGTTCGGATCGCCGCCGGAGCCCTTGGAACACCCTAGACTTGCGAATGTTGCCGTTGCGGCCACGATCAGCCAGCCGGCGAGATATTGTTTCCGCATGGTAACGACTCCTTGGCGAACCTTAAAACTCAATTGCTTCCTGAGATCATATGGCGAGACTCGTGCACAGCCCTGGGCGAATGTCGGAGCCGCCAACTGTCTATGCTAACAAAGCGGCATCGAAATCGGTAGGAGGGACAGCCCTGCCGCAGATGCTGGTTGCGGCAGGGTTCTGTCGTTGGTTGAAGAGTGATTGCCGGCCGCGCGCTCTTGCTCGGCCGCGCTGGCTAGAAATTGCTGGTCGCGCCTTCGCCGCCGTCTTTGCTGCCAAGAGCGCCCCAAACGCCATACGGACTTGGTCCCGCCGTCACCTCGGGCAAACCAAGACTGCCGGTATTGATGCTTTCGTTAATGAATCGCACCGAACCATCGACCATCACCGCATTTACCCCCGCTCCATGGTTGCTGGCTGCGGAAATTAGAGCGGTCGGACTGTCGGCGTTGACGTTGCCGTCGTTAACGCAGGACGCCGAATTCGGCGGCAGCACGGTGGTAAAGCCGCAGCGTTCCATCTGGCCGTCGGTCTATAGCATGCCAAAGCGGCCCTTAACCGTCGAAGGCGAGCTGTAATACTGACCGTTGGCGGTGGTCAAGCAGGTTCCGGGGCTGGTGCTGAGGTTCGCGATGCTTGTCGCCGTCCCATGTTTAATCGACACCTGCGGTAGACCTCCGATGCCGAAATCGTCGCGGATTCGCTCGCTCATGGCGATTGTGTTGCTCGTGCCATCGATCACCATGTTGAGGCGGACCGTGTTATTCACGCAGAACATGCCGCGCGTCGAGGTATTGTTGCAATTGTTGTTAATCGAGTCGCCATGGCTAAAGGCGTAGTTGTTTTGCGCGACCGATCCCGGGCTTGGCGCGGATTTGGCGTCGGAGGGACAAAGTAATGAAGGCACTTGGACGTTCCAGTTGGTCCACCCGCTCCAACCTGTCGGTCCAAGCGGCGGGGCCCCGTTTCCTCCGGCCTTAATCTGGTCGTAAAGCGCTACCTGCTCGATGTAGGGCAGCAGGGGAATGAAGCCGCTCACTCGGCCGGCATTGCCGGGGTTCGTGCCCGTACCCCCTTTGCCGAACGGAAACGAGCTGTTCACGTCGTGATAATTCTGCAGACCAAGGCCCAATTGCTTGAGATTGTTCGTGCATTGCGATCGACGCCCGGCCTCGCGTGCTGCTTGCACGGCAGGTAGCAGCAAAGCGATCAAAATGCCGATGATGGCAATCACAACAAGCAACTCAACCAGGGTGAACGCATGCCGACTACGATTTTGCTTCGCCCCTTTGCATTGAACCGCCCAGACGTATGATCTCAACATTTCGGACAGCCCCTTGAAAACAGGAAGACACGAGACGCTCTACGGACGCCAACCCCCCCAAGCCGAGCCTCGCAGTCTGAACAATTCAGGCGATCTGAGTCAAATAATTTTTCTTAATTTTTATGACGGCCGGAAAACTACCGCGGAGCCAAGAGACTGAGGCAAAAGCGCAATGCCGCGGGGGTAACAAGCTGCAATCGGACGCTGGCAAGCCCCGGCGGCCGCTGGCCTTAAAAGATAGTGCAAGACGATTGCCAAGCCGCCCTTGAGAGCCGCCGAGCACACAGATATACTGCTGGATTCATGCAACTTGCCCGGCCTGGTCCGGATAGAGGGAGAATACCGACATGACAATGGACAAAAGCTTGCGGACGCGGGCCGGTTTGGTGCGCTCGCGCAGTGTGCTGTCGCGAGCCGAGCGGATCACGCGGCTGCAGAGTTCGGATCGCTGGCAGGACGGCCAAAGCCCGCTGGGCCTGCCCAAGGTGCGGGTTTACAAGCTGTCGATGAAGAAAAAGAAGAAACGCAAGGAAGACGAGGAAGGCGAGGGGGCTGCCGCGGCTGCTCCGGCCAAGGGCGGCGCCGCCAAGAAGTAGTCGTGCAGAGATCGGAAAACCGTCATGCAATTCCACCTGGAATACGGCCGGACCGGTTTGCCGATCGACTTGCCGGGCGAGCGGGTGGTGCGCTCGCTGGCGTATAATGACGCCGCGCCATTGCCCGATCCCCCCAGTGCCTTGGCCGAGCGCCTTGCCCGGCCAACGGGAGCAGCCCCGCTGGCCGAACTAGCGCGCGGTCGACAAAGCGCTTGTATTCTGATTTGCGATATCACGCGGCCAGTTCCCAACGAACTGATTCTCACGCCGGTGCTGGCCCATCTTGAGGCGGCCGGCATCGCCCGCCAGGCGATCACCATCCTTGTCGCGACGGGGCTGCATCGCCCGAACGAGGGCGAAGAACTGATCGAAATGGTCGGCCGGCGCATCTACGAGAACTACCTGATCGAGAATCATCACGGCAAAGTTCTCGAAGAGCACGTCTACCTCGGCGACAGCCCCCGCGGCGTGCCGATCTGGATCGATCGACGCTATGTCGAAGCCGACCTAAAGCTTGCCGTTGGACTGATTGAACCACATCTGATGGCCGGCTTCTCCGGAGGGCGGAAGCTGATTTGTCCCGGAATTGCCGCGCTCGAGACCGTGAAAGTCTGGCATGGGCCGGAGTTTCTCGAGCACCCAAAGGCGGATTGCGGCATTCTCCAGGGCAATCCCGTCCACGAAGAAAACACCTGGATCGGGCGCCGTGCCGGCTGCGACTTTATCGTCAACGTGGTGATCGACGCACAGCGGCGGCCCTTGTGCTTTGTGGCCGGCGACATGGAGCAGGCGTTCGAAGAAGGGGTGGCCTTCGTCAGAAGCGTCGTCACCGACTCGGTCAGCGAGCCCGTCGACATTGTTGTCACTTGTTCTGCCGGATACCCCCTCGACACCACGTTTTATCAGTCGGTCAAGGGCATGGTGGGCGCCCTGCCGATCGTCAGGCAAGGCGGAACCATCATCTTGGCGGCCAGCCTGAGTGAAGGCATCGGCAGTCCTGAATTCGAGCAAC
>JAICIG010000586.1 GCA_025924495.1 Pirellulales bacterium | reverse complement strand
CGTTCTCGCCGGCGAGGGAAACGACACTACGCACTTCTCGATTATCGACGCCGACGGCATGGCGGTCGCCAACACGTACACGCTGGAATTCAGTTATGGTTCGCGCGTCGTCGTGCGCGGCGCGGGGTTTCTATTGAACAATGAAATGGGCGACTTCAACTGGAAGCCAGGACATACCGACCGCGAAGGACGCATCGGCTCTGCCGCCAACCAGATTGCGCCGGGCAAGCGCATGCTCAGTTCGCAATCGCCGACGATCGTCGTGCGCGAAGGTCGCCCCCTTTTGATCACGGGCAGTCCGGGCGGGCGTACAATTATCAACACCGTCATCTGCGTGCTCACGAATGTGTTGCAATTCGAACTGCCGCTGCGCGAAGCGATTGACGCTCCGCGCTGGCACCATCAATGGTTTCCCGATCTGGCGAGATTCGAAGGCGTCTCGGACGACCGTTATGCAGCATCGCTCGAAGCGCTGCGCGCCATGGGGCATGCCGTCGCCCCGAAACCGGGCCGGCAAGGCTCAGCCAACTCGATCTGGATCGACCCGCAGACTAACCTGCGGCACGGCGCCGCCGACGCTCGCCGAGGTGGCGCAGCGGGGGGAGATTAGCGAGCGCAATGCGTCCCGCTACGAATCAGAATGCGCGCTGCGGGAAGTTGCACGGTGGAGCGACGCGGCCGGCTCAATGCGCTAGCTGTCTCGTTGATGGAATTCCCCCATGACGGGTAAGAAAGATTGCTAGCGTAAGATTTACCATCCCTTGAGAAATCGGACGCGACCAGACGACAATGGCATGCCGAAAATAGTGATTGGGTGGATACGGCGGTTGCGATTGTCGCCAATCCCCTTTTTTATTTCCCTTGTCGCTAACCGCGAAATGCAGCCCGCAGGTGGATCCGCCCATCGACGGCAGAGCTTGAGATTGCCAGGCCGCTAGTCGCCCAACCGCCGAAATCGCCCATGATAACGGCCGCCAAAGCTATATTCGCTCCTCAAAGTCTTGCTGTAGAAAGGCTTGGAAGAAATCGGATAGATTGAATGTTTCGTCGGGCCGCCATGGCGGCGTGGCTCGCTACCTGCGAAACGCCATTACTACCAGACGCTTTTTAAACTCACGGATGGGTGCTACCTATGGCCTCTGTTTTTGAAGTTGACCGACATAAAAAAAGCGGGGTAAACTTGGTAGTTTGCAATAGCTGCGTTAATAGTAATGGTGCGCACCCCATGTCCGACGTCGTCGTCAAACCCGTCCGCTCGTGGTTTGACCGTCAGCGGTTCGTCGATTTCGCCTGGTCGCTCTACCGTGACGATCCGAACTGGATGCCTCCGCTGCGAGGCAATCAGCGTGAGCTTCTCGGCTTCCGTCGGCATCCGTTTTATGAAAATGCCGATGCCCAGACATTCTTAGCCTGGCGTGACGGCGAAGTCTGCGGCCGGATCGCTGCCATTATCAATCGGGAGCACAATCGCGTTTTCAAGGAGAACCGAGGCTTCTTCGGTTTTTTTGAGTCGGTTAACGATCAGACGGTCGCGAATGCATTGCTGGACACGGCTCGCGGTTGGTTGGCGGAGCGGGGCATTTCGCAAGTTCGGGGACCATCAAACCCCTCTATGAACTATGAATGCGGCCTGCTCATCGAGGGGTTCGATAGCCCGCCGACATTCATGATGACCTACAATCCGCCCTACTATTCGGAACTCCTCGAGAATTACGGGTTTCGTAAAACGCACGACTTGCTGGCATTCATTGGTTATCGCGAACAATTGCCGAAAGTGGAGAGTCAGCTAGGCTCGCTCGCCTCGCAGGCGCAGGAGCGCTGCAACGCAATTATTCGCCCCTTGAATACCAAACGGTTTATGCAAGACGTCGAGCTGTTCCTGGACCTCTACAATCGCTCGCTCGTCGCCATGTGGGGGTTCGTGCCGCTGCCCGCGGCCGAGCTCAAGATGCTCGCCAAATCACTCCGCCACCTGCTGATTCCCGAACTGACTTTGATCGCCGAAGTCGACGGCCAAGGCGTGGGCGCTGTCATCGGACTGCCCGATTACAACCCGCGCATTCGCGATATCAACGGCCGCCTGTTCCCCTTCGGGTTCATTCATTTGCTTGGCAACCGCAAAGGAATGAAGCGAATTCGCGTGTTGAGCATCAATGTCGTGCCCGAGTATCAGCGTTGGGGTTTGGGCCTGGTGTTGATGCGCAGCCTGGTCCCCAAGGCGATGGAGATCGGCATCGAAGAGGCCGAGTTTTCGTGGGTCTCTGAAGACAACACGATGGCCGTGCTGGGGCTTGAAAAGGGGGGCGCCCAGCATTACAAGACGTATCGCATGTACGACTACGACGCCGGATCGAATGGCAAGGTCAGCTCGAACGGGTCCAAGTAAACGGAACATGCGCCCAGGCCGGAGCGGCGACTCGCTTGCGGCCGCCATCCGATCGGCAACTGCCGAATTGGATTTCCTGCCTTTGCCAATTGCGCAAGAAAAAGGGCCTACGTCGGCTGAGACGTAAACCCTTTTGCTCACATAGTGCCGAAGACAGGACTTGAACCTGCACGTCCGTAAAGGACACTAGACCCTGAATCTAGCGCGTCTGCCAGTTCCGCCACTTCGGCAAGCTCATTGTTTATAGGCCACTCAATCCCGCCTTGCAAGGCGTTCGCCGCTCGCCATTAATAGCGAGCCAGCGAGGGGTCGATGGTCTCGGCCCAAGCGTCGATGCCGCCAGCCATGCTTTGGGCCCGGTCAAACCCTTGCTGCCGCAGCCAGCGAGTCACTTGCATGCTGCGGCCGCCGTGATGGCAGTGGACGACGATGTCTTTACCGCGGTGCGCGTCCAGTTCCGCCGCGCGGGCCATCAGCTCGCTCATCGGCAGCAGTTGGGCGCCCGGAATACGAGCAATTTCGTACTCGTCCGCTTCGCGACAATCGAGCAACACGAACTCGTCGCCCGAGTCGAGTCGGGCCTTCACCGCCTGACAGGTTATTTCCAGCGGCAGTTTCTCGGCCATGTTCGTCGTTTCTCGAGGCGGCGTTTCTAAGCAGATTGCTTGGGCCGCGGCCCAAGTCAACGAGCGACGTTGCGACGCTCTGGGGTTATTCTACGCAATTCCGCCAATCACGAAAGAGGCGGTGCGTTGCGTCGCAACGCAGGTACGCTTTGAAAATGGCTGGCGGCGCAGGGCGCTGCGTTCCGCGCTTCCGGCTCCGCCCTTATAATGCGGCGAATCTCACCCGTCCCGCTTCGCCCCAGGCCCGCCTGTGACCCAGCACGATCCCGAGAAGCAACGCCAATTCGCCCTGCACGTCGTCAAGCAGTTGCGCGAGGCGGGCTTTCTGGCCTATTGGGCCGGCGGATGCGTGCGCGACCATTTGCTAGGGCGCACGCCGAAGGACTACGACGTGGCCACGAACGCACGGCCTCCAGAAATTCTGCGAGTCTTTCGCGGCCGCAAGACCCTCGAGATCGGCGCTGCATTCGGCGTCGTAGCGGTGATCGGCCCCCGGGCGGCAGGCACGGTAGAAGTCACCACGTTCCGCTACGACGTGCAGTACAGCGACGGGCGTCATCCCGATTCAGTGGAGTTTACATCTGCTCAAGAAGACGCCCGCCGACGGGATTTCACGATCAACGGATTGTTCTATGATCCGCTGGATCCTGATCCAGAACTGGGCGTAATCGATTTCGTGGGAGGCGTGGCCGATCTCCACCATCGCGTGGTGCGCGCGATCGGTGACCCTCGGGCCAGATTCGGCGAGGACAAGCTGCGATTGCTGCGGGCTGTGCGGATGGCCGCCACCTTCGATTTCGCTCTTGAGGCGGGGACGCAGGCAGCAATTGCTGAATTCGCCTCGCTGGTGACTTCGGTCAGCGCCGAGCGGATCGCCGAAGAATTGCGGCGGATGCTGGTCCATCCCAGTCGAGCGCAGGCCGTAGAACTGTTACGCGAGACGGGTTTGCTGCCGGCGATTCTGCCGGAAATGGCTGCAGCGCG
>JAICIG010000585.1 GCA_025924495.1 Pirellulales bacterium | reverse complement strand
GCACGAGGAGCACCGGATGCCAGGGATTCGCTTGCATCCGAATTATCACGGCTACAAGCTTGATGACCCTCTCGTCGCGGAATTATTCGCGATTGCCGCGGAACGCCAGCTGATCGTGCAATTGGCAGTGACGATGGAGGACGAGCGAACTCAGCATCCCTTAGTCCAAGTTCCGCACGTCGATCTGACGCCGCTGGTGGAGCTGGCCAAAAGGTTCCCGCAGCTACGATTCGTGTTGCTGAATGCATTCCGCAGCCTGCGGGGCGAGCTGGTGGACCGGTTGGCCGCCGCGGGACAGGTTTACTTCGAGATCGCGGAGCTCGAAGGGGTCGGAGGGCTGGCCAAGTTGGTGCAGCAAGTGACCGCAGAGCGAATCTTGTTTGGCTCCTATTATCCGTTCTTCTATTTTGAATCAGCTCTGTTGAAGCTGCGCGAGTCGGAACTGGGCCGCATTCAGTTTAAGGCGATTTGCGAAGGCAATGCGCGGCGGCTGCTCCAGCCAAGCTAACTCGGCCCCGCAGCTTTCGGCCAGGGGTAAATCGGGGAGCTTCGCCCGGGGGGTGGCAGTCGCGAGGGGACTCGACCGTGCCAGGGGCAGACCTAGAATGAGAAGAGCCCGTTTCAATTGGCCCCCCCTGTTCGCCCGGAGTCGCCTGATGAAATTAGACCTGCCTCTGATCTCGGCGCCAGACACAGTGGGACTTTTGGTCAGCGGCGGACTAGATAGCTGTATTCTATTGGGCCGGCTGCTAGAACGGGGCGGGCGCGTTCAGCCGTTTTATATTGAAAGCGGGCTAGTCTGGCAGCGCAGCGAACTGCGGGCTTTGCAGCGATTTCTGGCGGCTCTCGCTCAGCCGTCGTTGAGTCCGCTCGTGCGCCTCGAGCTCCCTTTAGCTGATGTCTATGACGGCCACTGGAGCATTACCGGGGAGGGCGTGCCGTCGGCCGACGAACCTGATGAGGCAGTGTACCTGCCAGGCCGCAATCCGCTGCTGGTGATCAAGGCGGCGCTTTGGTGCCAGTTGCATGGCATCCGCCAACTGGCCCTGGCCCCACTCAGCTCCAATCCGTTTGCCGACGCAACCCCCGAGTTTTTCTCCGATTTCGAATCCGCAATGAATCGGGCCACGGTCGGCGAAGTAAGTCTCATTCGGCCGTTCGACAAGCTCTCGAAGCGCGAAGTAATGCAACTTGGACGAACGTATCCGCTTGAATTGACGTTTTCGTGTATCTCTCCGCAGGGCGGATTGCATTGTGGCGTCTGCAACAAATGCCAAGAGCGCCGCGAAGCGTTCGGGCTGCTCGATGGCTGCGATCCGACTGCGTATGCCGGCGGCCTGGCGGCTCGTGGAGACCGCGTTCGCTAACTGTTCCGAGCGGCTATAATCATCGGGTCAAGAGAGCCCGGCGTGGCCGTCCGTTTTTACCAGCAAACCAACGAGACGCTGAACCGAAATGTTTCGAGTCACTCGCGAGATTGATTTTTGTTATGGCCATCGCCTGCTGAACTACGACGGCAAGTGCAAATATCTGCATGGCCACAACGGGACGGCCGTCATTGCGATCGAGGCGGCAGAACTCGATCACCGCGGCATGGTGCTTGATTTCTCGGATATCAAGCGCGTGGTAAGCAATTGGATCGACCAGAACCTCGACCACCGAATGTTGCTGCATCGCGACGATCCGGCTGTTGCGGCTTTGCGCGAGATGGGAGAGCCGATGTTTCTGCTGGATGAGAATCCAACGGCGGAGAACATCGCAAAACTGATCTTCGAATTTACGGCCGCCCAGGGCTTTCCGATCGTCGAATGCCGACTCTGGGAAACCCCGCACTGCTTTGCCACCTACGCTCGCTAACGGCACCGCCGATGCCAGCGTCCGCTCGTTGGGTTCTTCGTCCACGTTGATCAGCCGCTGATTCGTTTAGTGCGAATTCAATAAAAACAGTCCGGCAGGCCCTCAGGCCACGCCGGACTGCTTTTTTCCCTCCCGGGATTCGATTCCACAGATTCTGGGCTGGGAATCGTAGGACGCATGGGCGCGGGCGCCGGATTCAATGCCCGTCACGAGCGCTGAATGGCTGCCTCGCCAAGGTAAAACCCGCCTGGTCGTTGCCGATCGACAGCGCCAAGGGTGTGAATTCAGGTAGCGCCGGGCGTGTGGGCAGGTCCCCCCTGTTCCGGGACTTCGGTGTGCCGAGTCCCAACCCGGTGGCCGAATTTGCTATCGGCTCGCATCACGCCGACACTTTCGACCAGTTTCCGTATTGTGCGAGTTTGGGAGTTTGGAGAAACTACCCGACCATTTTGCACGATTGTCTTCATAAACTTTGCCGGTCGGGCCGATTTTTAGGATCACATCCAGGAAAGAAGTCGCCCGTGGACGATTGATCTGTGATCTCGTGGAGCCGGCTGGCCCCCAAATAGAAGCTCATCAACATCGTCTCGGGGAAAGGAATCGCCGTGAGTAAAGCCAATCGCATTTCCCTGGCCATCATGCGGTCGTCGCTGCTATGGGGGCTGCTCGCCAGTCTCGCCTTCTTCGCCCCCATCCAAACGGGTCGTTGGAAAGACGAGTTCGTCATCCGCTATTTCGCCGGCCACTGGGTCGAATACATCGAGACGGCGATGTTTTTCGTCGGAATGGCCGGATTGGTCCTCAAGGCTCTCGACGTGATGCGCCAGTCGGCGGCTCTTGGCCGGATCGCGCTGCCGCCGATCTCGGGCGGCCCGGCGCCCGCCAGCGATGCGGGCAAGCTGTTACGCTCGCTCGACGACGTTCCGGAGCATCAACGAGACGACTACCTGCCGCGCCGCTTGCGCGAAGCGCTGCAATCGGTTCAGTTTGCCGGCTCCGCAGACAAGCTGGGCGACGAGTTGAAGTATCTCTCCGAGTCGGATGCCAATCGCTCACACGCCAGCTACTCGCTGTTGAGAATCATCATTTGGGCGATTCCGATTCTTGGGTTCTTGGGTACCGTGATTGGCATCACGATGGCCATTGCGAGCCTGAACCCGCAAGCCCTCGAAGATTCGCTCCCCACCGTGACGGGCGGTTTGGGCGTGGCGTTCGACACCACGGCGTTGGCGCTTGGCCTCTCGATGGTGCTAATGTTCACTCAATTCTTTGTAGATCGGCTTGAAGGGCGCCTGCTATCGCAGGTCGATGCCCGCGCCGCCGAACAACTGGGCGGCCGCTTCGAGCAACTCGGCGCCGTGGACGATCCGCAGGTAGCGGCCGTCCGCCGGATCGGCGACGCCGTAATCAAAGCGACCGAAGCTCTCGTCGAAAAGCAGGCCGAAATCTGGCAGCGCACGCTTGACGCCTCACAGCGCCGTTGGAGCGAATTGGGCGCCAATGCCGGCAAGCAGATGGAACAGGCATTGTCCGGAGCCTTGTCACAGAGCATTACGGCTCACGCCGAGCGATTGGCCGCTTCATCGGAGGCCGCCGCCGAACAGAATCGCCGCAACTGGAGCCGCTTGCAGCAGGCCTTGGCGGACAGCGCCGAGAAGACTAAAGCGCAGCAGACCGAACTGACCAAGCAAGGCGAGATCCTGTTGCGCGTGGTGGAAGCCACCGGGCATGTCACGAAGCTTGAAGAAGCGCTCAACGGCAATCTAGCGGCGCTCGCAGGAGCTCAGCATTTCGAAGAGACGCTGCTTAACCTGGCAGGCGCCATTCATCTGCTCAATGCACGGCTAGGGCACGTGTCAGGCGTGCCTCACGTCGGTCTTAAAGATTCTTCTTCCGTTGGCAGGGCTGCATGAGACGGCGGTTACAGCCGAAATCAGGCGCCGCCGGAGTTTCTCTGTTTCCCTTCCTGGCGGTGCTCTTGTGTACGATGGGCGCCCTGATTGTGGTGCTCGTCGTTATTGCGCGCCAGGCTCGCTTGCAGATCGATGAGGAAGTCCCGGTCGCAAATGCCGCACTCAAGGAAGAATTGGAGACCAGGCAAGCAGACCTTGCATGGCGAATCGAGCAACTGCGCTCCTCGCGGCAAGCCACATTGAGTCAGCTCGAGACGCAACGCGCGGAGTTCAGCCAT
>JAICIG010000584.1 GCA_025924495.1 Pirellulales bacterium | reverse complement strand
GGCCTTGCTACGCTGCGGCTCGGCCCCGCTTTTGACGATGCCTTGGGTGATCGTCCACACGAGCAATTTCTTGCCCCGCTTTTCCGCAATTTCGGCAAGGCAACGTTCGACGCGTTCTTCTTCCCAGCTCACTACATAGATCACCGGATAGCGAGCACGAATCAGCACCTCGAGCTCTTGAGCCGGCGTTAGCTTGCGCAATACGCCGGGGGACTTGCGGTCCTGCTTGTTTGCGGGAGCGTCAGAGTTTTTCGAAGGCCGCACCTGCGACTGTTCATTCGTCACGCTTGATCTCCGAATCCCGGCCTGCCGATTGCAGTGCGCATGCGTGCTCCAGACGGTGGTAAATTCAGTGCTTGCAGATGTGCGCAGCGTTTTTGCAAATCAGCATCGCCCAGGTCAAGTTCGCCTAAGAGCGCCAGGACCTGCTGCGAGGCGCCGAAAATGCAGAGCCGGCCATCGGGCAAGAAAGTGATTTCAGTAATCAACGTTTCATCGTCTTCGCTCAAGCGGGAGCTCCTCATGCGACCACTCGAAGGCCATGCGACAGCGCCAACTCGCGCGCGCGAAGTCCGGCGTTGACAGGCAGGGGGCTGCTCAAATCGGAAAAATGGCGGGCTCGCCAACGCGGCAGGTAGCCGTCTCGTATGCTGAATTTCGCCGAGGGCAGGTTCCGTCTCATCCAATCCAGCACTTGCTGATAACAGCAAGCGAAGTGACCAGGCAGCAGCAAATGTCTGACGATCAGGTCGGCCTGATTCGCTGCCGTCAGCAGATTGCGGGTGACCGTAGCCATGTAGTTGTCGATGCTCGCAATCCGTTTTGCGCATGCGTCGTTGCCGAACTTGAAGTCCGCAACGTAGACGTCCACGACACCGTCCAACAATGCGAACGCGGCCGGCGTACTGTAAAAATCGGACTTCCAAATCATTCGCGGCCAGGCACTCTGCTGCGCTAGCACCTCGAGGATTGCCGGAATATGAATCGTTGGCTCGCCGCCCACCCACTGGACATTTCGAGCGCCTCGCTCCTGCCCCCACGCAACGGCTTCTGCAAATAACCGGCGCGTTAAAACAGAACCGCGATGTGGATCGAATGCATTTTGTTCGGCGATGCAGAACGCGCAACGAAGATCGCAGCCAGATAAATAAAATAGATGCGAAGGGATCAGCTCCAGCTCTTCGCCATACTCGATGCGATGCCGAAAAACGCGCGCCTCGACGCCGGCTTTGCAGACTCCTTTTTGCCCTGCCTGCCGGTCGCTGCCGCATCGATGCTCGCACAGCAGGCAGCACTTATATTGCGCGCGTGCAGCTTCGAGACGCTCCGCGCTGAGCAAAGACACAGACATGGCTGCACCGAATCCCGGAAATGATCGGAGAAGGCCATGACGCAGACCGCCCTGACATCCCCATCCCCGAGAGTAGCACAAGCCAAACCGTGCCGTCAACTATTCATTTAGGTCTTTGGACTTCGCCGGAACGCGGCTGTGCTATTGGCGCCGCTGTTGACGATGAGTCGCTCGCGGTCGGGCGTCCAACACATGCCGACGTTATTTCTGTGTTCGTCCTGCCTTGCCATTGATGCCGGCGGGTCGCCGGCATAGGGATCGAGCTTAATAGATGGACGAGTTTGGCCTCGGCCGCCGCCTGGAAATGGCCAGCGTTCCAATATCTCGAGGCGATTAAGCGGAGGCCGACAGCCTTAATTGGACAGCTGCCGGAGATCGCCGTGAGGCCGGAGATTGTTGTTCGCCGCGCCGGTGAGCGAATCTCCCAAGTCGGCCCGCGCCGCGGCGGCGACGAGCTGCAAGCGCTCGACGATCTCGGGATGCTCTAGCGCAACGTTGTGCTTCTCGCCGGGATCGTGAGCCAGGTCATAGAGCGAGAGGCCGATTTTTTCCACCCGATAGCCATGTCGACTGGCAATGCCGCGAATGCCGGAGAGCTCAATCGACTCCGGTTTGAGCCTGCCAAAGTTCGAAGGCTTGCCCCCTTTGCCCGGTTCTCCGGCCACGGTCAAATACTCGTGCGGCAGGTGCAGCTTCCAGTCGCCTTGCCGTACGGCGTGCAACTCGTCGCCCGAGTAATACCAGAACGTATCGCGTCCCTTCGCGCCAGGTTGGCCAAACAATAATGGCGCGACGTTGATGCCATCGAGCTTTACCTCGGGCAACCGGGCGCCGACCAGGCCCGCAATCGTCACATATAGGTCCATTGTCGACACGATCTCATCGCAAACGCGCCCTTGAGGAATCTTGCCCGGGCATCGCATGAGGCATGGCTCGCGCACGCCTCCTTCGAATGTAGTCAACTTGCCCTCGCGCAGCGGGCCGGCGGAACCCGCATGCTCGCCGTAAGACAGGAACGGTCCATTGTCGGACGTGTAGATCACCAGCGTGCGATTGTCGAGGTCGTGCTTTGCGAGCGCGGCCAGAATCTCGCCGACCGACCAATCGAGTTCTTGAATCACGTCGCCATAGAGGCCGCGCCGGCTCTTGCCGCGAAAATCGTCGGAGGCGAAGATCGGCACATGCGGCATGATGTGCGGCAGATACAAAAAGAACGGCCGCTCATGATTCTTCTCAATAAATTGCACTGCCCGCTCGGTCAGCCGCCGAGTGAACTGCGACTGATCAGGGTCGAGCTCGACGACGGTTTCGTTTTCATACAGCGGCAGTGGCGGTATGTCGCGAATTACCGGATGCAGCGGACCATTGTCGTTGGAGTAAGGAATGCCGAAGAACTCGTCAAACCCTTGTCGCGTGGGCAGGAATGGCGGCTTATGCCCCAGATGCCACTTGCCGTAGATCGCCGTTGCGTAGCCTTGCTGCCGGCACAGTTTGCTGAGCAGCGTTTCTTGCGGGTTGATGCCGATCGTGCTGGTATGGTTAAGGGCGCCCGCCATCCCCAGGCGGTTCGAGTAGCAACCGCTCAAAAGCGCCGCGCGCGACGCGGTACAGACGGGTTGCGCGACGTAAAAGTTTGTAAAGCGGGCGCCTTCGCGGGCCAGACGATCGATGTTCGGCGTTCTGAGATCGGTTGCTCCGTAACAGCCGGCATCGCCATAGCCCTGGTCATCGGCGAGGATGAGTACTATATTTGGTCTACACTCGTCATCCGCGGAATATGCGGGAGTTATCACCGATATTGACCAAATGCCAGTGATCGCAACAATGATGAGTGTAGTTATTCTGTGTAGTAAAGTTTGTAGTAAATTCTGGGGGTGCGGAACGGGCGCCCTCGGGATTCGAGCCGTCATTCGTAGCCTCAACGCAGATGCGGAAGTTGCTGCCGCCAGGCGGCCGCGCCGCCGGCTGTGATGCAAATATCCGTTCTCCTGACCTGTGGGTCAACTTGCTGGAGCTCTCGCACCGCTGATGGGAAGACCTCGTAAACGGCGCCGGCAAACACACGGCTCGGCTTGGCACTGGAAACAGACCGATTGCTGGTACTACACGCCGCCCGGCTCGAAGCGCCGCGTGCCGTTGTTCGATGAGCACGGCCAGCGAATTCGCGGCAAAGAGAATTCTGCGGTCGCGGAACGAGCGCTGGCCCGAGCGAAGCTGGCGGATGCCGCTCGAGTGGATGGCAAAGCGCCGGACGAAACATGGCTCGTGGCCCGCGTCTGCTCGGAGTATCTGCAGTACTGCGAGCGCGGGATCAAGGCCGGCTCCATCAGCCATAGCCATCGCGCAAACGCCGTGGCGTTCCTCAATGATCTGTGCCGATATTGCGGCGCCTTGCCGGCCGCGGAACTGAAAAAGGCCCATATTCAGGAGTGGCTGGAAAGCCATGCCGGTTGGCGCTCCGCGGCCACCCATCGCAGCGTGCTGTCGATTGTGTTAGCGGCCTTCAATCGGGCCGAAGAGATGTTTGATATTCCCAATCCACTCAAGGGAATGAAGAAGCCGGCCTCGAAGCCGCGCCTGCAATCGCTTTCCGCCGCCGACGAGGAGGCGCTGTTGGCGGCGGTGGAAGTTCGCTTTCGCGAGTTTCTGTTTGCGGCCCTCCGCACGGGCCTGCGGCCGTTTAGCGAGCTGGCTCGT
>JAICIG010000583.1 GCA_025924495.1 Pirellulales bacterium | reverse complement strand
CGGATCAGCAAGCGCCGGCTTTGCAGCCGCTTTGACTTTGAACGGCGGCGTCAAGCCTTCGATGGCGAGCGTGCTTACCGTGTTATCTTCCAAGTTGAGCACCCGTATTGCATTGTTGTTGGTATCGGCGATATATAGCTTGCCTGCAGACGCGCTTATTCCGCCCGGCTCGTCGAACTCGGGCGGCGCGTCGTTGCTGCCTGCTTTGCCCGTGCCTGCAATCGTCGAAACGGTGCATTCGCTTAAATCAATAGCCCGAATCTTGTTGTTATAGGTGTCGGCTACGAACAAGCGGCCGTCAGCGAAAGCCACGCCGAGCGGATGCTGGAACCGGGCCCGCTCTGCCGGTCCGTCACCATCGCCAAACGTAAACAGCCGGCCGCCCTTCAGTCCGGACGTGCCTACCAACGTCGTCACCTTTTGATTGGCTTGGAACGGCACGACGCGAATGGAGCTGCCCTCGCTGTCTGCCACATACAGGACATCGCCGTCAGTCGCCAGTCCGCTAGGTTGGGCAAAGCTCGCGCCGCCGGAAGAATTCGAAGATTTGGCCAGCAGACCGTCGACAATGTCTTCGATGCCGTTGCCGGCGTGCACGCCGATTTGCTTTTCGTCGAGCGACATTTGCCAGATTTGGTGCGGTCCAGCCATGGCAACGTAGAGCATGTCAGCGTGCAGGCACAAATCCCACGGACTGCTCAGCGGCGTGCGCAATGGGTTGCCGAGATTTCGTCGCGTGGCAGGATGCAACTCGCGGCGCTGCTTGCCCGTCCCCGCAATCGTTTTGACTTGTCGGGTCTCCAGGTCGATCTTCCTTAGCAGATGATTCTCCGTGTCAGCGACATAGAGCGTCTTGCCGTCGAGCGCCATGCCTTGTGGCTGCTGAAAGCTTGCGTCGGCGTAGCTTCCATCAGCACGACCAATATCGCCGTTGCCGATCACGTCGATCAGCTTGCCCGACGTCTCAGAGATCACTATCCGATTGTGGTTGCTGTCAGCGACGAACAGCCGGCCGGTTGCCGCGTCGGCGAGAACTTTTCCTGGAAATAGCAGGGGCGATTCTTGAGCACGGCGGCGCTCGCGATTGAACTCGAGGGGCGTCTCTTTTAGCACGCCTTTGCGACGGTAGGAGGCAATCCGGCTCTTGAGTTCGCGCTGCAATGCTTCGAACTCGACTTCGCCGTTGATGCCCCACACGAGATTGCCTTCCGGGTCGATCAATCGCAGGCTTGGCCAGGTATCGATTCCCCAGCGTTGCCAGATCGCGTAGTTGGGGTCGTTGATCACCGGATGCTCGATGTTATACCGCAGCACCGCGGCGCGAATATTGTCGCTATCCCTTTCTTCATCGAACTTGCCCGAGTGAACGCCGATGACGACGAGGTTCTTGGGAAAAGCACGCTCGAGCCTCTTCAGCTCGGGCAAGATGTGCATGCAATTGATGCAGCAGTAGGTCCAGAAATCGAGAAGCACGAACTTGCCGCGCAAGGTTTTCAAATCGAGCGGCCCTTCGGTATTGATCCACTGCGTACCGCCTTCGAGCGAAGGGGCAAGTCGATTGGCGCCAAAGCCGGTCCGCTGGCCAAAGGTCGTTCTGCCGCTGGAGACCATAGCCAGGGCGATTGCCAGGATTAAGAGGAACATACGGGCTCGCTGAGAACGGCTCTGGATCGCATAACCCATCATTGAATGCTCTCTGCAATAGCGATCTCCGCCACGCCGAACCTCGGCGGGCGCGTACCAACAAAATAGGCGACGCCCCTGGGGGAAGCACTGCTTCTGTCAAGTCTGCGGCGCATTCCATGATAGGAACGAGCGGACTGGCAACGCAACCTGGCCGCCAGGCAAGCTTGCCTGCAACGCTGCGCCAGGGGGCGGAGATCAATCGCAGTTGTCGCCTACGCTTCAAACCGGTTGTCGTAAGGCAACTCGAATGTGGCGGCTACTGCTCGGTTGACGACCTTGTGGTCGGCGATGTTGATGGCGCGGGCGATCGGCTTGAGTGTTTGAGCGGCTGCGGCAATGCCGCGATTGGCGATCTGCAAAGCCCAAGGCAATGTCACGTTGCACAGTGCATAGGTGCTGGTGCGGCCGACCGCGCCGGGCATGTTGGTCACGCAATAATGCAAAACCTGGTCGACAATGAAGGTAGGTTCGCTGTGGGTCGTTGGACGGCTGGTCGCCACGCATCCGCCCTGATCAATAGCTACGTCAATGATCACGCTGCCGGGCTGCATGAGCTTGAGATCTTCCTGCTCAATCAGCCTGGGCGCCTTGGCGCCTGGAATCAGCACGGAACCAATGACGAGGTCAGCGTGTTTGAGCTGCTCGCGAATCGTGTGACGATCGCTGAACAGGCAATCGACATTCGGAGGCATGACATCATCGAGATAACGCAGGCGGTCCATGTTCACGTCAAGCAAGCCGACGTTGGCGCCGAAACCGGCCGCCACCTTGGCGGCGTTTGCACCCACGACGCCGCCGCCAAGAATTGTGATTCGCGCCGGCGCCACCCCTGGCACGCCGCCCAGTAGGATGCCGCGGCCCATTTGCGGGCGCTCGAGATATTTTGCGCCTTCCTGAATGCTCATCCGGCCGGCCACCTCGCTCATCGGCGTCAGCAACGGCAAACGCCCCTGGTCGTCACGCAGCGTTTCGTAAGCAACGGCGGTGATGCCGGATGAAATCACCGCCTCGGTCAGACTGCGGTCCGCAGCGAAGTGGAAATATGTGAAAACCGTCTGTCCCGCGCGGAGCAAAGGCCATTCCGCCGGCAGAGGCTCTTTCACTTTGATGATCAAGTCCGCCTCGCCGAAGATTCGTTGCGGCCCATCCGTGAGCTTGGCGCCGTGCTCGGCATAGACCTCGTCAGGAATGCCTGAACCCAAGCCTGCGCCCGATTCGAACAGCACGGTATGGCCTGCCCGAGTCAACTCTTCGACGCCCACCGGCAAGAGTGCGACCCGGTACTCGTCGCGCTTGATCTCTTTCGGCACTCCGACGATCAACGGTTCACCTCGTCAGCATCGAGCGGCAGTTGAGGCTCTTCCCGATCAGGAGATTCCAGTTCCTGCGGCCGCATCTCGTTATCGGCGCCCGGCACCGCCCCCTCGCGGCGACGCAGATAGAGCTTGATTGGCACTTCGCTAAACGGCAAGTGGTCACGGAACACGCCAAGCAAATAACGACGATAGTTCGTGCTAATGGCTTGCGGATTGTTGCAAAACAACACAAGCGTCGGCGGTTCGACGCCAACCTGGGTTGCATAGTAGATCTTCGCCGTGCGGTGCTTGTACAGCGGCGGCGGATTCTTTTCGACCGCCGCGCGGAGCACGCGATTTAAGTCGGCGGTGCTGATTCGCTCGCGGGCCTGTTTGAACAACATCTGGCCATGGTTCAGCAACGCCTTGACGTTCTTTCCCGTCTGACCTGTGATGAACGCAATCGGCACGTGATGCATGGTGCGGAAGGTGTCGCGGAGATACGCGACCCATTTTTCGGTCGGCAGGCTGCCGGCGAACATATCCCACTTATTGACGACGAAGATGCAAGGCTTGTACTGCTCTGCCACGTAGTCGCAAAGCTGCTTGTCGACCTTGCTGATTCGCTCTCCCGCGTCGAAAAACAGGAAAACGACGTCGGCGCGACGAATACTGCGCTGCGCGCGATGGGAGCTGTAAAAATCGATGTCGGTCGAAATGCTCTTCCGCCGCCGCAGACCGGGAGTGTCGATGGCCATGAAGGCCTTGCCGTCGAGTTCAAAACGGACGTCGACGCTATCTCGCGTCGTACCGGGCACTTCGCTGACAATCATTCGTTCGGCCTGCGCCAGCGTGTTTACGAACGTGCTCTTGCCGGTATTGCGGCGGCCGACGATGGCCACCTTCATGGTCGGTTCGGAGGGCGGTGCAGTTCCGTCTTGATCGGGCAATCGCTCGAAGATCTCGTCGAGGATTTCCTCCCGACCGCGGTTTTCTCGGGTGCTTGTGCGAATTAGCTTGCCGCGGCCAAGGCGATAGAATTCATCAGCCTGGGAGTCGAGTGAAGGGG
>JAICIG010000582.1 GCA_025924495.1 Pirellulales bacterium | reverse complement strand
TATTACGACAAGGTTTCGCTGACGGAGGTCGCCAACAGCGAGCGAACCTTCCCGGCCAAATGGATCGCGCCCAGCGGTTACGACGTCACCGATGATTTCCTGCGCTACGCCAAGCCGCTGGTCGGCGAAGACATGATCAGCTTGCCGCTGATTGACGGCCGGCAGCGTTTGACGCGGTTCAAGCCGATTTTCGCTGATCAAAAGCTGCCGAAGTACGTGCCGCAGGCAGATCGCGAGACGGCCAAGGTTTAAGGTTTAGAGTCTCAGACGGAAGAAGCCCGCAAGAAGTCGGGTTAACCATAGAAGAGGATCGGTTGTGAGTTTAGATTTCAAGGCGAAGCATGAGTTTCTGGTCGGCATCGATTCAGATGGGTGCGCATTCGATACCATGGAGGTGAAGCACAAGGAGTGCTTCATCCCCAACACCATTAATAGTTACGACCTGCAAGGCATCAGCAAGTACGCGCGCGAGGCGGCTGAGTTCGTCAACTTGTATTCGAAGAGCCGCGGCATCAATCGCTTTCCCGCCTTGGTGGAAACGCTGGAATGGCTGGCCAAGCGGCCCGAAGTGTTGGCCCGCGGAGTGAACATTCAGATTCCCGCCGGGTTGGTGCATTGGATCAAGACCGAGACCAAACTGGCCAATCCCGCACTGGCGGCGGCGGTCGAGAAAACGAGCGATCCCGACCTGAAGCGGGCCTTGGCCTGGTCGAAGGCGGTGAACGAAACGGTCGAACGCTTTGTCCGCGGCGTGCCGCCCTTCCCTTTCGTGCGCGAGTCGTTGGAAAAGCTGACAGGCAAAGCCGACATGCTCGTGATTTCGGCGACGCCCAATGAAGCATTGCACCGCGAGTGGGAGGAACACGATCTGGCAAAGTATGTCGCCGCCATCTGCGGCCAGGAGATCGGCACGAAGAAAGAAACGCTCGCCGCCGCCAAACAATATGCGCCGGAACATGCTTTGATGGTCGGCGATGCGCCGGGCGATTATCAGGCCGCCCAGGCGAACCATACGTTATTCTTTCCAATCAATCCCGGCGCCGAAGACGCCAGTTGGAAACGCTTCTACGAGGAAGGAATCGATAAATTCCTGTCCGGCAAATTCGCGGGAGCCTACCAGCAACAATTGTTGGATGAGTTCGAAACTTATCTGCCCGAGCGCCCGCCCTGGGAGAAGAAATAGTCCAAAGCCGGAAAGCCCAACGTCTCGGGTCGGTTGAACCGACGCTGGTCTGGCCGTTCGACGTGGTTTGGGGACTTTGGACGTACGACTTTTAGATCTTGGACTAAACTCATGGCTGATCTTTGCGACATTGGACTCATTGGGCTCGCCGTGATGGGCGAGAACCTGGCGCTGAATATCGAGAGCCGCGGCTTTCGCATTGCGGTCTTCAATCGCACGACGAGCGTCGTCGACAACCTAATCAAGGGTCGCGCTGCCGGCAAGAAGTTCGTCGGCTGCCACAGCATCGAGGAACTGGTCAAGTCTCTGGCCAAGCCCCGCAAGGTAATGCTGATGGTCAAGGCGGGGCCGGCCGTTGATGACCTGATCGAACAGTTGCTGCCGCTCTTGTCGCCAGGCGACGTGATCATCGATGGCGGCAATACTCACTACATGGATACCGAGCGGCGCACGAAGTACGTCGAGTCGAAGGGTCTGCTGTACATCGGCACGGGCGTATCGGGCGGAGAAGAAGGAGCGCTGTTGGGCCCCAGTCTGATGCCCGGCGGCAGCCAGGCGGCGTGGCCGTTGGTCAAGCCGATCTTTCAGGCGATCGCGGCCAAAGTCGGACCGAAGAACGACATTCCCTGCTGCGAGTGGGTCGGGCCGCGCGGTGCAGGGCACTATGTGAAGATGGTGCACAACGGCATCGAGTATGGCGACATGCAGTTGATCTGCGAGGCGTACTTCCTGCTCAAGCAGGCGCTCGGCCTATCCAACGCGGAACTGTACGACGTTTTCGCCAATTGGAACCAAGGGGAACTGGACAGCTACCTGATCGAGATCACTCGCGACATCTTCAGCGTTAAAGATCCTGATACCGGCAAGGATTTGGTCGACCTGATTCTGGACAAGGCGGGCGCTAAGGGAACGGGCAAGTGGATGAGCCAGTTGGCCCTCGACCTGGGAGTGCCCAGCACGCTGGTGACCGAGGCCGTGTATGCTCGCTGCCTCTCAGCGCTGAAAGACGCGCGCGTGCGAGCAAGCAAAGTACTCACGGGGCCGAGCGGCGCCTATCAAGGGGACAAGAAGCAATTCATCGAGCAGGTTCGCCAGGCGCTCTACGCCTCGAAAATATCCAGCTACGCTCAGGGGTACGTGCAGATGCAGGCGGCCGCCAAAGAACACGACTGGCCGCTTGACTATGGCAATATCGCCTTGCTGTGGCGCGGCGGCTGCATCATTCGTGCGAGGTTCCTCGAGCGAATCAAGGAAGCTTTCGACGCGGACAAGCAACTAGAAAACCTGCTGCTTGCGCCTTATTTCACCAAAGCGGTGGAGCAAGGTCAGGCGGCCTGGCGACATGTGGTCACCACCGCGTTTTCGCTAGGCATTCCCGTGCCGGCGTTCTCGACGGCGCTGACCTATTACGATGGTTATCGCGCGCCGCGTTTGCCGGCCAACCTGCTGCAGGCCCAGCGAGATTACTTCGGCGCCCACACTTACGAGCGGACCGACAAGAGCGGCACGTTCCACACGGAATGGTTGCATTTGCGCCGGCCGCCCCAGGGCTAACCGCCGTTTCGCCGACCGACCGCGGCGCAAAATGAGTTGTTGTTGCAAAGCGACGCCCTGGCGCGCCGCGGGAGGCTGATTGATGGCAGCGGAATATCTGCAGCGGCTATTCGGGCTTTCCGGCCAGGTCGCCGTGGCGATTGGCGGCACGGGCGTTTTAGGGGGCGCCTTGTCGGAAGCACTGGCCCAAGCGGGCGCCTTCGTGGTTGTCGCCGGTCGCGGCGAAGAGCGAGGTCGCGAGCGGGTGCGCGCCATTGAAAGTCTCGGCGGCAAGGCCGCGTTCGCCGCCGTCGACGTCTCCAGTCGACAGTCGATCGAACAATTGCTGGCCCATGTCGTCGAACATCACGGCCGGGTCGATATGCTGATCAATGGCGCCGGCGTCAACTCGGCGAGTCCCTACTTCGAAGTCCGCGACGAAGACTGGGACTGGGTCATCAACAGCAACTTGAAGGCGGTCCACCATGGCTGCCAGATCTTCGGTCGCCACATGGCGGAATCGCCCGAGGGGGGCTCGATTCTGAACATCGCCAGCGTGACGGCGGATCGGCCTTTGTCGAAAGTGTTCGCCTACTCGGCATCCAAAGCGGCGGTCGTCAATCTAACGCAGAACGTCGCGCGCGAGTTGGCGCCCCGTAAAGTGCGCGTGAACGCCTTGTGCCCCGGCTTCTTTCCCGCCGAGCAAAATCGCAAGATCCTCGATGCCGAGAGAACCGCCAACATCATGCGGCAAACGCCCATGGCCCGGTTCGGCGAGCCGCAGGAATTGGCCGGCGCAGCCCTGTTGTTGTTGTCTCGGCAGGCGGGCAGCTTCATAACCGGCGCCGCCTACTACGTTGACGGCGGCTTTACCGCCATGCGGCTGTAAGAGGAAAGCCGG
This sequence comes from Pirellulales bacterium, assembly GCA_025924495.1. The sequence goes on along the minus strand of JAICIG010000582.1, from coordinate 438 downwards.
GCGCGAGTAGTCAGAAGTAAGTAGCGGGGACAAGGCCAAGCGAGAACTGCAGGCTCAGCAGCGTTTGCTCCGGCCTCGCGGCCTTTGACTCCCCTGGCCAGCTCTGCAGATTCCAAGGACGAGTGGGCGCACGCTTTGCCATGCCGTTTACGATCGTCATCTTCGGCGCCTCCGGCGACTTAACCAGCCGCAAACTGGTCCCCGCGCTTTACCAGTTGTTTCGCAAACAACGACTGCCAGCCGACACGAAGATCGTGGGCTTCTCGCGCAGCGCTTTCAGCGACGAGCAGTGGCGCAGCGCACTGGCCGAAAGCACGGCGAAATTCGCCGGGGCGAATTTCGACCAGGCGTCGTGGGACGTCTTCTCTCAGTCGATTCACTATCAGCCGGGCGATCTGGCAACGCCGGGCGATTTACTCCGGCTCGGCCAGCGGCTCG
>JAICIG010000581.1 GCA_025924495.1 Pirellulales bacterium | reverse complement strand
GCCGACGCACCCGGAATTGCTCGATTGGCTGGCCGTCTGGTTCTTAGAGCATGACGGCTCGCTCAAGCAATTGCACAAGCTGATCGTCACCAGCGCGGTTTACCGGCAGTCTTCGCGGCGCCGGGCAGACCATGCTGCGATCGACGCCGGTAATCAATTCCTGTGGCGGATGAACCGCACGAGGCTCGATGCGGAACAGATCCGCGACGCGATGCTGCTCGTTAGCGGCATGCTCGATCGCACGATGGGCGGGCCCTCGGTGAAGCAGTTCGTCGAAAGCCCGGGCATCCACGTGACTCCAAACGTCGATTATCAAAGCTTCGACGTCGATGCGGCCGCCAGTTGTCGCCGCAGCGTCTATCGTTTCCTGTTCCGGACCTTGCCTGATCCGTTTATGGACTCGATGGATTGCGCCGATGCTTCTCAATTGACGCCGACCCGCAATGCCTCGGTCACGGCCCTGCAGGCGTTATCGATGCTGAATAATCATTTTCTCGTGCGGCAAAGCGAGCATTTTGCCGAGCGAGTCGGCGGACTCAGCCATGATTTAACCCGGCAAGTCGAAGCGGCCTACGAACTGGCCCTGGGCCGACCGCCGACCGAACAGGAAATGGCCCGGCTCGCGGCCTACGGAGCCAAACACGGCCTGGCTAACGTCTGCCGCTTAATCCTCAATAGCAACGAGTTCATGTTCGTACACTAGCGCAGCCTCTCATGACGCCTGATGCCGCAATGCAACCAAATCGACGCGATTTTCTCTGGCGCCTGGGCGGCGGCTTGGGTGGCGTGGCCCTGACCCAGTTGCTCGGCCAGAGCGGACTGCTGGCAGAGACGTCGCTGCGGCCCGAGCTGAACGGGGGCCTTCACCATCCGGCAAAAGCGAAACGCGTCATTCAGCTCTTCATGAACGGCGGCGCTAGCCAGTGCGACACGTTTGATTATAAGCCCGAACTGGCCAAGCTCGATGGGCAGAAGTTCGATCCGGGCGAGCGAGTGGAATCGGTTACAGGATCGGCGGGCTTCAAGGTGATGAAGAGCCCGTTCGAATTCAAGCGGCGCGGCGAGTGCGGTCGCTGGGTGAGCAGCGTGTTTCCTCACCTGGCCGAGTGCGTCGACGACCTGGCGTTTTTAATGTCGATGGCTAGCAAGACCAACGTGCATGGGCCAGGCAGCTACATGATGAACACGGGGTTCGTGCTGCCGGGTTTTCCCTGTTTGGGCGCGTGGATTTCCTACGGCCTTGGCAGCCTGGTCGATAATCTGCCGACCTTTGTCGTCATGCCCGACCCGCGCGGACTGCCTTACAACAACCAGGGCAACTTCAGCTCGGCGTTCCTTCCGGTGGCCCATCAAGGGACAATCATCAAGGCCTCGTCGCCGACGCCGATCGCCGATCTCTTCCCTCCGAAGACGGCGACATACATTACGCCCGCCAGCGAAGCCGAAGGGCAAGAGCTGCTGGGCGAGTTGAATCGCGAGCACCTGGCGGAGTGGCCGGGCGATTCGCGGCTCGAGGCCAGGATTGCGTCGTATGAGATGGCCGCGCGGCTGCAACTCAGCGCGCCCGAGACGCTTGATATTTCGCGAGAGACGGAACAAACGCGGCATATGTACGGGCTTGATGAGAAGCACACGGAGGACTTCGGCCGCCGCTGCTTGATCGCGCGGCGAATGCTAGAGCGTGGCGTGCGGTTCGTGCAGGTCTGGAGCGGCGCGAGCGGCGCAAGCAACAACTGGGACAATCACAGCGACATGAACGCCGAGTTGCCGCCGATTGCGGCCAGCGTCGACAAGCCGATCGCCGCCTTGTTGAAGGATCTAAAAGCTCGCGGCATGTTCGACGACACGCTCGTGGCATGGACCACCGAGTTCGGTCGACAACCATTTAGTCAAGGAACCGCGGGGCGTGACCATAACGGCGGCTCCTTTGTCGGCTGGCTCGCCGGGGCCGGCATTCGCGGCGGAACGGCATACGGCGAAAGCGACGAGTGGGCCTGGCGCGCGCGAACGCCGATCTACTGTTACGATCTTCACGCCACGATGCTGCATCTGTTGGGCATCGATCACACCCGCCTGATCTACCGTTACAACGGCGCCAACCGTCGCCTGACTGATGTGCATGGGCAGGTGCTCGCTCCGGTTCTGGCGTGAACTCAGCCATCTCCTAGGCCAGAACGGTCGTCCGCTGACCATCAATTCGCCGGTAAAAACGCAGCATTTTTGCGGCTTTTTTGCTGCGCATTAAGGACTTGTAACATCTGGCACATCGATTGCTATCAACCTCTTTTGCGAACAGCGGGCCAACCAACCGGTTCGCGAGAGGAGTGGCATCATGCGTACAATCTGTGGAGTTGTCTTGCTGTGGACGGCGGCGCTCGTTCCTCTAACCCGAACCGCAATGGGCGCCGAGCTACAAGCCAAAAGCATTCGCGGCGCCGAGGCGCTCGCTGATTCGCTGGGCGCACTGAACTCGTTCCTGGCAAAGTCAGCCGTCCCGTCGGCTGCAGCACAGCAAGACGATTCTCGGGACAACGTCGTTCGAATGATCGAGGGCGCGCAGATGCGCGTCTCGGCGAAGGTCATCCAGCAACTGGTGGCTCGCCCCGTCGAACAGAGTTTGCCGGTGAATGAGGAAATGCTTGGCGTTCCTTTGACGGGACAAGCCCGATTGACCGGCGCCACGCGCTTGGAATTGGTCGAAAACCCTGAACGCGGCGTCTTCGACATTCTGCTGACCGGCACGATCGTTTCGATCACGACCGGCGATGCGGGCAAGGCGCACATCCACACGCAGACCACAACGCGGTTCGCCGCCCGCAAGCGCATCTTGCTCGATGCGCGCGGATTGACGGCGCTGCCTGCGCGTTGCAATGCAAAGTCGGCGGCCAGGTTGATGGACACCAGCAGCCCGCTTCCGGGGTTAAGGGGCCGCCTGGCTCAAAGGATCAGCTGGCGGCGCGCGCAAGACAGCTTGGCGCAGGCTGAGCAGATCGCCGCTCGGCGAGCGGCAGACCGCGTCTGCCGGCAGCTCGACCAAGAGGCCGCAGTTCAGGTCGCCGCCGCCAACCAGGTGTTTCATCAGCAACTTCGCGAACTAGCGGCGCACCAGGAACTGCGGGCGCCCTTGAAGTTCTGCACGACCTCACAGCATCTGCTTGTGAGCGGCATACGGTCCGAACCGGCTAAGCTCCGCATCCCGGATGCGATGCGAAAGCTCGAACAAAAAGTGGCCGCCGTGGTCGTTCTGCCCGCCGCCGCGTTCGACTTGTCGACGGCGACCAACCTGCTCAGCGGAATGACCGGCGGCGATGCCGCCACCTCGATGGCGCGCATGGCACGCGAGGTTTTACCGAAAGACGTCGCCAAAATGCTCGAAGAGCAACATCTGCTGAATGGCTCCGACTACACCGTCCGGTTTGCCGTCGATAGCGGCCGCCTGGTGATGGCACTCCTGGCCAGCGGTGACTGAAGAGTGACGGCCCTACGCGGAACTTACAGGCTGCGGCAAGATGCGGGCCTGATGACCCCAAGGCGAAAGGAGGCTACACGTAATCCAGAGGAGACGCACCCATGACGCGACCGGCCCAGACCAATTCAGAGCCCGCTCGCTCGCTGGCCGAAGCGGAGTTTTCGTTGCGGAGAACCCGCGACCTGATCGCCCATCTGTTCGTGCCGAAGGCCGCAGTGTTCTGGTTTGACCTGGCAGTCACAACCGTCGTGTCCTACCTGAGTGCCTTTATTTACCTTCGCGCCCGCATGGGTTCCTTCAAACAGGTCGTCGCGTTTGTCATCGCGGGCCTGGCGTTTTTTCGGCTCGGCACATTCATTCATGAGATCGCGCATCTGCGGAAAGGCGCCATCAGAGGCTTTTGTACCGCCTGGAATCTTGTCTGTGGCATCCCTTTTCTGATGCCGCATTTCCTTTATTCCAACCACATCGACCATCATCAGTGGCGCCACTACGGGACGCGCGCCGATGGCGAGTACCTGCCGCTGGCGACCGGACCTGCCCGGCAATTATTTTACTATGTGTTGGAAATTGTATTACTGCCGCTCTT
>JAICIG010000580.1 GCA_025924495.1 Pirellulales bacterium | reverse complement strand
TCTGGCATCTGCTCGACTCGCAGCCGCCGGTTTGACCATTCCGCGAACCATTGCCTGCCAGACCGCCGACGCCGCGATGGCGGCGTTCGCCGAACTCGGCGGCGACATTGTGCTCAAACCGCTGTTTGGCGCCGAGGGGAGAGGAATCACGCGGCTGGTCGACGAGGCTCTGGCGCTCCGGGCCTTCAAGATGCTCGAGCAACTTGGGGCGGTTTTGTACCTGCAAGAGTTTATCGATCACGAAGGCGCCGATTTGCGGTTGTTCGTGGTTGGCAGTCGAGTCTTGGGCATGCGGCGGCGCAATCCGCTGGATTGGCGCACCAATATCAGTCGCGGCGCCAGCGCCGAGCCTTTGCAAGTGACCGAGGAGCTTGCGTCATTGGCTTGCCGCGCCGCTCACGCCGTCGGCGCGCCCTTGGCCGGGGTCGATCTCTTGCCCGGCCGCGACGGGCGGTTGTATGCGATTGAAGTCAACGCCGTGCCCGGTTGGAAAGCCCTTGCTCGCTGTCTGGAAATCGACGTGGCGAAACTGGTGCTGGAGTATCTTGAGGGAATCGTCGGGAGCCAGGAGTCAGGCGCCACGAGGTAGGAATCAAGAGTCGGCGAGTGACAACCGTGGCGGCAGCTCTCTTGATCTGTTCGTTTTGAATTCCGAATTCTTCCCGCGTTTGATTAGCCGTTTAAAGCCAAGTATGACCCCTGCTGCCGCCGTCAACGTCGCCGCCCGACTTGCCTCAATGGCCGCGAAGATGCCTGAGCGCGTGGCGGTAATTATGCCTCAAGGCCGCGATCGTGCAGGCAAGAGACAATATGTTTCCATGACCTTCCGTGAACTTGACCAGGACAGCGATCGACTGGCTCGGGGCTTGCGTGAAATGGGAGTACGGCCCGGTACGCGGTTGGCCTTGTTGGTGAAGCCAGGCATCGATTTTATTTCGCTCGTGTTCGCGCTCTTTAAAGCCGGCATGACCACCATCCTGATCGATCCGGGCATGGGGAAAAAAAACCTGATTGCTTGCTTGCAGGCCGCCGAGCCGGAAGGTTTTGTCGCGATCTCGCCGGTGCATGCCGTGCGCGTCTTGCTCGGCCGCCGGTTCCGCCACGCTCGCTTTAATGTCACCGTGGGGCGTCGTTGGTTTTGGGGCGGGCCGACAATCGATCAACTTCGCGGCGGTCCCTGGAGCGCGCCCGAATTGGCGGCGACGGCCGCGGATGATCCGGCTGCGATCATCTTTACTACGGGCAGCACTGGACCGCCGAAGGGCGTGCTCTATCGACATGGAAACTTCGATCGGCAGGTGACCGAAATTCGCGACTTTTATGGCATCGAGCCCGGCGAGATCGATCTGGCCGGGTTTCCGCTGTTTGGGCTGTTCAACTGCGCGATGGGCGTCACGACGGTCATTCCCGACATGGACGCTTCGCGGCCTGCCAGCGTCGATCCGGCGAACATTGTGGAAGCCATCCAAGATTGCCGCATTACGCAATCGTTTGCCTCTCCGGCGGTCTGGAACCGCGTTGGCCCCTACTGTCTCCAGCGCGATATATCGTTTCCGACGCTGCGCCGCGTATTGTCGGCCGGCGCTCCCGTACCGCCGCACGTGCTGGAAGCGATGATAAAAGTGATGGCCCCCGGCGGCGAAATGCACACGCCCTACGGCGCTACCGAATCGCTGCCCGTCGCCTCAATCGCGGCCAGTGAAGTGCTGAGCGAAACAGCCGAGAAAACGCGGCGGGGCGCCGGCACGTGCGTGGGCGGAAAGTTCCCCGGGATCGATTGGAAGGTAATTCGGACGGTCGAAGGGCCGATTGCCGACATAGCTGAGATCGAAGAACTGCCGACGGGCCAGATCGGCGAGTTGATTGTTCGCGGAGAAGTCGTCACTCGAGAATACGCAACGCGGCGGGAGTGGAATGCATTGTCGAAAATCCGAGATCGCGACGCCGTATGGCATCGCATCGGCGACGTCGGGTATTTTGACGAGCGACATCGCTTTTGGTACTGCGGCCGCGCGGCGCATCGCGTGCAAACATCGAATGGACCATTGTACACGGAGCGCTGCGAAGCGATTTTCAATAACCATCCCGACGTGTTTCGCTCGGCATTGGTCGGCATTGGCCCAGCCGGCGCTCAGCGGCCCGTGATCATTGTCGAACCTCGAACTGGAAAGATGCCCGCGGATCAGGCTGCAAGACAGGCCTTCGCGGCAGAACTGCTCGCGCTCGCTCGCAGTAGTTTCTTGACGGAGATGATTGATCAGTTCTTATTTTATTCGGCGTTCCCCGTCGATATTCGGCACAACGCGAAAATCTTTCGAGAGAAGCTGGCCGTCTGGGCGACTGGAGAACTGCGTTAAACGTCAGTTGCTCAGGGCAGCCAGAATACGGCTGCGAGGGCTAGAAGAGTGCATCTGTCTCTCGTGCAGCGTGCAGCACCCGGATAAGCTCGATCCCGCCTTCGATAGGCCGATAGAACAGCACATAGTTCCTGAATACGAAACTGCGCACGCCGATTGCGATTTCTGACCTGGCTTGTCCTAGTTCGACGTGCGTGGCCAGCAATTGCAACTTTGCGTCGATATTATCTAGAAAACGATCGGCTGCTGCAGGATTCTCTGCACCGATATAAATCGCAATTTCGATCAAATCGAGCCGCGACTGGCGTGTGCGGATGACGCGGTTCATCGGCTGCCGGGTCGCCGCGTAACCAACTGCTGGCGCACCTCGCCTTTGATTTCCTCGACATCAAACGGTTCAGATTCACCCCGCGCGGATTCGTCCAGTCCGATCTGAATTTCTTGCCGCAGATCCTGCAGCCTCGCTTCGCGCACTCGCTCGCGGTCGCGAAGCAACAACAAAGCTTCCCGCAGGAGATCGCCTTGCGTCGAGTATTTGCCGCTGGCGACGGCTCCCGAAACGAACTCTTCCAACTCGGGCGGCAGCGATAGGTTAGCAATATCCATGTTTTCCTTGCCTGAATTTTGAGGCTCGTTTTACCGTATCACGGCTTACTATCTACGTCAAAAGCGGAGCCAACGGACGGCTGATCAATGACTCTTGCCGTCGCATCGGGCCTTGCCTCGCAGTCGCAATGCGATTCGCTCTTTTATCCCGCGATTGGCGGGGCTATTTTCAGCGTAAATTATTGCCCGAAAGTACCTTTTTCCGGCACGACAGATGGGTCGCCCATGCAGAAACAGCGCCAAGATGCGGTTTATTTGGCAATCGAATGCGCGGCTGTCGCACTGTTGTTCATCGCCTACCATTTTGCCCTGCGCTGGCTGATGCAACACGCCGGCCTGGTTCTGGGCGCGGTGAGGCCAGGGCACAAGGTCTATCGCTTTGTGCCCCTCTATATCTACTGGCAGCCGCACATCAAGCTTGTCTTGCTGATCGCGGTCGGCATTATCGCGGGTTTCCTGGCATGGTTCCGACGCCTGGCCTGGCCGCTGCGTTGGCCGGCGCCAGCGATAGTTGTGGCTTTCATGGCCTGGCAGATGGCAATCGCCTGCGGGGTCGCCATGATCGATCCGCCGGCCAGGCTGCCGACGGAACCAAAGACTGCGGTCAAGCGACCTTGGGAAAAGCTTTGGGAGCCGTATGCGGTCCATCATGCCAGCGATTACCTGGGCGCCGTCCCCCGCATTCATACCCCGCGGCAATTCTTGCACGACTACGCGCAACGGATGCCTGGATTGCCGCTGCACTGCCGCCATCATCCGCCCGGCGGGCCGCTGTTTCTGTGGCTGGTCGCTCGAATATTCGGTTCCGGCGTTGTGCCCGCATCGCTGGCCACCATCGTGTTCGCCAGTTTTGCCGTGCCGGCGGTTTACCTGTTGGCTCGCGATGTGCTCGACGAGGCGCCGGCGCGGCTGGCGACAAGTCTCTATCTGCTGGCGCCGAATATCGTCTGCTATTCGGCCACGTGCATGGATGCCGTGTTCAACGTGCCCATGGTCTGGAGCATCTATTTCTTATGGATGTCGCGCAGCAAGCGACCTTTACTCTTCGGCATGGCCGGCGGGGCCGCGGCCGCTCTGGCGGCGTTCATGACTTTTTCGG
>JAICIG010000579.1 GCA_025924495.1 Pirellulales bacterium | reverse complement strand
TTGGTCGATGCCAAGATAAAACATCTGTCGGTCCTCCTGGGGATAAAAACCTGTTGGCGAGCCGCCCATCGGCTGCGCCGTATTCGAGTTTTACCCAGGAGGGCCGCTCTTTCATGGAAATCACCTTCGCGTCAGACCGAATTTATGCCGCTTCCCTCATCTTCGCGTCAGACCGAATTTATGCCGCTTCCCTCATTTTGGTGCGCGATGCCGGCTCCATGAGAGCAGCCACCGAAGACGTCTAAGACGTCCGCGCAAACTTGACCATCTTGGCCCCCGATCCGTCTTCCTTGGGAGACGCCCGACGAGTTGCCCGCCCAAGATGCTCCAAGATGTTCGCGCGAAGTTGACCATCTTCGGCAAGCCGGTCTCGGCTCCCATCTCCCATCTTCTGACTCCCGACTCCCGACTCCCGACTCCCGACTCCCGACTCCCGACTCCCGACTCCCGACTCCCGACTCCCGACTCCTATCTGCTCATTCTCTCGCCCGACTCCTTTCGCACCATCTTCCCTTGCGCGCAGTCTGGCCACCGACGCCCAGATGGCGCGCCTACATTACTCGCCGGCTGGCTTGTCGCAACAGCGACCGCTAACCGATTTCGCGTGGTTCTTGCAATCGCATGGCGAGCGCCGTTGAATTGCCCAGCAGCAGCCTCACCGTAAGGCGAAACACGACTTTGGGCGATAGAATAACGGCGATCGACGATTTCAATCCGTACGCCTCAAAGATCTGATAAGACCGTAAATTCTTGCATAGGGAAAACCGCATGGACATCGCCGCCGAATTCATCGCCGCCGCCGTCAATGCGTTCGAAGCCAACAAACGGCTTGCGGATCGAGCCGTCGAGCAACTTCCTGACGACAAGCTCCACACGGCCCTCGATGCGAATACGAACTCCATCGCCGTCATCATGAAGCACGTCGCCGGAAACCTGACCTCGCGTTGGACCGAGTTTCTTTCGTCCGATGGCGAGAAGTCATGGCGGAACCGCGACGACGAGTTCGTTGACTCCTTCGGCAGCCGGGAGGAACTGCTCGAGGCGTGGGAGCGAGGCTGGACCTGTTTGTTTTCGACCCTCAAGAGCCTGACGCCAGTAGACCTGGAAAAAACCGTTTTGATTCGTGGAGAGCCGCACAGCGTGCCGCTGGCCCTCCAGCGTTCGCTGGGCCACACTTGCTATCACATCGGTCAGATCGTGCAGGTCGCCCGAATTCATGCAGGCGAGAAATGGAACACCCTGACGATTCCCCGCGGCGGTTCGCAACAGTTCAACCAGGCCCATTGGGGACAGACCGGCAAATCGCACTCATAGAAACGAACGGGAGGATCTTTCAGCGTGATTGATCGCTTCGAGATTATCGGACACGACTCGCCGCGGCCCCACGCCGAGCGCATTATCTTCTGCGACGGCGCCGGCGGCAGCTTGTTCTGCGAAGGCGCCGACCTGGAATTGAGCCATTGGCGACCGAACCGAACGCCGGCGGAGTATTGGGCCGGAACGTCGACCGAAATCTGCTTCCGGTTTCTCGATCATCCTCGCCCCGGCGAGTGGACCGTCGCCGTGAACAATCACGTCGACGTCGACGGCATCTTGTCGGTCTATGCGCTGCTTCGCAGCGAGCACGCTTTGAACCACCGACAAACGATCCTGGCCGCCGCCGAGATGGGCGATTTCTGGGGCTGGGGAGAGCCGGCGGCGCAGCGCGTGTTTCAGGGCATTACCCGCTTGATGCGATCTGGGGGCGAAGGCGAGGCCGTCTACGCCGAGGCATTTCGCCGGATTCCTGGTTTGATCGCCGGCGCCGACCCGGAAACGTCCCAGATCGAAGCGTCGCTGGCGCCGCTCCGCCGCGGCGTGGAACTGGTCGAACAAGGCCGGATTGCTCGTTCGCTTCTCGGCGATCGACTGGCCCATTACCTCGTCCCGCAGGATGTGGCTGGCGACGACGTCCGGGCTTCATACGTGCCCGGCTTCAACGAGGCGATTTCGGATCAAGCGGCGTTATGGCCGCACGTGCTGGCTCGCCGCGACGCCGAGCGAATCTGCCTGATCTCAATCGAGCGGCAGACCGGCTGGTTCCACGACCTGTATTTTCCCGGCTATCTTTGGGCCGACACGAACCGACGATGGATTGTGCCTGGCATGCATTACCACGATGGCATGGCGAGCTACGAGCTGGACAATCCATCCTTGATCGCCGCCTTCGCCGAGCTACAGCGGCAAGAATCGGCGCCCGGGCACTGGAGCCTTGGCGGAACGAATTTGTCTTACGGCCTGGAACTGCAGGACCAATTCCCCTTGGTCGGGCGGTTCCTGCACGAACCGGGCCGTGCCGCCGTCAGCCGCGTTTCCCCGCAAACTGTGGCGAGCATCATAGCGGGACGCTTGGCGTCTTAAAGATGTAATTGCCCTTGCACGACTCCACGAACTTGCCTCGCGTCGTCCTCGCTAGAGACAACGTAATCGTCGAGAAAACATCGCCGGGGGCGCTGTGGAAGCATCCCGCGAGATAGCTTTCCCGCCGCGCAAAGAAAGAAAGGCTGGCTGCATCTTCCTCGATCGAATGCGAGAGCAGAGCGCCGATGGGCGGTGTGTGCGAGACGATCCGATGCCCCGCAGCAGTTTCTCCAGCTTCGAGGTTGCATGACTTGCACCCGGCCGCGCCGGCGAAACGGCGACTGTGAATCGTTGGAGTATCCGTCGTTTGGCCATAATTCGCAGGGGCTGCGTTTGCTGGCATTTGATGACTGAACTGTGTTCGATGGCTTAACCAATACCCTTTTACTTAGGGGGTTGGTTAACTGGATGCTTGGACAAGAACTGTTCAAATCTGCGGGGCTGGAACCGCGACGTGTGCAGTAGTTGGTCACGCCGTGTCTCATCTTGCTTGCGGAGCGCGGAACCAAAAACGAAAAATCAGAAGTCCTGCTCGTTCCCCCAATGCCCCGGCGGATTCTTCATCTTGCAATAATCGCGTGGAATGAAGCGAGTTTTTATCGCATGGGCCGCGCATATCGAAGAGTTTCGTTAGCTTCCCGACGATCGATTCGGCGCAGCGGTCCCCAAACCGAAGCAAACGCGGCACGCTGATTGCTAACCCGCCGTGCGATATCGCGTCAGATGCAACGACAAGCTCTGGTGCGATCGTATTACCCTAACGCGATCGCTGCTTGGACAGGTAGACCAGTTCGCCTTTCTGGTTCACCGCGTCCAAGCACTTTTTTGCGCCATCCGCTCGTCGCCGGCTTCGAGTGAACCAACTATGAATGGATTGATTCGAGCGTCTCTGAAGAATCCCTACGCAGTGACCGTGATGGTCCTGACGCTGCTCGTGTTGGGCAGTCTCACGCTGTCGCGGATTCCGATCGACATTCTGCCGGTGTTCCGCAGTCCGGCCGTTCAGGTGCTGACCTTCTACAGCGGCATGCCGGCTTCGAGCATCGAAAAAGACATCACGAACCGCATGGAGCGTTGGACGGGCCAGGCGGCTGGCACGGCGCGGCAAGAATCGCGCTCGATCGTCGGCGCGAGCATCATCCGCAATTACTACCGCGAAGACGTTGACCCCAACGGCGCACTGACGCAGGTCAATTCGCTCGCGTCGGCGGCAATTCCGAACCTGCCGCCTGGCACGTTGCCGCCGGTGATTTTGCCTTTCGATCCGACCAGCACCGTGCCCGCGTGTCTGGTAGCGCTCGATAGCCACGGCACGCAATCGGAAGCCATCATGTACGACGTCGGGCGCTACGAAGTGCGCAATTTCATCATGGCGTCGCCAGGAGCCGTGGCGCCCGTGGTCTATGGCGGCAAGATCCGCGCGGTGCTCGCATATCTCGACCGTGACAAGCTGCAAGCCCGCGGCCTGTCTCCGCTCAACGTGATGGACGCGCTCGACCAATTCAACCTTTTCTTGCCGACGGGCGACGCGAAATTCGCCGGTCGCGACGTGGCCATCGATTCGAATTCGATGTATGAGACGGTCCAGCAGATGGGAGACATTCCGCTGCGCACCGTCCACGGCAATGCTGCGTATCTGCGCGATGTGGCCACGCCCAAGGAC
>JAICIG010000578.1 GCA_025924495.1 Pirellulales bacterium | reverse complement strand
GAAGACGATATAGGTCGCCGGCAGAAACCGACTGGCCTCAAGAATCTTGCGCGGACTGACGAGCTGATGCCTTCGCATCAGCTCGTCGAAATCCGCGCGGCCGCCGTGCAAGACAACCAATTCTCCATCGAGGACCGTGCCTTCCGGCAGGCCGCGGAGCAGCTCCAGCTCCGGATAACGAGGCGTGTAATCGGCAAGTTCCCGGCCCCAGGCGCGCCAGTGGCCCGCTTCCACCGCAGCCAGTGCACGGACGCCGTTCCATTTGACCTCGAACAGATGGTCGTCGGAGTCAAACGGCTCGGCTTGTGCGGCAAGCACCGGCGAGACGCGCTCGATCATGCCGACCTCCGCGGCGCTTTTCGCTTCCCGACTTCCGTCGATTCTCGCTGCGCGCACTCGACGCTCTGCTTGAGCGCGTCCAACAGCTTGAGCACCTGGAGCGGTTCTTCGGCCGGCAGTGCCACTTCGCGTCCCGCAACCTTGGCTGCAACCAGCGCCGCCAACTTGTCAGGGGTGTCATCGCGATACTGCGTCCAGTCCACGGCGCCGCTGGCCGAATCGATCAGCATTCCGGCGAGTTGCAATTCCTCCGGACTGGCGTCCAGAGGTTGGAGTTCGGCTTCCAGCCAGTTCGACGATCGCAATTGCCCCGGATCGTGCAGCACGTCCATCGCCAGCACTCGGCCGAGCGGACGAACGATGACCACCTGGCGGTGACCGGACATCGCGACTCGTCCCACGGCCCATTTGCGGTGCTCTCGCATCGCTTGCGCCAAGAGCAGATAAGGTCGCTGCGCCGCCGAGCATTCGGGCAGCAGGTACAGACAGCGGCCTGAGAAAACCAGCGGATCGATCTCGCAGGCGTTGACAAACCGCTCCAGCGACAGAGCCTTATCCTTGGCCGAGCGCAGCGACTCGAGCTCCGCCGTCTCGATGACGACGTACTGGCCAGCCGAATATTGATAGCCTTTAACGATTTCCGCATTCTCGACGGCGCCGTGCACGGGACAGCGCTTTTCATAGGCAATGCGCTGACCGCAATCGGCATGTAACTGATTGAAATGCACGGCTTCGGTGCTGCTGACCGCCGGATACGCCTTGACGGGCACGGCCACCAGGCTCAGTCTCAGCATTCCGGACCAGCTAGCTCGCCCTCGCGGCGCCGAAGCGATGGCTGGCGAGGAAACAACCGGCGGAGCGACGGCGACCGGAGTTTTGGATTTTCTGGGCATAAAGATAGTCCTTTGTCGTTGGAGTCAGGGGTAGAAAGAGAATCAACTGCTGTCGATTGGCTTAACGCGCTCGCTGCGCGATGGTTGCAAGCCAGAGGCGGATCTCGCCTTGCGGATCGCACTGATCGATCCGCTTGACGGTCATCCGCTCGGCGGCCCGAGTGTTGAGCCAGCGCTTGGCCCGTTCGCGCAACCGCTTGCGGGCGCGCGGCGGCAGGAGTTCCCAGCAGGGCTCCCGAGCGGCGGCGGCCCATTCGGATTGGGACGCCAACTCGGCGACGTTGTCGTCATCTGAAAAGCAAAGCCGCAGCCCGCGCGCTTCGTAGATGGCTTGCGGAGAGAGATAATTCTCCAAGGCTCGCTTTGTGGTCACAAAAGCCCGGCAGCTGGGCCGAGCATTGACGATCGCGGCGGCCCGCTCGCGAGTTTGGGTTTCTGGCGGCAGCTCGCGGTCATAGATGTGAATTTCGGACTGCTTTAAGCCCGCCAGTCGATCGGCCCATGCCAAGATATCGCCGCCGCCGAACGGCACAAACGTGAGTCGGCCGCATCGTTCCAGCTCCGACAGATCGGGCAAGCGGGCATTGTCATCATGCAAGGTGCGACTGATGCGTCTGAGAAACTCGATGTCATGCTTGCCCTCGACGACGAGCAACAGCCTCACAGCGGAATCCGCCTCGGGCGGTCGGCGCGCTTGGTAAGCGCGCAGAGCCGCCCAGAACGAACGAATCATGAAAAAGCTCCCGAAGAAAAGGCGGCTCCAGAAAGAGCCGGGGATGGAGCAAGAGAGAAACGCGTCGTTAAGCGCAAGCGACCGGCTCGCGGTGGAAGGCGAGCCAGTCGGCATTGAGTTCGCGCCGCAGCTGGGAAATCCGCCCTGGCGAGAGCCGGAATCGTTGCGCCACCCGTTGGGTCGTTTCGCCCAGGGCTAGGCGTTTGGCGATGCGGCGCCGCTTCGCCGATAACCGGCCGAGCCAATCATCGAAATCGATCCGGCTGGCCGCCAATTCGGCGGGCGTGCAGGCGCGATCTTCGACCAAGATCTCTTTCCAGCCCTCCTCGGCGTCCGGCCAATCGAGCCGTTCGACGCGGAGTCCGCGGTTGCGCTGTGCGTAGCACGACATGACGTCGTTGACGTTCAGGGAGTTGCCGACGCGGCGGCCAGCGCGATACTGGGCCACGGCAAACCGCGCCAATGCGCTCGGATAAGCCACGTCGGTTTTCCCCAGTTGAAATAGCCGAGCATAGACGATGGCGGCGTTGGCCGTAGCGTCGGCGATGGCCTCGGCCCGGGATTCGGCCGCCAATTCGCGAAACGCAAACCGCAGCTGTTGACGGATGGCCGGCAGCATGTTCATGAAACCGGCATGCCAGGCGAGCCGTGCCGAAGACCGCGATCGCGGCGTGCGAGCAAGAGCAATCATCAGATATCTCCAGAGTAAAGAGCGCCGCCCTTTCGCCGGGCGGCAAGGCAGAAAGCAATGCCGCCCGGCTGCCCAGCCGGGAGATAAGAGCCAATCAAGCGCGATGCGTTTTAGGGGAAGACCACAGTAACTTCGTGCGCCTTGCAATAGCTAAGCGGCGAATCGTGCATTCAGCGACGCGCAGTAGAGGCCCGCGCGAATCAATGCTTGGGCGCGGACATCTAGCGAGCGATTCACCGCGCGGCGCGAAATGTAGGCCGCAAGGGATAACGCTCCGCGATCACAGAATATGACGCGTTTTTTGCGTTTATTTGCGCCGCGATCGCAAGCAGCTGCGCGCGATCGTGACTGGAAGGCAAATCGCTCCAGGGAAGCAAGACCCGTGATACGCAGCTCTTGATAGTTAACGAGTTAGTGCGTTCAACGAAGTCAAACGATCGATTACGATGTCAAGCCCGAGTACGCGGCGGCCAACATTAAGGAAAACGCCGGTGCGGGGTTAAGCGGAGCACCACACTTCACATGCCGTACGTTTTCGCTCTCTTGAGCGCGACGCGAGCTAATCCATCGCAGCGCAGCTCGCCGAGTGGAACTGCTGATAGCGTACGGCATGCAAGCGGGTAGGGGCCCGCCTCGCGGCGGGCTTCCCCTCAGGAACCGTACGTGCGCCTTTCGACTTGCTTCTCCTTGCATAGTCGAAACGGTCGGCGTCTTCGCTGCGGCGCAGCCGCGTTGAAGCGACGAACAACATGTCCCAGTTCCGATGGCATCACATACGATGGAGACCGACCCTGCTCTTAAGACCGGCGGGCTTATCGATCATCGTGGACGACCCTAGAGGAAGATCCCACCACCCGCGAGCTTACGCTCCCCCGTGACAACAGCACTACGAGGTTACATTTGACGGTCCCATGCAATTCACTTTCGCTGATCCGCTCCATCTTCCGGCGCTGAGTTATCGAGCCGCTGTTGCTCATCCAACTCAGTCCAATGCGGGCTTCCTGCCTTTCGACAGGCCACGTGCCAGACACTCCGATGACGGGAGGTTCGGGCACGGTTGGAAGCCGTGCCCGACAGTAATGCCATGAGCTTCGTGAGCTGTTTCTCCCTTGTAAGTAAAGATTGGATTCTCAAAGGTCCACAGCTAACTGGTCGCTCCTTTATATTGTGACGCGCTTTCGGCCCGAATTCAGCCAAACATGGCGCCTGCCGACCATCTAATCAATGAGGCCGGCAAAGGACGGTTGCGTCCAGACCTGCAGCTTCGCTTTCCGTCCAGCGCACTTGATCTTCTTGGACAAACATCGCGATCGCCGCCGGTGGCAGATCGAGGCGGTAGGTGTATCGCCCTGCGCTAACGATCCGTTCGTTTAGCGCGCTTGGCAGCAGTGCGCCGAGGTCGCTGCGCCGATCGCGGATCGCGCGCTGTGACTGCTTGTT
>JAICIG010000577.1 GCA_025924495.1 Pirellulales bacterium | reverse complement strand
CTCCGCCTTTCCAGGGCGGTTCGCAACTGGCTTTGCGGCCGGCATGGGCTAACTGAATGCCGGCGACGGCGCCTTGCGAATGGACAAAGCGTGCGATGCGAGCCAGCGGTTCGATGTGGTCATCGCTCCAGATGCCCATGTCGCCCGGGGAGATTCGTCCGTCGCGCGTGACCGCAGTCGCTTCGACAAAGATCAATCCCACGCCCCCAGCAGCGCGACTGCCAAGGTGCACCAGGTGCCAATCGTTGGCCAGACCTTCGTGGGCGCTGTATTGACACATCGGCGACATCACAATTCGATTGCGCAGCGCGAGCCCGCGGATTTTTATCGGGCTCAACAAATCAATCTCGGGCACTTCGCGGTCATGATCGACTCCCGCGGGACATCCATGCGATTGGCTCGCTTGCATAGAACTATCTTTGTGCTGCAGGTTCATGGATCGCACATGCTCCGCCGGAAAGGAATGCTGCAGTAGGGCCGATGTGTTTCCGTGCGACTGCTGAAGCCACGGACTTCGAGTCGGAGGATGTTTGAACGTTAGCAAATCCAAGGCGTTTGGCCAATCATCGCATCGCCGATCTAACGCAGTGCTAACAAAACATTCGGACGCATCTAGCTCTGCTGCGCGTCATCCTGCCGCTGAGCGAGGGCCGCTCGAATGGGGCATCGATCTGTCGTGATCGGCTGATCGATGCGATATGCCTTTAACAGTCTGCGTGACTCCTCAGCCAACATGCGCCGTACTTCGCGGCGTCGCCCCTTTACCCGCGGGATGCTCATTTGATCGTAAGCCGTCGTCTGATGACGCAGCCAGGCAATCACCGCAGATTCGGCGCGCTTCTCGATCGGAATCCGCTCGGTGCGCGCTACCGTTCCACTGCCGATAGGGGTCGCATGAGCGGCAACCGCATCGGCCAATTGCTCCGCGAGCTCAACGTGCCGAGGAGCGAATGCCAGAAACTCCAACACCGCCGCACGGAACGACTCGACGTATGCTAGCTGCTTGCTTTCCCGGCGAGCCGCGTCGGCAAATCGCCGTTTGCTGTAGGTCGCGGTTGCTCTCTCTGCCGCCAACACAGTCTTGATCGTTTCGACCGTTTCTGCCGGCGCCCAGACGCCCAAGGAGAAGAGCTTTCGCCCTCGCTTGTCTTGCACCGTCCAGGTCGGACCGGCAGCTTTGACGCGGCGAGTCAGTGTTGCGTCGCCGGGCGGCAAAAGGACCCAATCTGCGGGCGGCTGCAATACTTCTCCGGCAGAGGTGCGGACGGTCTTACCGTCGGGGCCGGGAGAAACGACTCTCGATTGATTCGGCATTGAAGAGGATCTGCTAGCTGCGGAGACGGCAAGCTAAGTGCCAGCCGGCGGATGAGATTGATGCAGACTCGTGGCGTCCCGAATCGCCGGGAAAGCGCTCGCTGCCACGGCCCGCTGGACGGCCAGCGGCTACTTAGGCGGCGACGCGTTGGCCGGTTTGACATCGTGCTTCATTTGGTCTGCGAGCTTTTCGTACGCATCAATCGCTTCCTTCAGCTTCGCCAATCCGCCGAACTTTTGCGAAAGTTGCGCGATCTCCAGCAGTTGAGCATGGGTTAAGTCGCTACGCGCGACGTCTGCCGTAGCAGTGCGTCGTTTCCGTTCCTGGACTTCGGGTTTCGCCTGTTGCTCGTTGTTCATCGTCTTCTCCGCTTCCGTTTTCACTCAGGCGCATGGCCGAAGGCCTTGATGATATTGAGCTGCCCCTGGGAGTCAACAACCCGGCAGAGCGAGGGCGCCGCCGCATCTCAACCGGCGGCGCGTAACTACGACGGAACTTCCCGCCCTGAAGCGCGCAGCACGGTCTCTTGGACCGCCAGGTCGTGCTCGTAAGAAAAGTCGGTTTGCTTTTCGCCGCGAATAATTTTCGCCATATCCGCGGCATCATCGATATACCGCTCGTATTTCGGCAAAGCGACGTCTTGATAACCCTGACGGTACTTGCCGCGCGGCTCAGTCAAGGCGATGCGCGCCGAAGGATTGTCAAGCGGCTGGATATGACACGTGCCGCCAGTTCCGCAGACGACGAACTGGCGACGGGCCCCCCCGTCCACTTCCACGGCGCTCGACCGCACGGTCGCCGTGGCTCGCGGATACTCCAACCCGGCCAACATATTGTCGGCCAGACCATCGTCGATATTTGCCGAATGTCGCGGAAAGGCGCGAACCGCTTGCGGCTTCCCTAACACGCCTATGATAAGATCGATCACGTGGCAGCCCAGTTCGAACATGATGCCGCCCGGGTATTCGGCCAGCTTTCGTCGCTCGGCTGGCGCGACGACCTTGCTCATCACCGCATCGACCTCGAACACGTCTCCCAGCCAACCGCTAGCCAACAGCTCTCGCAATAGCACGATGCCGGGGTTGTAGCGGAACATGTAGCCCATTTGCACCAGCAGCTTCTGCTCCGCCGCGACTTTGAGGAGTTGGCGGTATTTGGGCAGCGATTCGCCGGCGGGCTTGTCGAGATGTACGTGCTTGCCCGCCGCAATGCAGGCGGCTGCGTTATCCAGCAGGTCGCGGACGCGTGTCTCGACGAGCACGGCCTGCAAGTCCGGGACGCTCAGCAGTTGCTCGCGCGTCATCCAAGGCAGGTCTTGATAGGCCGGCTGAGTCTCGGCGCGCCTGCGCAATTCGTCATTGGGTTCGACAATGCCGACGACCTCGTAGTCCGGCGAACGGCGATAGACAGCCAGTTTCGAAGCATGCGCATGCCCGACGCCGATCTGGCCTATCTTGATGCGCGGCTTTGATTCTTCGGCGCTCGCGACCGCGGGCAAGGCAATGGCCGTCGCCGCCGCGGCGGATAGAAAGTCTCGCCTGGATAAGTCCGACATGACGGTTCTCCCTGCACAATTCAACTCGCCTTGCGCTTCAAGTGCCGATCAAAGAAATTGAAGAGCGCCTGTTCCGCTTTCTCCTGGTCGGCGCCCTTAAAGCCGTGGCCGGCGCCCGGCAGCGAGAGCAACTCCGCCTCAACATCGGCCGCCTTGAGCCGCTCGACAAGCCATTCCGCCTGTTCATGGGCGACATACTTGTCTTCCGTGCCATGAATGCAGAGCGTCGGGGCTGCTTGTGGAGTCACCCAGTAAAGAGGGCTTGCCAGAATATGCCGATGCCGCGCTTGCTCCAGATTGCCGCCGAGAAACAGCGGCAACACCTCGGCCGCGTCGACGCTTTTGCCGTACGATTTCGTCAGATCCGAGGGCCCGTACACATTCACGACGCAATTCACCGCGCTCGAGTAATCGTTGTTGCCTAAAGCTCCTTCGAATTGCTCGACTCCCTCGGTGACCGCCAGAAATTGGGCCAGGTGGCCTCCCGCCGAACCGCCCGTCACGCCGATGCGCTCGGGATCGATCTGATACTTGGCCGCGTTCGCCCTCAACCAACGCACGGCGGCTTTCGTATCGTGCACTGCCGCGGGAAACGGATACTTGGGCGCCAGTCGATACGTCACGGTCGCCGCCACATAACCTTTGGCCGCCAGTTTCTTGCATAGCGCGTTATAGCTCTCGCGATTGCCCGCACGAAACCCGCCGCCGTGAATGCAGAGGACGGTCGGAAACGGTCCATCGCCCATCGGCCGGGCAAGGTTGAGTTGCAAGTGCTGATCGTCGGGGTTGGCATACTCCAAGCCCGGCTGCCAGAGGATTTCGCCCGGCGCTTCAGCATCCGCCTGTTGCCAAGCGACGAGCAGCCCGAAGGCACACAACACGGCGGTTAGAAAAGGCGAGAATCGGCGAAGCGGGCAAGCCATGTCTATTAGTCCTCATCGGTTTTTCATCTGCATGCGGCTGCTGGCGCCGGCGCGCGGGCACATCAGCAGGGCCAGCATACTTGCTGGCGCCGTGGGTTAAAAGTTCCGGCGGATCGATTGCCCCCGCATGACGCCATTCTGTCGCGATGTGCCACATGCCAGGCTCCCGGGAGATGGGTTCGATTTTCTTGCACGATTAAGTTCCGAGTGATCTAATCTTCGCTGGTAAGGCGTTGCTGCGAAGATCACTCGCGCTCTGAGCGCCCGGTGATCATGTGAGTATCCGCATCTTGATTGCATACTTAAGGAGTCGCGGCCGTGTTCACGCTCCTCGG
>JAICIG010000576.1 GCA_025924495.1 Pirellulales bacterium | reverse complement strand
GTCTTGGGCGTGGCCCGGTTGATTTCGTCGGCCAGCACGATGTTGGCGAACAACGGACCGGGCTGAAACTCGAACCGCTTGCCTCCCTCGGGCGTTTCCAGCACCACATTCGTGCCGATCAAGTCGGCCGGCATCAGATCGGGCGTGAACTGGATGCGCTGGAATTTCAAGTGTAAGGCGTCGGCCAGCGTTCGAACCAAGAGCGTCTTGCCCAGGCCCGGCACGCCTTCCAGCAGCACGTGGCCTCCAGACACCAGGGCCGTCAGCGTGCCGTCGACGATTTCGTCGTTGCCTACAATCACCTTGCCGATCTCGCGGCGCAAGGCATTGTAGTCATGACGGAAACGATCGAGTTCCTGTTTCGTTAGTTCCGTTACGCTTTCGGTCACACTCATCGAGCAAAGACTCCGCGCGGAAAAATCGGTTGGGGCGGCGTCGAGGCCGCGAAAGACATGGGAGCGATGATCAGGCGCCTGACGAAACGGCCGTCGTCGCAGAGAAAGAATTGAGCTGACAGCATCACCGCCCCTGGGGCCGCAAGGTTCGCAAGACGAGAGGCCGCACCACGCGTGCATTGAAACCGTGCCGGCGCCGCGTTGTCAACCAATTTGTCATAAAAGATCGCAAACTGTCCCGTTCTTGCAGGCGCGGCGCTCGAACGCGCGCCAGGCAGGATTAAGTTGACATTCCTTAGTCACGGACCTACGGTGTGTGAATCTTTGCCCCTGCCGCAGCGATGAACTTTCGACCGCGAAAGGTCGAAGCGCAGCTCGAGCGGGCGGCCATTTCGATCGTTAGTCGCGGCGAGTCTCGTTGAAGGGGAAGAGGCAATGAGTCGCATTCGGTTGGCTGCCGTGCTTATCGGCTGCTTGATCGCCGGTTTGCGGCCCGTGTCCCTAGCCGGGCAGTCGCCCCCTGTTGCTGCGCCAAGCGACGGCAGCGGCAAACTCGCCGACGCCGAAGGCAAGGCTTTAAGCCGCCCCGTCTCCTTGCCACAGTTCGAGCATGCAACGCAGATTGCCTCGCTTGCGGCCGAACATGGCATGTACAAACTCAGCCAGCGGGCCATTCGCGAGGCATTGGCTGGCGGTCCGCCGCTCGATCTGCACGTTGTTTCCGGTCTATCCAATTCGAGGCAAGCCAATTCCCGAGTCCGAATGCGTGCGGGCGCGTATCCGGGCACGAACGCATCTCCCAGCGTCGAAAGCGTCGTTTCGCAACAACTGAGACGCCTCTGCTTACTGTGGAGGCGCGGCGCGCCAGCCGACGAAATTTATGAAACGCTGGCGGCGATCGTCTTGCCCGAGCAGCGGCCGCGCGAGGTTTTCATTTACGATGCGCCGTTGATCAATCCTGCGCAAGCGAATGTCCGGCGATTCGTCGCAGCCGGAGTAGCCATCGCAAATCCACAGCAGCCGAACGGCGATTGGCCGGATGATCTGGCCCGATTGTTGGTCGAATCTGCCATTCGCGCCGGTCGCGGAGCCGAACTTCGACAGCGCATCGAGTCGCTCGCGGACGAACGGAGCGACGAGTTCGCTGCGTCGGTCATCCTAGCGCAATTGTCCGTCGACGATCGTCGCGTCGATCTCGCCACGGCGTGGCGGCAATTAGAGCGGCTGGCGAAGCGCAAGCCGCCGGTCCATGCCGCGCCGCTGTTGCGAAAGCTGGCTGCCGTGATCGACGGCCCGGAGATGCCAGAACCGATGGCCGATTGGCTCGGAACGATGCTGGCCGAGCCGGCGGCCTGGCAGCGCCTGACGCCAAGCGAGAATACCTCTTTGCAGTTTCGTCTCGCGCTCGCGCGTTGGCGGTTCAGCCGGCAGGACGCGAAAGGGGGGCGAGAGAATCTGCAACTCTACCTGCGTTACGGCGCGACGACCGGCTCGGTAGAACGCGTTCGGGCCTTGTCCGAAGAGCGCAAAGCGCGGCTGCTGCTCGGCGCGCGGGAATTCGCTAGGGGCGGCCTGCTGGCCGACGCACTCGATGTGCTGGCGAAGTATGTCGATGCAACATCGCCCGCCGCTGCCACGGACGAATTGGCGCTGGCGCCGGCGTGGCTGATCGTCCGGCGCCTATTGGTCGAAACTTTGTCCGCCGAGGAGCGGTATCAGCAGCTTCTCGAGTGGACTCTGCCCCCGGACGACCGCACGGCCGTGCGGCTGATCGGCTGCTTTGTGCCGCACGATGACCGGCCAGAAATATTCGCGACCGATCTCTATCGCTCTTGGCCCAAGGACGAGGTCAGCAGCAACTTCGATCTGCTCGTCGACGCCGCACGTGAATTGCAACGTCTCGATGCTCTACGGCGCCAGTTGGAAGCGAGGGATCGCTCCGACAACATCGCAGCTAAGGCATTCGAGGCGCTAATCAACTTGGCCTTGGGAAACGAAGACCGGTTGCCATCGCTTAAACAATTCCTGGCCGTCGAGCAGGCGACGCCGGCGAAGCCTAACGATCCGCCGAAGTGGAACGCTTTGGCGGCGTACCTCCTGGCACGCAGCTACCTCCGCAACTCTCACTTGCGGGACGAGGGGCGCCGCTTGGCCGCGTTGATCAAAAGCAGGGCTACGGGCGCCGACCGCCAGGTGTTGGCCCATCTCGACTTCGAATTGGCGTCGGCTATTGCGCGCGACTATGAAGTCGACCCAAGCTTGCTTGCGGGCGCAGGCTTCCGGCACTGGCGCGTGGCCGCCGCGGGCAAGCATTGGATGAAGCCTGCTTGTGTGCCGCAATGGTGGGCGGCGCACGACGGGCGCTTATGCTGCCTGAGCGACACGGCGGAGAGCTCCCTAGTGTTCGACTCCCCATTGTTAGGAAGCGGCGAATTGAGCGTCGAGCTGTTCCGCGACGGCGTCTGGAGTTCGATCAGTTATGGCGGCGTCGAGCTAACCCCACATGGCATCTCTGTTCCCCCGCCTGGAATCGGCCAACAACGAGCGACCCTCTTTCCCGCATCGGCGCTTAACCGACCGGCGACTCCAGTCGTGAAATCAAGTTTGGAGGGCGACGTCGCCCGCTGGACGTTGCATCTCGAAGCCAACAGCAACCGAGTGCTTCGCAACGGCGAGACAATTTATGACATCCCCGAGCCGAGCCCTGCGGCGCTCTGGCCGGCATTATGCGCCTGGTCTTCGTCGCATGCCCTCTTTCGCGGTCTTTCGTTCTCGGGCGATTGGCGCATTCCACGCGAAGTGGCGTTGGTTCAAGGCGACCGGCTGACCGGCTGGATCCGCGGGTTTTATGCGGATCCGGCGGAGACGCCATTTGAGAGTGCAGCACGGCCCCGTACCACGCGACGCGGGGGACGAACGATTCCGTCGAATCAGGGCCTTTCGCCAGGCAGTGAGATCGCGGAGATCGCGACTGACAACCAGGGTTTTCCGGGGACGCCTCCAGAGCCGCCACTCCGCCGCGGATGGCAGGCGATCAACGGCGAGGTCGTCGGCGCATTCTCGCTGGGCCCCTCCTTGACCAGGCCGTCGCCTAGCCGGCTTACCTATTATCGCCCGTTGCGCGATGGCGAAACGCTGCGCTATGAGTTTTTCTATCAGGCTGAGCGCACGATCGTTCATCCCGGGCTCGACCGGCTGACGTTTTTGCTGGAACCCGACGGCGTTCGGCTGCACTGGATGACAGATCACCCCGACGGGGAAGCGGGCGGCTTGCGACTCGACAATGTGGCGGACGAACCCAATTCGCGGCGAGGCCCGCCGCGATTGCCGCTCGTTGAAGGCGAATGGAATCGCCTGAAGCTATCGCTTGCCGAAGGGGCGGTCTCATTGGAACTCAACGGCCAGCCGATCTACCAGCGCAAGCTGGAAAATGCGAATGATTGGCTCTTCAGTTTCTTTCACTATCAAGACCAGACAGAAGCGAGAGTTCGCAACGTCGTGCTGACGGGCGACTGGCCGGCGCAGCTTCCTGATCAGGAAGAGCTGTTCGCGCCGGGCCGAAAGCTGTCGGACGCCGAGCGGCAGGCTCAAGCGAAACTGGTCGGCGCCGAACCGGTCCTGACGGACGCCGAAATTGCAGGAGAGGAGACAAAGCCATGACGCGTTGGATGTTTGCCTTGCGGATGTTCCTCGTGGCTTTGCTCGTCCTTGCCGCCGGACAAGCGGCGCGTGC
>JAICIG010000575.1 GCA_025924495.1 Pirellulales bacterium | reverse complement strand
GTGAACGTGATGCTGAATTGCCGGATTTTCAACGCTTTCCGAGTCTCTTTGACGAGAATCGGATTGAGCCACTCGCTGGCGCGCAGCGCTATGGAGTCTCATCGGTCCAACAATGTCGTCGCACGCGCCGGCGCCGGCCGCTGGGGAACCGAGTCAGGCAAAGATTGTTCGAGCGTGGTCATTGCACGTGCCCGCGGGTAACTTGCATAAAGACCTCTTCCAGCGTGCGCGACTGGCTTCCGTACGCCACGACCCGGAAACCCGCCTCGATCATTTCTCGCAATAATCCGGCTTCCGCTTCGCGGTCGCCGCGATGTTCGAACGTCACTAACTCGCCGTCGCCGCGAATTTCTTGCACGTCTTGGCGCGCCGACAGCCAATGACACAAGGCGTCGCTTTGTTCGAGCACGCGAGCCTGCATCGGCGTGGCATGCTGCACTTGCTGTCCGCGCTGGATGTCGGCGACATTGCCCACGGCCAGCAGGCGTCCTTGCTCGATGATGCCCACCAGATCGCACATTTCGGCCAATTCCGTCAGAATGTGCGAGCTGATCAAGATCGCCTTGCCGTCGGCCGCCAGCCTGCGAATCATCTCGCGCAGTTGAATGCGTGCCCGAGGATCGAGCCCAGCGGCGGGCTCGTCGAGAATCATCACGGCGGGATCGTGAATCATGGCCCGCCCCAGGCAGAGCCGTTGCTTCATGCCTTTCGAGAGACCGTTGATTGGCTTTTCAGCCAGCGTGTCGAGTTTGGTGAAGTCCATTACGTAGCTCATCGCCCGCGCGCGCTCGGTTCCTCGCAAGCCGTAGGCCCGCGCAAAGAAATCGAGGTACTCGCGCACGTTGACGTTGGCGTACGTGCCGAAATAGTCGGGCATGAAGCCCAGACGAAACCGGACCCGGTCGGGGTCGTTGACGACCGAAAAGCCGTCCACAAAAGCGTCGCCCGCGGTTGGCTGGTCAAGCGTGGCGAGAATGCGCATGCTCGTCGTCTTGCCGGCGCCATTGGGCCCGATATAACCAAACACCTGGCCTCGGGCGACGGCGAAACTGACGTCGTTTACGGCGCGCGTCGTGCCGAAATATCTGTGTACGTTGCGCAATTCGATCATCGGGCGGCTGTCGATCATGGCGCCTTACCACCTTCCTGCCACGACGTGCAGACTCTGTTCTTCTTCGCTCGAAGCGACGCCATATTCGACCTCGGGAGAGCGCTCGACGATCGCCACGTAAGTCCGCGGTTTCAAGCCCGTGGGATTGGCGCCTTGCATCTGACCGAAATGAAACATGGCCGCTTCGAGTTCGCGCTCCAGCAAACTAGTCTGCAGCGCAGCCGCGGGGAGAGAATTATTCAAAGGCGACGTCCAGCGGAATCGATTGGCCGAGACGAAGCCCGATGCTGCGCGACCGAACCCCTGAGGAACCGCCGGACGCCGCTGATTGTAAAGATCCCGAAACGCCGCGCTTTCGGCGACCAGATCAGCCGGTTCGAGGGTCGCGGCGCCGTCGAGGGGGATCGTACGAGCGACGTAGTGCTTGCCTTCGGCGTCGGCCAGCAGCAGCCTTTCAATGCCTACGCCGAGGTGGTTTTCAATCTGGCGAGGCGAACCGGCGACAGCCTTCTTCAGATGCAAGCCGGCGACACTGCGGCGCGAGCGGACCGTGAGGAACTGGGTCGGCGTACGCGATGGAATCCAGCCATTGACGAGGTCCTGCTCGCCTGGAGACCAACTTAAGGTGCGGCGCCGAAGCTCGCCATAACGGTCGTCCGGCGTCTGCGGAAGCAGTGCGATGGCAGCCACGTCATCCGGAAACTTCAATCCGCCGGCCGGGGCCAGCCCGGCATAGTATGAAATCCGCGCCCAGCATGAGGCCTCGCCCGTGCGCTGGTCGAGCAGCGTGAAAGAACGCGTCCGCACCCGCACGCCAAACCCATCCACCGCCAAGGCATAGCTGAACAACGCCAAGGTGACAAAAGCAGCGGACAACGGCACGACCAAGACCAGCAAATGCAGCTTGCCCCGACGCCGCAGCCACCAATAGTTCAACGGACCGATGGCAATCACGAACCCGGTAATGAGCACCTGAAACGCCGTCACCGGCGCTAATCCAACGCCAGGAATAGGCCAATTCCAAAAATCCCGGTTCTCGCGCTGCGGCGAAACGCCGTGCCGGCGGTACCAGACCCAGCGATCAAGCCCGATGTTGTTTAACAATCCCAACCATTGGTCGGCCTGCTGCGCGAACAGGTCATCGGCGGCAACCGCCACGACCAACCCTAGCCCGTGCTTGCGCAAGACAAACGGTGGATCATGCACCGGTGCAGGCGGCGTCTGTGGTTGCGGCTGCGGCGCTGGCGCGGGCACGGCAATCGCAGGACCTCCGGGCATGCCGGCCGCCATGCCATTCGTCGCCGATGCCGTCCCCAATTTCGTGGCGCCAAATGGAGACCGCAACTCTGCCTTGAAGGATTCGGGCGTTGGCTTTGTCCAACCTCGTTTCGCCGGGTCCGCCTCGTCTATCTTGCGCCCCGGCTCGTTCAATAGCCGTTCCAACTCGGCAAGCTGCGGAGCATCGCTGGCGACACCCGACACCAATAGATTGCCGCCGGCGACGACCCACGCCCGCAGGGCATTCCACCGCGCGGCCTCTTCGGCGGCCATCAACTTTGCTTGGGCAAGCGAAATACAGACGATATCGAGGCCGGAGTAATCGAGCCAGTTCTGCGGCAATTCGTTGATCGGCAAGGCGATGGACGAATCCAGATGCGTGGCCGCGCCCCCCTGCACGGTAGCCACTCGCATGCCCGATTGCACTTCAGGGTTCGGGAGCAGCGAGGCGAGCGTGGCGGTCCTTAGATCGGGCGCCGCGGTAATCATGGCGGAGGTCATGCCCGGGGGGACGGCGGGCACGACGGGCGGCGTCGCGGACTTATCGAGCACAATGAGCACGCCGGGCAACCCTTCGGCCCAATCCTGTCCTCCAGTCACCGTGGTTCGCTGTTGCGAGAGCCCTTTCAGATAGCGGCCATCTTCCCAGATTTCCAGATCGTAGTTCTGCCACGGAAAATACTGCGGCACGCGCAAAGTGGTCGTGGCACTCAGACTTCCTGCGGGGAGGTCAAAATCCTGGCTGACGACGATGGATCGGTTGCTGTAATAAGTGGTCGCGTGGAATTCGACATGAAAGCTGCGGTCGGCGGCAGCCGCAGCCGCAGGAGTGAGCGTAATTCTTGTGGGGCGATAGCCGCCGCTGTCGATCCACTGCGAGTCGACGGAGAGGGTCAGCCCCTTGGAATTCGAAACTGTGACTCGCCCGCTCCCTGCCATGAGAGCGTTTGCGCCAAGGTGCATAAGCCCGGCCACAAGTAAGCTCGCGCCAATCCAGCGTTGAACCCCGCGCCGCTGCATGGTACGCCTCTCTTCGAATTGTGTTCCTGCAGGTCAGCCCTTGGCGTCGAATGACGGCTGGCCGACCGGTTGCAGCGGTGGATACTGTGGCCGAGGATTTCGGCGCGGTAAGACGAGCGAAAAGACCCACACGGCGAAAAACAGGATTCCGTGCGCGGCCAGCGTGATCGAGAGCGAGGCAAACCCCAGCGTCAGCGCCATTGCCCAGGCCGTGCCGCGCAGTGCAAATGCCGCAATGAGCGAAATCACGGCACAGATTGCCGTGACGAAGAGCACCCAGCGCAAAGAGAATTGTGGGATCAGCATACCGCGATTGTGCCACGCCCCCTGCCAGATTCAAGTAAATTCTTGCCGCCAGCATTCGCCCGCGTTTGCCTGCCACACGGCGAAGCGCCAATGCCAGCGCCGTGCTTGCTGGCGAGTTATTGTGCTGTTGTTCGGGCCCGCGTTTTCGGCGATTTCGGTCGGCGGAAACGATCGATCGCGCCAGAATCGTCAGAACCGGCGACAGAGACCGCCCCGCGCGGTTATAATTCGCCCTAGCCAGCGAAATCTTAGAAAGGAAAAATACGCCCGACAGGATTCGAACCTGTAACCCTCGGTTCCGAAGACCGATGCGCTATCCAATTGCGCCACGGGCGCGGGTGGAAGGTTCAGAATACGGTTTCCGTGGAAGTTCTTCAAGCCAAGCGATTGTTTCAGCTTTTCGCGGCGCTGGGTTGACCCCCCTC
>JAICIG010000574.1 GCA_025924495.1 Pirellulales bacterium | reverse complement strand
GCGACAAACACTCCTGAGCTCCTTCAGACCAACTATTTCGACTGCGTCATCCGTTCACAGTACGGTAGCTTAGCGGCACAGGGCCTACCCTGGCAACAGGAGCAAGCTGAAGCGCCGACACCGGCGTTTGCTCGGCGGCTGTGCAGGCATAGAATGAACGCACGAATAGTTCGCCGTCGCCTCGGCGCGTTTGGCGCCTTCCGCTCGGCGACCGAGTCGCGGGCCCCAGCCCTCGCAGCTTTTTCGACGAGGCAAGCGAGGATGAGCCAAGCGATATCGTGCGGCCAACTCGCCGCGCAGCTAAACAACGAGCCGTTATCTGCCGAATCCCACAGGACACGCAAATGGACTCTTCTACGAGCCCCCCGCCTTCGGAACACTCGCCCGCGGCCCAGCGAGCAGCGGACACTGCCGCGCCGCGCCGTTCCGGGGGGGCGCCTCGCTGGCTGATGCGACTGTTCACTCTCGCGATTCTAGGAATTGGGCTTTCAGTCGTACTTGGTCTACTCGGCTTAAGCGGGCTGGTGTCCGTCGGCAGCGATGATAGCATCCACGAGCAATATCATTCGCTCGAGCACCATGCTTCCCAGAAGGTGGCCATCATCACGCTCGAAGGAACCATCCTTGAGGGCGAAGGCTTCGTCAAGAAGCAGATCGACCACATTCGCAAGGACGATGCCGTCAAGGCGATCGTACTGCGGGTCAATTCGCCCGGCGGCACGGTGACCGCGAGCGATTACCTGTACCACCATTTGAAGAAACTGGCCTCTGAACGGGAGTTGCCCCTGGTCGTCAGCATGGGCGGCATCGCCGCCAGCGGCGGCTACTATATCTCGATGGCAGTCGGGGACACGCCTGACACCATCTTCGCCGAACCGACCACTTGGACCGGTTCGATTGGCGTCGTCATCCCCCACTACAACGTGGCGGGTCTGATGGAAAAATGGCAAGTCGAAGAGGACTCCATCAAGAGCCACCGTCTCAAGCAAATGGGCAGTCCCACGCGAGCGATGACCGAAGAGGAACGGAAAATCTTCCAGGAACTCGTCGACGACAGCTTTGGTCGCTTTAAGGAAATTGTGAAAGCCGGCCGGCCCGCATTTCGCCAGGACGAAGACGCCTTGGCCAAAGTCGCCACGGGGCAGGTTTTTACCACCCGCCAGGCCTTGGCGAATGGTTTGGTCGATAAACAGGGCTTCATTGAAGACGCAATCGAGAAGGCCATCGCGCTGGCCGGCCTCGAGAAAGAACATGTGAAAGTGGTCAAATACAAACGATCTGCGAGCCTGCTCGACCTGCTGCTATTGAGCGCACACAGTCAGCCGGCCCCGCGAGGCGTCAGCGCCGAACTGGCGGCGCTCATCGATCTGACGTCGCCGCGAGCCTACTACCTCTGCACCTGGCTGCCCTTTTTGGCCGCCAGCGACGCTCGGGTCGGTCTTGCTGATTGAAAACGGGCGAGTCTCATTATGTGTCTCCACGCTTCGCGGGAGCACTCGCGCCGCGTTTTTCTTTCGCGGCAGGATGGCGATTGTGGTACATCCGCCGCAGTTGTCTTTGCATCTGCTCGGCGGGCAACCGCAACAACTCGACCCGTTGCGAAACACTCAATTCCTCGTCGAAAAACTTCCGCAATCGCTCTTCGCCGATCCGTGGCTCCTTCAGCCCCGTGCCGCTCGCGCCACGAAAGTAAACTTGCCTGATCCAAGCGAGTACTAACTGCCTCCGTTCCTCCGGTTTCGCCGCCTTGTCAAGTTGCTCGCGGGCTTTCGGCGATAAGGCCTCTCGCAATTCATCGACGTCCGCCGGATTAAATGGACGTTTACGCGTATTTGCGGCTTGCTCCCCTGGCGGGCGCGGCGGTTGCCGCACCAGATTCTGTGCAAGCAATGCCCGCACGCGTTCCCGACGCTCATTCTCCGTTAGTGCGGCGAAGTCCGCCCGGCGTTCGGGAAAGTACTTCATCAGCCGCGATTCCAACCAAACGGCCAGCGCTTGGGCGTCTTCGGGTCCCAAGCGACGGCGTTCTTCCTCTCGTAATTCGCTGATCCGCTTCAACCGCTGTTCGGGCTCGAGGCTAATCAACTCGGCGCGCTCGGCCGCCGATAACCCGTCGAGCCAATGCTGATAGCGCTGGATGACTTGCTGCAGCTCGGCGGCATTACGGTCTTGCGTAAGTTGGGCATTCAACGATCGTATGCGAGCTTGTTCGTCCGACGGCAGTGCGCGAAAACGCTCGTATCGGCGCCAAAGCTGTTCTTTTTGGTCAGCGTTCATCTGCTCGATGCGCGCCTGACGATCGCCCAAGGATTCAGGCTGCTGCGAGCCGAAAGCCGCCAGCAATAGCGTCAGGCCCACGGCGGCCCGGCGACCGCCTGTCTTGGTCATTGAGGAATCGATGCGCCCGTCACGATTCATTCGACGGCTCCTCGGCGAACGTTCCCGCCTCGCTGAGCTGCTTGAGGAATTCCAGATCGGGAGTTTGCCGGTACGCTTCCAGGTTCTCCACCACGGGCAAATCGTGAAGCAACTGCTGATTGGGTTCGGGCCAGACGATGCGAGCCAAGATGAAACCCGCTGCCGCGGCGATCAGCAGGCCGGCTGCTCGGCCCCAAAGGCGTCGGCGCACCGCGGCGCCCATATGATCGCGGGTGGTTTCTTCCTCGGCCGCAACAGCGATCATTTCGACGGTCGACCGCGTGAACTTGGCGTCGACTTCGGCTCTTGGCAGCCGATCCAACAGGTCCCAGGTCTGCTGAAGCTGCTGCAGTTCCTGCTGCACGCGCGGCTCGGCGGCCAGGCGCCGCTCAATCTCCAAACTGGCCGTGGAGTCCAATTCGCCGTCGAGATAGGCTACCAGCAGCTCTCGTAGCGTCCCTTGGTCGACTGGTTCTGCATGAGGATCATTCATGGTTCGCTCCCTGTCGGGCGCTCGCCGCGCTGCAGATAAGGTTCCAGGACCGCTCGCAAATTCTCCCTGGCCCGCGACAACAGCGACTTGATCGCCTGCGGCGACATCTCCATCGCCTCGGCAATGTCGGCATAGCTCATTTCCTCGAACTTGCTCAGCAATACCGCCAGCCGCTGCCGCTCGTTCAGCGTGCTGATGGCCAGCCGCACCACGTCGCGCATCTCTGCCTTGTCCAACTGGCGGGCCGGCATTTGCCCGCTCGCCGCTTGGGCCAACTGATCCAGAGCCGCGGGGCCCGTGTCGCTCGGGGCTGGTTCCACATTTACTTCGCGACGTCGCGACAGAGAGCGCTTGGCGTTCAGCGCCAGGTTGTTGGCGATCGTAAACAGCCAGGTGGAAAACTTGGATTCCGGGGTGTAACTCAATCGCGAGCGATAAACCCGCAAAAAAACTTCCTGCGCCAAATCCTCGGCCTGCCCTCGCCGTCCCACGAGATGCTCGAGCACGGTCACCAACCTGCCTTGATAGCGCAGCATCAGCTCTTCGAACGCCTCGGCGCTGCCGTCGCGCACTTGCAGCATCAACCGCACGTCGGGGTCGCTGAGCGCGTAATTGTGAGCCGATGACTCGCTAACCGCCAAAACCTGTTCCTCCATCGCGGCCGATGGCCGGAATCCCTTCCGTTAGCCTTTGCATTGAACCCCGCAGGCGCACGACGGTTTCTCGACTACTTTGCCAGAACCGCGACAGACAGCCTCGAACGTCGCAATTGACCGCACGCGGCGTCAATTTTGTCCCCCTTGCGCTGCCGCACCTGCACGTTAATGCCGCCGCGCGTGAGAATCGTCAGAAACTGGTCCAAGGCCGCCGCCGCGGGCGTCCGATAAGGAAGCCCCGCCACCGGATTGTAAGGAATCACGTTCAACAGCGCGGTCTTGCCCCGCAGCAAATCAACCAGCTCTCGAGCGTGCTGCGGGGCATCGTTCAGCCCGCCCAGCAAGACATATTCGAAGGTCAGCCGCCGGCCCGTGTGCTCGAAGTATCGATCGGCGGCCGCGAGAATCGGCGCAATTCCCGTCTTACGATTGACCGGAACCAGCTGGTCGCGCAAATCATCGTTCGGCGCGTGTAACGAGACGGCCAGGTGATAATGGCAGTCTTCCGCCGCCAGGCGATCGAGGGCCGCGGGCAGGCCGACGGTCGAGATCGTGATCCGCCGGGCGCTGATTCCCAGGCCCGT
>JAICIG010000573.1 GCA_025924495.1 Pirellulales bacterium | reverse complement strand
CCTCTTCCTCGCCGTTGGAGTCGTGCGATGAGTGTGCTGGAGGAATTTGACCCGTACCGCAAATGGCTTGGCATTCCGTCATCGGAGCAGCCGCCGAACCATTATCGGCTGCTCGGCATCGGGCTGTTCGAAGACGACGCCGATACGATCGCCAGCGCGGCCGATCGGCAGATGGCCCACGTACGCACGTTTCAGACCGGTCCGCACTCGGCGCTTTCGCAAAAACTGCTCAACGAGCTGGCCGCCGCCCGGGTCGCATTGCTGAACGACGCGAAAAAGGCGGCGTACGACGAACAGCTACGAGCAAAACTGCTAACGCCGTCGGCCGTAACTAAGGCCGCCGAGAAGGGCGGGGCGCCGGTGTCGCCGCCCGTACCAATGCCAACGGCAGCCCCGCCGCACGTTGCTGCGAAACCCATTCCGCTCGCGCCGACGGCTGGAACAGGGCAGGGTAGGGCAGGAAAGCTTGGCAGCGCTGGGAATGCGGGCAGTCCGGCGCCGACGCCGATCGCGGAGAGGAGCGCGATCGGCATCTCGCCGACAGCAACACACAGCCGGCGAAAACGGGCACGGCCAGAGCCGGCGGTTTGGATCGGTTTGACTGCAGCGGCCCTGGCAGTTGCTGCGGCGGCATACTTTGCCCGCGGTCCATTAACGACCGCCATCGAGACCGCGGATTTAGCCGTGCAAGGTTCCGTACCTGCATCTTCGGCGGATGGCAATCTCGGCGCGGATGACCATCGTTCATTGGACGAGTCGGAATCGAAGGGTGAACAGCTCGATGATTCGGCCGCATCGGACGCGGCCAATGCACAGACGACCGGGGCCGCGCCTGCCGAGCCCGAAAAGATGGCGACGCCCGGCGAGCCGAACGATCAACCGGACAACGCCATGAAGGCTCGCCCAAGTCCAACGAGTCCGAGTCCTACAGCGGCGCCGACCACTCCCAACGATTCGGCTCCTGCCACTCCGCCATCGCTCGCCGATTTATTGCGGGGCGCCGAGCGGCCCGCGCTCGCTCAAACGCGCCGTGAAACTCCGCCCGAAGGGCAATCGTTGACCATTGCCAATGGGCTGTTCCTGCAAAAATTTGGCAAGGAAATAGCCGAAGCCAAAACGCCCGATGCCGTGGGCCGGCTGCGCGTTCGGTTGCTTGGTCTGGCCGGCGCAGGCGCCGACCCGGCGGACGTGCGGTACGTGATGTTGGGCAACGCCGGCTCCTCGGCGGCGAATCAGGGCCGGGTCGGTCCGGCCTACACGGCGGCGATCGAGATTACCCGACAGTTCGACGTCGATCCTTACCCGCTGAAGCTGAAGGCGCTGGAAGCCGCGGGGAAGAATGCGGCCACGCCCGCCGCGTTTGCGGTGGGGGCCTTGCATGCGCTGGCGCTGGCGGACCGCGCCGCATTTGCAGGGAAGGGGGACATGGCCAGTCGGGCGGCCACTCAAGGCGCAGGCTTCGCGCGCAAGGCGAAAGACAAAGATCTCATCGCTCAGGCCGACCGCTGCAAGGCCGCGCTGCGCGATCAGACTTCGCGGCATGCCGCCTACCTCAAATCGCTTGCCGACCTCAAAAAATCGCCGGGCGATCGGGAGGCGAACCTGGCGGCAGGCAAGTATGAAGCGCTGGTGCTGGGGAATTGGCGCGAGGGGCTGTTGAAGCTCTTTGACTCCAGCGAGCCGCGGTTTGCCGAGATTGCGCGGCTGGAGGCAGCGGCACGCGCCGATCCTAGTCAGTGGCCCCAGTTAGCGGCGGCCTGGTGGCTGGCTGCGGCGGCCGAAGCAGATGAGTTTTTCAAGCTCCGCTGTCAGCAGCAAGCGAAATACGCTTACCTGCGGGCCAGGACGCACGGCACGAGCGGCGGCGTCGCTGCCGAGATCGCCGAGCAACTCAAATTGTTCAGCGGCTATCCGCTTTCGCGATTGCGGCCCGGCGCCGCGGCTCGCTACTACGACGGCGCCGAACTTCAGCACCTGAGGGTTGAACGGGTGGACCCCGCGGTCGCCTTTTTCTTCGGCGAAAGTTCGCCCGATCCCTCAGTTTCGAACAACTTTTTCTCGGCGCGTTGGACCGGTTTTATCAAACCGCCGGTCAGCGGAGGCTACCGGATCGTCACATTCACCAATGACAGCGTGCGGCTTTGGATTGATGGCAGACAGGTACTGAATCGGTGGGGGCAAAATGCGCAGTGGCAGCAAGTCGACGTGGAGCTAAGCAATGAGCTGCACACGTTCAAATTGGAATACAACGAGACCTTCGAGGTGGCGATTGCCGTCCTTGGCTGGAATCTGGCGGGCTTTCCCGATTCGGACCATCTGCAATTCTCGGCCATTGACGCGCTCTATTACGATCCTGAGAGCCCCTTCGAACTGCCGGAGCTGGAATCGCAATAACTATTGCGGTCGATCGCAGATGGTTCCCGTCGGCGCGCGGGCGCGCCAATAAGCACACGGCCGGCGCAATCCACCGCGGTTGCCTCGTAGACCAAACCGTCTCGCCGGTCGTTGGTTGCACTTGCGGCGATTTTCATTAGGCGTCGTGCGATCTTCGGCATGACACTTGCGTCGTCCTGAACCCAAAACGCGACGCTATACGCGGACTCGGAAACTGCATTTGAGTCTTGCAATTGCAGGCCTTGGGCCCGCAGCAATCTGGAAGCAGCACGCAAGCCGCCGTCGAATCCTCGCTCAGTACATTTTCCATGAATCGTCATTATCTTCGCCGCCTTGCGTCGTTCATCAACTTGTGTGGTCACAGTCGCAGTCCCCTCGCTCAGCGCCGCTGGCAAAGCGGCGGGGCAATGCTGGAGATGCTTGAACATCGTACTATGATGTCGTCCCAAGGGCTCGATGCCTCTTTCGCGGATGCGGGCAAGGCGATGACTGCCTTCGCAGGCCCCGAGAGTTACGGGAACGGAGTGGCCGTGCAGAGCGACGGCAAGATCGTGGTCGTCGGCGAGACGGGTCAATCCAGCATCCAGTTTCCTGACATTCCGCGTTTCGACGGCGGTTATGCGCTGGCGCGCTACAACCCCGACGGCAGCCTCGATCAGACCTTTGGCATCGGCGGCAAGGTGCAAACGCCGATCGTTGCGCATCATGCCGGCGCGAACGCGGTGGCTATCGAGCCCGATGGCAAGATCGTCGTGGTCGGCTCCGACGGGCTCTCGCGCTACAACAGCGATGGTTCCGTTGATACCGGCTTCGGAAATAACGGCTTCATCAGCCCGGGCGGATCGACGTGGGTGAAGATCGACGGCGATAAAATTGTCACGGCCAGCCCCACGGCGCTGCGGCGCTTCAACGATGACGGCTCGCCCGATACGACGTTCGGCAATCAAGGAGTCATCAGCGGCCAGGGCTTCGAGCAATTCGCCATCGACTCGCAAGGCCGGATCGACGTCGTCACCTTCCAGAGGATCTATCGCTACAACGCCGACGGCACGCTCGATACCTCGTTCGGCAACGGCGGCCAGGTGCTGGTTCCCGGCGCGGCAGGAGAATCGGGCCACCGCAGCATTGCCATCGAATCCGACGGCAAGCTGGTCTGGGCCGGCGAAGTGGGAGACACCGGCATCCCCGGCATTAACTCGCGAATCAATGTCGAGCGATTCAATGTCGACGGCTCGCTCGACAAGACCTTCGGCCCCGACGGCGTCGTGCGGATCACCAGCGGCCAACAGAACACGGGCGTAGGCGGGATGCTCATTCAGCCAGACGGCAAGATCGTCGTCGCCGGTCGCACGGGCGGGGCGTTCGTCGGCATGGGCCAGACGACATTTACCGGCGATATGTTCATGGCCCGGCTGAACCCGAACGGCACGCTCGACGGCGCCTGGGGCGACGGCGGCATGTCGAAGGTCGTCGTCGGCGCCGATGGAGAAGCGTATGCGATCGCCGAGCAGTCTAACGGCCAGATCGTCATTGCGGGCACGAACGGCAGCGCGCTGGTCGTCGCTCGCTTCGCCGGCGACTTCAACCAGAGTCCCTTCAACCAGAGCCTGGTGGAACACGTTTATCTCGATTTGTTGGGCCGCGCCGCCGAGCCCGGCGGTTTCGATTATTACACTAACCTGGTCGATCAAGGGCAAATCAACCGGGCCCAGCTCGAGCAATTGATTGCCGCCAGTCCGGAGCACCAGCGGCATGTCGT
>JAICIG010000572.1 GCA_025924495.1 Pirellulales bacterium | reverse complement strand
GCAGCACGTTGGTGGCGCCGTTCATCGCCGACTCAATCGGCAGCGTCACCAGCGTCTCGACCTCTTCCGGCGCCAGGCCGTGCGCCTCGGTCATGATCGTGACGGTCGGCCGATTCAGGTCGGGAAACACGTCGATCGGAAGCCGCGCGGCCTGGTATCCGCCGTACAGCACCAGCACGGCCGCGGCGGCGAGCACCAGCAGGCGGTTTTTCAATGAGGCGGCGATGATGTCATTGAGCATAAGCGACCTTCCACGCGGCGACGGCGCCGCAATCTGTGCTATTCTTTGCGGGCGCGGGGGCGCGTGACGCGGCCAGCGACGGCGCCATCCTCGGAAGCGACGGCGTTGATCGTTGCGGTCGCCAACATTCCTTCCTTGAGCCGATGGTCTGGATTCGGGATCTCCGCCCAGAAGTACAAGACGCGACCGTTCGATTCGAGCACTGGGCTGATCCGCGAAATGTCGGCAGAAGTTTCATATTCCGGATCGGCGACGATCCGTACGTGCAACGTTTCGCCGAGCTTGACGCGCGGCAAGTCGCGTTCGAAAGCAAAGGCTTTGATCCAGACCTGTGAAAGGTCCTGAATCTCGAAGAGTTGCTCATCAGCCGCCACGACCTGCCCGATTGCCAACTGGAAATCGGCGACCCAGCCGTCGGCCGGAGCGCGGATCGGCAGCACGACGTCGACGACGCTGTCCGATTCCAGATCTCTCAATTCGATCTGCTCCAGCCGCTCGATCTGCTGCACCTCGAGACCGGCCAGTTCTAGTCTCTGTGTGGCGCTCTGCACGGCATGATGATAGGTTTCGTGCCTCGATCTCATTCTCCAGATCTCCTGCACGGGGATGGCCGCCTGCTTGCCGAGCATTTCAAGCCGCTCGAGCGCCGTCTTCGTGAAGGCCAGTTGCAAACGCATCTGCAAGAATTCGAGACAGAGATTGCGCAATTCAAGACTTTCGGCCTCGGCCAGCACCTGGCCGGCTGTCACTCGCTCGCCGCGCTCGACCAGAACGCGCGAGATTTTGCCTCGGATCGTCGGCGCGGCGAATGATTTGCAGCCGACGGGCAGCTCCACTTCCGCTTGCAGCGTCAGAGCGGCAGCGCCCGGCTCCGAAGACATCCCCCGGTCGCGGAGCGGCGACCCAGGGCGGGATGAACTCGATGAGGAGGATTTTGTCGGCGCGCCGCCGAACACCGTCGCCAACTCCTGGCTGCCGACGGTAACCACGCGGTCGCCGGGAAAGACGCCGTCGAGGATTTCGGTTCGGTCAGGTCCTCGCATGCCGACCTGCACGGGCTGGCGGCGGAATTTGCTGGGGCCTTCTGCGCAGAGCACGACGAACCGGGCGCCGTCTCGGATGAGAGCTTCCGTCGGACAGAGGATGGCTTGCTCCTGGCGCCCCGCGGCGATTTGCATTTGCCCGAACATGCCGGCCTGCAGGCGGCCGCCGCGGTTTTCCAGCAAGACGCGGTCTTGCTCGACGTGCCGTCGCGGGTCCAGTTTGATTGCGATATCGGCGATCCGCCCCTGAAACGTCTGCCCCGGGACGGCATTGAATCTCATCCCAGCAAGCGCGCCTGCTTTCACCGCCGCACTGTCGGATTCCAGTACGTCGGCGACAACCCACACGCGCGAAGCATCGACGATGTGATACAAGTGCTCGATCGGTTCGACCATCTGGCCGACTCGTACGTCGGCTTCGGAGACAATCCCTGCGATCGGACTGCGAACCGCGAGGCTGGTTAGCGGCCGACCGCTGGCCAGCACTTCATCCAACTGCTCCGTGGTGGCGCCAATCGTATGCAACTTCTGCCGGGCGATCCCGAGTTCGAGCGCCTTCGAGTCCCGCGTGGTCTGCGTTTCCAAGAGCAGCTTGCCGGTGATCAATGCCGCCCCGAGTTCTTTCCGCTGTTTAAGCAGTTGCTCGGCCAGGGAGAGTTCGGAAGACGCTCTGAGCATCTCCTGTTGAAGCGCGACGAGCGCAGCACTTTCAACACGGGCCAATTCCTGACCAGCCTTTACGCGGTCGCCAGGTTGCGCAAGAACTTTGGAGATTCGACCGGCCGCCATCGTCGTGGCGAACGCCTGCCGATCGGTCAGCAACGCAACGCTTGCGTTCGCCGTCACGGTGCGTTTCAGGTCGCCCAACTCGACTTTTTCCGTTTCTACGCCGATCGCTTTCGCCGCGGCCTTGGAAAGCAGCAGGTATGGGCCATCGATGGTCGCTCCCGTCGTAGGCAGCGGCTTATGGCCTTCGTGCGCCAAGCCCGCCGCCCCTGACGAAATCGTCAACCACACGGCCGCGATGGCGAGTAGAACACGATTCATGGATGGTTCCTTATTTCGAAGCCGAGGAGTCTGCCGATTGCTCTTGCGTCGGCGATTCGGCGGCCGTGACGTCTTCGAGTCGTTTGATTGCTTGCTCGATCGGTTCGGCGACCGCGCCATAATCTGGCTCGCGCCTCTCATCGATGGCGGAATGCACCTGATTGAATGAATCGCGCAGTTCGCGAGCCGTCGTGTTCACTTCTTCCCACTTTTCTTTGGGAACGCCGCTGTCTCGGGCGATCGAGGGCAGCTTGTTGAGCACAATGTCGAGCTCGTCCAAAGGGCGGTGCGCTTTGGTCGGCGTTCCCC
The DNA here is from genome assembly GCA_025924495.1 of Pirellulales bacterium. Next base: position 1,516 of record JAICIG010000572.1, on the reverse strand, counting down.
CTTCGACGGCAGAGCGGATTGAATCGCGGGACTGTTTGATCTGCTCCAGCGCGGCGTCGTAGTTCGCCGGCATCTCCACGTCGGCTTCGCTAATCGGTACGTCGTCGGGATCAGACGGGGCGCTTTGCGCGGCTGGCTGGTTCGACCGTGTTGCCGGCTGGGCGGGCGGCTCGCTTTTGCCGCAGCCCGACAATAAAAGCGAACCGAAACTCAGAACGAGGGTTGCGCGCAGGGAGAAAGAGGATTTCATCATCTTGGTCCTTGTGTAGGCTCTGGGAAAGAAGCGATGATCTTTGAAACCGAGCGCGAGCGCGTGCCCTCTTGAGGCACGACGGAAGCGCATCCGGACGTTCAAATAAGACGGCTATCAGAGGCCGAGCGGCAACCAGAGAAGTTGCCGAGAAAGGATCAAATCAACTGCACGCCCGAGCGCTCATGGCGCGCAGTATCACACAGATGGTTTGAAATTGAGCCAGCAGGGAAGATGCGCAGCGCGGCTTTGGCAGGCAAGCCGTCGATGCTCGGCAGCGCCGGCGCGAACGATGACGCTGCGGCAATAGCTGGCGCAGGCTGCGGGCCGCACGCAAAGCCGTTCGCTGCAAACACAGGAAAGAGTTCTTGGGCCATGTGGCCTCTGTCGTCTTGCGATGGGGCAGACGACGCCGGCGCCGGCAACACGAACTCGAAACCCAAGCACGCAATATGACAGTGATCTACGCTCCCCCGCGAGTAATGTGGCTCAACAGGAGCGCTCTCAACATGGTTATGGGGATGGCGGTGGCCATGCGTCCCTGGATCGACATGAGCATGGGCGAGGTCTGATGTGAAGCGAGTACTGTCCTGCGCGTGCCTGTGCTGGCGGTCGCCATCGGCATGGACGTGACGCACGGCCGGAGGCGTCAAGGCCATCGTCAGCAATCCAGCCGACACGGCGACTCGTATGACGCGCTGAAAACGGCCGTTTACCACTTCTGGCATCCTCGGATCCGCTATGCCCCTCTTAAGGATCGTATTACGCATGAATCGGTTAGGCAAGCCGAGCTCCTTCACCCCAAGCAGGCGCGCACCATCTGCGGGCGGGGGCTGCCCACGCCGGAGGCGTCGCCAATCGCGATAAAATCTCCTTAGGAGAGGACTTGCGGGATGTCTCGTCGCTTGCCCAACCGGCGCCTGCGTTACGACATTAGGAATTGCGGACGCCCAGATCGCCTGAAGCGCCGTGGCCGCTGCCGGCTCACGGCGCCGTAAGTATTGCCGATTGGACTCACTCTTTTTCTTCCTCGACTTCCAACACTTTCCCGGTCATGGCGTCGACTTCGACCTCCATCACCTTGTCGCCCGAGAGGAGTTCGATTTCAAAGATCAACTTGCCGTCCTCGCGTTCGGTCTCGGCCTCGAACGCTTTGCCGCCCGGAACTTCCTTGAGCGCTGCGGCGATCGCCTGGCTGAGCGTGACCTTCGCCTTGGCTGCGTCGGTCTCGGCCTGCTCGTCCTCGTCTTCATCTTCGTCTTTTTC
>JAICIG010000571.1 GCA_025924495.1 Pirellulales bacterium | reverse complement strand
CCGTCGTCCAGCCGGCTTTAGCCGGCTTCTTCTTCATGAAGGCGCATATCGGGTGAGCGCCTGAGGGCGTGCACAAGTCGGCTAAAGCCGACTGAAGACAACAAATACTCTTGCTCGAATACCACCAGCTAAAGCTAGGTGGCAGACAGGAAAAAGCCTGGCCGCTGAATTCCCGCGATCTGGGATTGTAATCCCCGGCCTGGCCTGATGAATAATTTGAACTAACAGCTCGCCTTGCGGCGGCGATAGCGCTCGATGAGCGTATTGGTGGAGCTGTCGTGCTTGAGCGGCGGCTCTGCTTTGCTCTCGAGTTCGGGGATGATCCGCTGTGCCAACACTTTGCCGAGTTCGACGCCCCACTGGTCGAACGAGTTGATGCGCCAGATCGAGCCCTGCACGAAGACTTTATGTTCATACAGTGCAATCAGCTTACCGAGCAACTCCGGCGTCAGTCGATCGGCCAGGATGGTGTTCGTCGGGCGGTTGCCTTCAAACGTGCGATGCGGAACCTGAGCCGGTTTGACGCCGTCGGCCGCCACTTCTTCCGCCGTCTTGCCAAAGGCCAAAGCCTCGGTCTGGGCGAACAGGTTGGCCATCAGTAAATCGTGGTGTGGCGGCAAGAGATTCAGCGACTGACAGAAACCGAGGAAGTCGCAGGGGATCAGCTTCGTCCCCTGATGGATCAGCTGATAAAAGGCATGCTGGCCGTTGGTGCCCGGCTGTCCCCATACAAACGGCCCCGTCTGGTAATCGACCGTGTTTCCGTCGAGATCGACGTGTTTGCCGTTGCTCTCCATATCGAGCTGCTGCAAGTAAGCGCTGAACTTGCCGAGATAATGATCGTACGGCAACACGGCGATCGTCTCGGCGCCGAAGAAGTCGATATACCACAGTCCAATCAAACCCAGCAATACGGGCAAGTTGCGATCGAACGGCGCGGTGCGGAAATGCTCGTCCATGGCATGAAAGCCGGCCAGCATCTCGCGGAAATGCTCCGGCCCGATGGCGATCATCAGCGATAAGCCGATCGCCGAATCGTACGAGTACCGCCCGCCGACCCAATCCCAGAACTCGAACATGTTGGCCGTATCGATGCCGAACTTGGCGACCTCTTTGGCGTTGGTCGAAACGGCGACAAAATGCCGGGCCACCGCTTTCTCATCCTTCAGGCTGCGCAAGCACCAATCGCGAGCCGAGTGGGCGTTGGTCAGCGTCTCCAGCGTGGTGAACGTTTTCGAAGAAACGATGAACAGCGTCTCGGCCGGATCGAGATCGCGGGTCGCTTCCACAAAGTCGGTGGCGTCGATGTTGGATACAAACCGCATCGTCAGCCCGCGATCGCTGTAGTGCCGCAGCGCTTCATACGCCATCACCGGCCCCAGATCCGAACCGCCGATGCCAATGTTGACGACGTTGCGGATGCGCTTGCCCGTGTAACCTTTCCAGGCCCCGCTACGAACTTGGTTGACGAAGGCCGCCATCTTGTCGAGCACGGCATGAACTTCGGGCACGACATTCTGCCCGTCGACCATGATCGTGGCGCCTTTGGGGGCGCGCAAGGCGACATGCAGCACCGCTCGCCCTTCCGTGACGTTGATTTTGTCGCCGCGAAACATGGCGTCGATCCGCTCGCTTAGGCCCGCTTGCTCGGCCAACTGCAGCAGCAGCTTCAGCGTTTCGTCGTTGACCCGATTCTTCGAGTAATCGAGATAAAGTCCGATCGCTTCCGCGGTCAGCCGCTTGCCGCGCTGCGGGTCGTCGGCGAACAACTTGCGGAGGTGTACATTGCGAATCTGCTGGTAGTGCGTTTCCAGGGATTTCCAGGCCGGAAGTTGCCGCAGAGACGAAACGGTTGCCGTCATGTTCGATTCCTTAACGTTTATGCTCGCCGGAATCATCCGACGTTAGTTATTGCTTGCCTTTTGTCAGCGCCGGCAGGTCGTAATCAACCAGTTCGCCAATCCGCTCGATCGTAATATCGGCCGGCGGAAACTGCGCGATCGCTTTCTCGTCGCGTGCGTAATGCCCTTGCCGCGGAAAGACGGTCGTCAATCGCGAGCCCCAGATTTTCTTGACGGCCGTGAGAATCCGCAGCTTGTCGTCGACCAGCACATAGTGCTCGGCCGGAAAACGCTGTTCGACGTCGTCCAGCTCCTGCTCCTTATGAATGTAAATCAGCACGCGCCCCTCGACCGCGTCGAACAACCCCGAGCGTTCGACCTTGCGAGTCTTAAACACGACGTCGCCGTCCGACAGAATCACGGTCGGTCCCCAAGCATTCAGCCGTTCGATCGCATCGAGCGAGCCCGGGAAGAGCCGGTTGGCAAACGGATAATCGACCAGAAACGACGAGATGCTCAACAGATTCGGATCGCGCGGGTTTTCGATGCGATAGCGTTGCAGGGCGCCGAGATAGTCGGCATACCCAAGCTCGCTTCGCAATTCCTCGAAGATCGCCCAGTAGCGCTGTTGCCGTTCGGCCCCAAAAGCGCTCGTGAGATGCCGGCGGAGATCGTCGGCGACGCGATCGTTATCCAATAGCGTATTATCGACGTCGAGCAGAAACACGACCGGATGCGACTGCGGCATCGCGCGAATTCTCCTGACAAAGGTATTGCCGGCGGCGCAGCAGGACCAACCATTACTGGCCGGCCGCTTTTTCCACGTGGCCGCCGAACTCGAACCGCATGGCCGACATCAACTTGTCGGCGAATTCCGCCTCGCCGCGCGAGCTGAAGCGCTCGTACAACGCGGCGCTAAGCACCGGCACAGGCACGGCCTCGTCGATCGCCGCCGTAATCGTCCAGCGACCCTCGCCCGAATCCGACACGCGGCCGGCGAAGTTCTTCAAATCGGGGCTCTTCGCCAGCGCAATCGCCGTCAGGTCCAACAGCCACGATCCGACCACGCTGCCGCGGCGCCACAGTTCGGCGACGTCAGGAATGTTAATGTCGTACTGGTAGTATTCCGGATTACGCAGCGGCGTCGTTTCGGCGTCGATCTCGTGCTGATGTTTGCCGACATTCGCGTGATGCAGAATGTTCAGCCCTTCGGCGTAGGCGGCCATGATGCCGTACTCGATGCCGTTGTGAACCATCTTCACAAAATGGCCGGCGCCGTTGGGGCCGCAGTGCAGGTAGCCTTGCTCGGCCGTTCCGCCCAGCTTTTCGCGCCCGGGCGTGCGCGACGCCGCGTCGACGCCCGGCGCGAGCGAGGCAAAGATCGGATCAAGCCGTTTGACCACTTCCTTCTCGCCGCCGATCATCTGGCAGAAGCCGCGTTCCAGTCCCCACACGCCGCCGCTGGTGCCGACGTCGACGTAGTGAATTCCCTTGGGCTTCAGTTCGCCTGCGCGGCGGATGTCGTCGTGATAGTACGAGTTGCCGCCGTCGATGATGGCGTCGTCTTTTTCCAACAGCGGCGCCAGGCTGGCGATCGTCTTATCGACCACCGCTGCGGGCACCATCAGCCAGGCGGCTCGCGGCTTGTTGAGCTTCTTGACGAACTCCTCGAGCGAAGCGGCCCCGACGGCGCCTTCCTTGGCCAGCGTCTGCACCGCTTCTTGATGCACATCGTAGACGACGCACTGATGGCCGGCGCGCATCAACCGCCGCACCATGTTGGCGCCCATTCGGCCCAGCCCGATCATGCCCAACTGCATCGTCTGACTCCTTTCTGCCGGAGGCGAACGCCTCTTCGTGTTGCTTCATCGAGACTCGTCCGCCCGCCCAACGGCGGCGACGGCCATGCGCCCGCGATTGTAAACAAGCCGCCGAGTTCTGGCTATGGAGTGCACGACGATTGGCCAGCATGAACAGAAAGGGTTCAGGCCTCGACCTCGATGTCTGCGGCAGCGTCTGTCGGGGACGCCCTCGTTGGCGTTCCACTGAATCTGCACGGGGTGCCATGCTTTCACGCGAGCGTCAGCGAGCGGGTAAGGACCGAGGATTAAATAACCTCCCAAACTGCGGAGAAATCGTCGCTAGATGATTTCCTGCTGGAGCTTCGAGTCGTTGTGTATAGGGGAGTTGGTTGTTCATTGGTGCTTAAAAGGTGATCGGCAAAGAGATATGACAATGAGCGAGCGGATCTGCATTGGCATCCTTGCCACCAGCTTTAGCTGGTGGTAAGAGAGCCATCATGAACCGTCGTGCAGCCGGCTTTAGCCGGCTTCCACTTGAAGAGGG
>JAICIG010000570.1 GCA_025924495.1 Pirellulales bacterium | reverse complement strand
GGTCGAGCGTTTCTTCGGCCAGTTCGGACCCGCCGTCGATTGCATACATGAGTTGCAGCGGGCCGTCGCCGGCGCTCTCAAACTCTTTCCAGCGAGCCTGGGCCCATTGCTTGAATGCCGCGGCCTCTTCCGTAAAACCGATCCGCAGCAGCGCGTAGAGCGTGAAAGCCGCGTCGCGAATCCAGGTATAGCGGTAGTCCCAATTGCGCCCGCCGCCGATCGCTTCAGGCAAGCTGCACGTGGGCGCCGCCACGATCGCTCCAGTCGGCTCGAAGGTGAGCAGCTTGAGCGCGAGGGCCGAGCGGTGGACCATCTCGCGCCAGCGTCCGCGGTACGTGCATTTCGAGAGCCATCTGCGCCAGTAATTGACCGTGGCCCGAAACAGCTCTTCCGATTCGGCGGCGCAAGGACAACATTTAGGCATCTCCTCCGCTTCCAACTGCTGGAGCACGAAAGTGGCGTTTTCGCCTTCGTTGAGCGTAAACTCGGCGAGCACTCCAGCTCCGTCGCGCGCGAGGGCGAATGGCGACGCCAGGCCCAACCGCAAGCCGCCGCCCCGGAACACGGCTAGGCACTCGAGAACGTGGCACTCGTGGTCGGCGCGCGCGTAATCGAATGCCGGCCGGCACTCCATTCGAAATGGCATCGTACCGCGTACGACGCGCACTCGGCGGATTAACTTGTCGTGAGCCCGCTCGGCGCCATCGACCGGCATGTAGTCTTCGATCTGGCCGATTCCGTCGGCATGCAGAAAGCGCGTCACGAGGATGTTGGCGTCGGGCCAGTAAAACTGCTTGTGCCGAACCTGTTCGCAAGCCGGAGCGATCCGGAACCGGCCCCCTTTCTGGTCGTCGAGAATCGCGGCGAAGACGCTCGGCGAGTCGAAATGCGGCAAGCACAGCCAGTCGATCGAGCCATCCATGCCTACCAGCGCCGCCGTGCGCATGTTGCCGATCAAACCGTAGTTCTCAATGGGCTGATAACGGGATTCCATCTGCGACCCCCTTGTAAATCGAATGCTGACTTTGTTGAGCGCCGATTGAACTATGAACCAGATTGGATTGGCTCAAACGCCGCCGGTGACGACGTGCCGGTCGAGAAAATCGAGCATCAACCGGGCGATCAGGTCCCCTTCGCTCTCCAGCGCGAAGTGGCCGGCGTCGAGCAGGTGGAATTCGATCGTTTCGAGGTCTCGCTTGTAGGGTTCGGCGCCCGCCGCCGGAAAAATCTCGTCGTTGCGTCCCCACGCAATCAGCATCGGCGGCTGATGCTTGCGGAAGTATTCGTGCCACCGAGGGTAGAGCGGCGGGTTGCCGCCGTAACTCAGGAACAAATCGAGTTGGATCTCGTCGTTGCCCTTTCGATCGAGCAAATATTGGTCCGTGGTCCAGCCGTCTGGCGAGACGAATTCGGGCAGTGGGACTCCATGCGTGTACTGCCAGCGGGTGGCCTCGATGTTGAGAAACGCTCGCAGCGCATTTCGTTTCTCCAGATTATTCGGGTCCTGCCAGTACGCTTTGAGCGGTTTCCAAAAGTCGTTGTCCAATCCCTCCTCGTAAGCGTTGCCGTTTTGCACCACGATGGCCGTGATTCGCTGCGGGCGCCCAGATGCAAGCCGGTAGCCGATCGGCGCCCCGTAATCTTGCACGTAGAGGGCGTATTTCGACAGGCCGAGCGCTGCAGTGAACTCGTCAACGACCGCGGCGAGATTGTCGAAGGTGTAGGCGAACTTGTCGTGCGGCGGCATCGAGCTGTGACCGAAGCCGGGGTAGTCGGGCGCCACGACGTGGTAGCGGTCGCCTAGGACCGGAATCAGGTTGCGAAACATCTGCGAGCTGGTCGGGAAGCCGTGAAGCAGGAGCACCGCCGGCGCGTCCTTCGGCCCGCCCTCGCGATAGAAGATGTCCAAGTCGCGCACTTTGATCGTCCGGTGAGCAACTTTCGTTGACTGAATCATGAGGGCGCCTCGCTCGGTTTTGAAATCCCGTAGACACTGAATAACTGGCCTCAATTGTGGACTACGACTGTCTTCCCGCCGGCCCGATTGGTTTCCATGACGCGGTGAGCTTCCTGGATCTCATCGAAATTGAAGACTCGCGCCGGTTTGGCGTCGAGCCGGCCGGCCGCGGCGTCCGCGGCGATCTGCTGCAGGGGAACGTCCGAGAGCGGGAAGCCCGAGGTACCGAAGACGAAGCTGCCGAAGAACGTCAGGTAAACGCCGCTGGCCATTTGCAACAACGGGTTGAAGTCGGGAATTGGATCGAGGCCGCCAAGCCAGCCGGCCAGGCAAGAGCGGCCGCCGCGGCGAAGCATCGCCAAAGAGTCGAGCATCACGCTGTTGCCGACCAGGTCGAGCACGGCATCGATCTGCTTTGCCTCTGGAAGATGCTTCGACAGATCGGGCCGCTCGATTTCGCAACGCTCGGCCCCGAGCTTCTCCAACATCGCGAAGCGTTCCGGCTTCCGAGTCGTCGCGATCACCAGCACCCCGGCGTTGACCGCCATTTTCAACGCAGCCTGACCGAACGAAGAGGTGGCGCCGCGGATCACGAGTAACTGGCCGCGCTCGATCTCAAGATTTCGGAACAGGCAGGTCCAGGCGGTCGCGTATGTCTCCGGGATCGCCGCGAGTTCCGCCCAGGGCAGATCGGCGTCGATCATTGCGACGTTCGAAACCGGCGCTCGGGTGTATTCGGCATAGCTGCCGTTGATCGTGCGGCCAAGCCCGCCCATCAGGGCCGCCACCTTCGCTCCAACGGGAAATTCGCCGCCAGGGCACGACTTGACGACGCCGACGCACTCGATGCCGCTCACATCGGCGATTTCGGCCCACTCTCCTTTACGCATGTGCAATTCCGCGTGGTTCAGGCCAAATGCTTTGACCTGGATTATCGCGTGGCCGTCCTTCGGCTCGGGTTCCGGGATCTCCCGAATGACCAGCACTTCCGGGCCGCCGAACTGAGTTCTGAGAATTGCACGCATGATAGCTCTCCTTTGATCCTGCATGAGCAGGCCGCCATACATTCTGAAATAACCCGCATTGGACGAGAATGCATTGCTTACACGCCGCTACCGATCACCAGCATGCTTTGGAATTGCTGGACGCTCACGATCGCCTTCCTTTCATTGTCAAACAGACCTACGAAGCGTGCCGCACAGCCTCGACGACATCTCGCGGTTCGGCGCGCCGCCAGTACGCCGCTTCGAGGAATCGCCAGTTCACAACGCCATCGCGATTGACGACGAACGTCGCGGGGACCGGCAGTTCGTCTCGATTCCCGGCGCCGTTATATCCCTCCAAGTAGAGGCCGAAATACTTCTCTTGCCACTCGAGGGCATACTCCGGGATCTTCCAGACGATGCCGAGTCGTCTTGCAAAGCCCAGGCCATGGTCGGAGAGCACGTCGAAGCTCAAGCCCGCTTTTTCCGCCGTCGTGAGCGAATTGTCCGGCAACTCGGGAGTCACGGCGACCAGACTGCCGCCAAGCTGGCCGATTTCCGGCAACACGTGCTGCAACCCGCGTAGGGCGAGATTGCAGAAGGGGCACCAACCGCCCCGGTAAAACGTCACGACCAGCGGCCCCGCGGCGAGCAAGTCGCCGGACCGGATCACCTCGCCGTTCTGATTCGGCAGACCGAAAGCCGGGAACGGGGCGCCGATTTGCACCGAGTTTTTCTCCAAGTCCGCTTGCACAAGTGCGGTGAGCGAACTGTTGAGCGCCTCGACAAAAGCAGGCGGCATCGCCCCATCGTCCGGATTTTGCCAAAAGCGCCGTGATTCTTCCAACGCCTCCGCGAGCGAGGTCTCGTCCGGATTCCATCGCCCTGGCAAGGCGAATCCTTCTTCGACCTTCGCGACCGCTCTCGCGTTGTCCTTAAAGTTGCCAATCGACATAGTTGAGCGCTCCTGTGTAAAAGAGGATCGAGGGCGGGTCACGGAGATTGTTCACATTCGCTCGCTCGCCTGCCACGACTCGCCGAACGACCATAGCGAGATGCCCAGCAGCGCAAGATCCTTGATGAGGAACTGCCCTGGCATCGCCGAAATCGCGGGGAAGCCGCCGGCGATCGGCTCCCAGACGCCAGGCGTCGTGACGACGAAGCTTAACGTCGTCAGGAACATGCCGATCGCCAAAGCGCTGCCAACGGCGGAAGCCCGTGGAAAGAACAGACGAGCGGCGATAAGAAG
>JAICIG010000569.1 GCA_025924495.1 Pirellulales bacterium | reverse complement strand
TTTGCCGTGATCGCCAAAGAGTTGGATGTGCCGCTGGGCACCGTGCTTTGGCGAATGCAAGCGGCGTTGAAACGGCTGCGAGAACGGCTGCGGCCGGGAGATGACAAATGACGGGCAATAACCACAAAAACGGGCAAGAAGACCGGCGCCAAGATGACCTGCTCTCGATAGCCCTGCGCTATGTGCTGGAAGAACTGTCCGCCGAAGAACGCGCGGAGTTTGAATGCCGGCTGCTCGAGCAACAAGCTGCGCGCGAGGCTGTCGCTGAAGGCGTCGCCCTCTGCCAGTCAGCCAAACAGGCCGTTGACTGCGTGATGCACGATGCAGCATCGGTGGTGAACTGGCGGCCGACTGCGGGCGTCGAACCTTTACAGCCGGCTTCGCAGCTCGATCGGGCCTGGCGAATTCCAGCCGCCTGGGCGGCGATGGCCGTGGCTGCCAGTATTATGCTGGCTGTCGTCTTCACCGGAATTCGCGGCCGAAGCCAGCTCGGGCATAAGCCGATCGGCGCTGGTTCGCCGGATATGGTGACGGTGGACGCAGGATCGTCTGAGAGCACGGCGAACGGGCATGCCGACCGCGGAAAGCAGCTCGCCGTAGCATGGGTTCGGTTTCTACCGTCGCCAACCGAAGCCGCCCTGGCCGCTGATTCGATTGATGCGGATGTCGCCGACGGCGAAGCCGACTCGCTCGGCACCGACGATGACGGCAATGGTGATAGTGGCCTCTTGGCCGGAGATGAAGACATTATCGCCCGTGCCGATTCCGCGACGGCGGCAAGCGATTGGGTCTTTCAGGCAGTGACTGCTGAACCATCCTCGACGCCCCCCACGAATTCTCAGGAAGGTTGATCGCATGCGGGCAAAGTCTCCCTTTGTGAACATGCTGCGGCTGCTCGCGGTTGCCGCACTGCTCTTCTGCGGCGATATGGCGCCGGCAGTTGGGCAAAATGAGGTTCCAGCGAGCGACCGAGCGACCGCCGACAAGAAGGCAAAACGGATCGCTCACAAAAAAGCGGCTGCAAAGGGCGATTCACCAAAGAAGGATACCAAGCCGGGAGAGAAAACCAGCACAGAAAAGAGCGAGAAGAGCACAGAGAAGAGCACAGAGAAGAGCACAGAAAAGAGCACAGAGAAGAAGGCCGCGAAGGCGCAGCGCGAGCAGTCGGCCCAAGCGGCCGGCGGCTCGCACTCGCCTGTCGCGGCCCCGCGGAAACCGTCAGAAGCGGAACGAGAAGAGGCGGCCTTGGCGCTGGTGCGCGAACACCATCCAGCATTGGTTGAGTTGCTCGAGCGTCTCAAGGCCACCAAGCAGGCAGACTATCAACAGGCCATCAAGGAGCTGTACCGCGACAGCCAGCGTTTGGCCACGGTGCGCCAGCGCGATGCCGATCGTTACACGTTGGAGCTGCGTGCCTGGCAGCTCGATTCGCGCATCCGCTTGCTGGCCGCCAGGCTGAGTCTCGAAGATCGAGCCGAGTTGGAGGAGGAATTGAAAGCCTGCCTCGCGGAGCGGGCTGAAGTGCGGTTGTCATTGAAAAAGGTCGAACGCGACCGGGCCGCTGCGCGAGCAAAGAAGCTCGACGAAGAAATCGAAAAGCTCACGGCGGGGCAAGAAGCGGACGTGAATCGTTCGTTCGAGCGCTTGCTGCGTGCCGCGCAAAAGGCGGCGGGCAATAGGAAGCAAGGAATCAAAAAGGCGGTTGAGGGCACCCGTGCCGAGGCGGCAGGCGGCGCATCACAAGCAGATCTGCCACAGGCGTCGGATGCCAAGGGCGAAGCTTCGCCCCGGTGAACTTTGGACTTTAGACTGGAATTTAAAGCTGGGGCTTTAGACTAGGATTATGGACTATGCCGAACATCAAACAAACTTTTGCGTTTGTAAGCGCCTTACTTTTAGGCGGCGTTTGCGGCCGCGCCGGTGAGATAACGCCGCAGGCAAGTGAGATCGCGCCGCAGGCGAGTGAGCGTTTCGCCGCGGATTCATCCGCTCAGCCCGACTTCCGCCGGCATGTGCTGCCAGTCATGGGCAGGCTGGGTTGCAACGGCCGCGCGTGCCACGGTTCGTTTCAGGGCCGCGGCGGCTTTCGGCTTTCGCTGTTCGGTTATGATTTCGCCGCCGATCATGAGGCCATAACGGCGGGCGATGAGCCGCGCGTCAACGCGAAAGAGCCTGCCAATAGCCTGCTGCTGCAAAAGCCGACTTTGCAGGTCGACCACGAAGGCGAAAAGCGCATGGACGTGGGAAGCTGGCAGTACAATATTCTGCGCCGCTGGATTGACGCGGGCGCACCACCCGTCAAGCCCGAAGACGCTGAATTCGAGGCCCTGGAGATCGAGCCCCGCGAAATCGTGGCCTCGGGGCCGGGCGAAGGACCGCAGCTTCGCATCGTGGCGCGCTGGTCGGATGGTTCGCGCGAAGACGTAACGCAACTTTGCCGCTTCCGCAGCAACGACGAATCGATCGCCACCATCGACGAAAACGGCAAGGTGACGTTCGTCGGCAAGGGCGACACCGACATGGTGGCCTTCTACGATAATGGCGTCGTGACCGTACCGGTCATGGCGCCGGTTACAGACTTGGTCGGCCCGCGTTATCCGCAGGTGCCGACGCCGACGAAGGTTGACGAGCTCGTTGTCGAAAAGCTGCGTAAGCTCGGCATCGTACCTTCGGAGCTTTCGACGGACGAAGAGTTCTTGCGGCGCGCCAGTCTGGACGTGACTGGCTCGCTTCCGCTGCCTGAAGAAGTGACGGCCTTCGTGGCCGATACCTCGGCGGACAAGCGTGCCCGTAAGATTGACGAGTTGCTCTCGCGGCCGAGTTATGCCGCCTGGTGGGCCACGCGGCTGTGCGACATCACGGGCGACAACGAGCAGAACGCCGGCGAGCGGCGCTTCCGCCGGCAACAGGCCGAGCAGTGGTATCAGTGGATCTACCGCCGAGTTGAGCAGAACGTACCCTATGACAAGCTGGTGGAAGGTATTGTGCTGGCGGTGGGGCGGCAGCAGGGACAGAGTTTTGAGCAGTACGCCACCGAGATGAACGCCTATTACCGGCCTGACGATCCGGCCGACTTCGCCGGCCGCGACACCATGCCGCATTTTTGGGCGCGTCGGCAGTTCAACAAGTCCAAAGACAAGGCGATGGCCTTCAGCTATGCCTTTCTTGGTGTGCGGTTGCAATGCGCCGAATGCCACAAGCACCCCTTCGATCAATGGACCAAGCAAGACTTTGAGCAGTTCAGTGCCTTCTTCGATCGCGTTGCGTATGGCTACGCTCCCGATGCCAAGAATGCGGTCAAAGCGATGCAGGAAGGGCTGGGGCCGAAGAAGCTCAAAGACAAGGACGCCGCCAAGCTCATCGCCGAGGGTAAAGTGCTGCCCTGGAATGAAGTCTACATTCGCAATGCGAACCAGAAGGGCGGGAAAGAACGGGGCGATAAAGCCAACAAGAAAAAGGTTCAGCCTGCGGGCCGCGTCGTCACGCCCAAGTTGCTGGGTGGCGAGGAAGTGCTGGCCGAGCAGTACAACGACCCGCGCCAGGCGCTGATGCAGTGGATGCGTGACGAAACGAATCCGTATTTCGCCAGGGCCTGGGTTAACCGAGTGTGGGCCGGGTATTTTAACGTCGGCATTGTCGAACCGCCCGACGATATGAACCTGGCCAACCCGCCCAGCAATGAACCGCTGCTGGCATACTTGACGCGCGGATTTGTCGAGCACGGCTACGACATGAAGTGGCTGCACCGCGAGATTCTGACCAGCCGTACGTACCAGTTAAGCTGGCGCGATAACGATACCAACCGGCTCGACGCGCGCAATTTCAGCCACGCCATCATCCGCCGATTGCCGGCAGAGGTGGCCTACGACGCCATCGTGCAGGCCACGACCGCCAGCGGGCGTTGCCAGCAAACGCGCGACGATCTGGCCGGCCGGGCGATCGGTGTTTCCAGCTCGCATACGGGGGTGAAGACCGGGGGCGGTGACTACGTGCTCAACTTGTTCGGTAAGCCCGCCCGGTCTACGAATTGCGACTGCGAGCGATCGAACGAGCCGAGCCTGCTGCAAACCATCTATCTGCGTAACGATCAGTCGATGCTTGGCCTGTTGGAACGCGCCGACGGCTGGCTCAAGCAAATCGATCCGGCCGCGCGTCAGCAGCGCAAAAATCTGGAGCAGCAGCATGCCAGCACGGC
>JAICIG010000568.1 GCA_025924495.1 Pirellulales bacterium | reverse complement strand
GGCGCCGCCAGGTGGCAACGTGTGCGCAGCGCGCACCGGGCCGCTCTAAGATGAGGGGGCGGAATTATGGTAGTCGCCGGCTGTGATGTCAAGCAGAGCTAGGCGAATTGGGTAGTTTACCGCCGCGTTCCGCGATAGTTGAACTTCCCTTCGTTGGAGCGACGGGCCTATAATCCGCCCCGCGCCGCCGGCCCGGCGGCGCGATCAATCTACACGGAGGTGATACTCATGGGGTTTCGCAGCAAAAGCGCGTTGCTCGCGGCGGTCTTGACTTCCGGCGTCTGGAGTCTGGAAAGCGGCGCTTTCGCCGAGGAAGAGCCTGAGCCTGCCCCAACCGAGATCGCCTGGCCGGCATCGCCCGAGGCCGGCGATCCCGCGCCGCGGCACCGCATGCATCAAGCGCTAATTGGTCAGCGGCCCCGCTGCGACACCCGGACGCTCGCCGACATGCTCCGTCACCTAGGGTGCGATGAAAACGCTTGCCCTTTGTGCGGGCAAAAGTGCGGCGATGACGAGGACGAAACCCGCGATCGCGACGCCAGCGGTTCGCTGTTGAGCAAAGCGCCGTTTCTTCAACGGTTTTTTGTCCGCGCGCGTGCTGAACGCGCCGATTCGAAATCAGAGGCCCAGCGGGAATCCGCCGACCTGCGGCCGGGCGAACCGGCGCAAGTAATTCTCGACCTCAAGCGCCGGCTAGGAAGCGACGTCTATGAGGGCACCGAGTTTGGCGGCTCGACCAAAGCGCTGGTCGATTGGATCCGTGCGCTCGATGAGCAGGACCGCCGCCAGCCGCCGCAGCCCGATGCCGCCGAGCCGCCGAGCGACCTGCCCGTCGTCGCGCCACCGCCGACGGCCGCCGTCGCGGCGATCGAGATCGACGCCTTGCGCAAGGCAGCCCGCTAGCTGGGCGAAGCCGCGGACCTACTCGAAGAACAAAACCTATTCGATGCCTCCGACGAGGTTCGCTTGGTCGCCGACGAGCTTCGCTTCCGCGCACGGGAAAGGGTTCAAGCAACTTCGGAAAAGCCCGGGCGATAGGCCAGTCATCCCGTCGCCTGTAATTTTTTCGCGTCCAGCGACGCCTTATTCTCTGGGGCGATCAAGCACGGGCTCTGGGGAAACGGCGATGCCAGATTGGGAGGAACTACAGCGCCGATGGCGCCCTCTAGTCTGGGGTACGGTCTATCGTATCCTCAAGGACCACGACCAAGCTCTCGATTGCTGCCAGGACGTTTTCCTCGAGGCTTTCCAACGCTCGCAGCAGCGGCCTGTCGAAGATTGGGCGGGGTTTCTCAGGTGGCTCGCAGTTCGCCGGGCGCTTGATTGGTTGAGAAGACGGCGACGGAAGGCCGCCCACTTCAATCGTGATACTGACATCGCCTCCCTCGGCGGCGGCGGCGAACCCTGCGATCACGCCCAATTCCACGAACTCGTGGAGCGCGTCCGGCTCGAACTGGCCCGGCTTCCGCATCGCCAGGCTGAGGCGTTCTGGATGTGCTGCGTCGAAGAGGCGAGCTATTCCGACGCCGCGCGGCAATTGGGAACTGACGCCAACGCCGTCGGCGTGCTTGTTCATCGGGCCCGTGCGCGACTGCGTCAGTTACTGACGGACATCAGCCCGTCGCACGTAGGAAGCTGACCGGCACAAGAGACGACTAACCGTAACGGAGCAAATGCTATGTCCCAGACGAACGTCGAAGAGCTGCTTGACCGAATCGTCGTCGCGCTGCGCGAAGTCTCGATTCCGAAGCCCCCTGAAGTGGCGGGGGCCGCACGCCCGAGCCGCGCCGATCAATCACGATCGCGCGGCAATCGCGAGCCCGTTTGGCGTCGAAGTAAGAAGCGGATCATGGCGGCAGCCGCGCTGGTGATGCTGCTGATGGCATTGGCCACTGTGCCTTCGCTGATGCCGGGCACAAGCCGAAACACCGCCTTCGCTGAAGTCCAAGACGCTGTTTCCAGCTTTAAGTCGGTCCGCTACCGCATTCTCGATTTCCACGAAGACCGAGACCCCTTTGTCACCTCGGCAGTCGTCGCTCGGGAAGTTGGTTCTCGCATCGAAGGACCGGGCGCTTTGGAACAAATCACGAACCTGAAAGCCGAACGAATGTTAGGGATTGATCATCGAACGCGTACGGCCAAATTCTATCAACTCTATCTTGAGGGCGGTGAACCACCGGCCGACGGGTTCATTGATCGGATCCGAATTCTTGCCGCCGACGCCAAAGCAGTCAGTACCCAGCGGCTCGAAGGAAAAAAAGTGTTGCAATTTACGTTTATGAACCTCGGCGAATATGTCGTGCTTGTCGATCCGGAGACGAAGCTCCCCTTGCGAATGGAACTTAGAGCGGAGCGGGGAAAAGGCGGCGGCAGACCGTTTCGCGAAGTGATCACTGATTTCGTTTTCGACGCTCCGCTTGACAATGCACTGTTCGAGCTGACCGTTCCGCCCGGGTACACAGTGCAACATTGTGAAGAGGCCCCAGGTCGTAAGCCGCTCGCCATGAAGACGCTGGTGATCTCGCCAAGTCAAGGTATTGGCCCCGTGCCGTTGGGAGCATCGAAGAAAGATGTGATCGCAGCCTTCGGCAAGCCGGATTGCGTCGAGATCCAGGGTCGGCACGCTCGAACGTATTCCGCGCCCGGCGGGGCGGCCGTCGGCGGCGAAGCGGAAACCGTGCTCGAGCGATTGAATTATAATTCGCTCGGCTTCGAGCTGGACGTGTCCAGTGCGAGAGGATTGACGCAATTCCGCTGCATGTCAGGCAGCTCAATCGCGAGAAGGTTTATCGGCAAGACGGATGCCGGCATCGCCTTGGGCGCCTCGATCGACGACGTCATTCAGGCCTATGGCGCGCCGGAAGTTAGAAGCCACTTGCGAGATGAAGTGCTTTACTATTTTCACAAAGGCTGGTCTTTTGTGTTTGCGGAGGGGAAACTAATATCCTTTTCCGCCTCTGCGCCGCTGTCGGACCTGATCGAGATTGAAGACAATGGCGACGGTTCCTGGACAGAGAGGCCCGCTCGTAACAAATGATTGCTGGTGTGAAATAGCCGGCACGTCAGAATTGGCACGCCACGGAGGGCGTTCCCTAAAGACGTTTCGCGGCGAGATCACCCTGATGCGTATGGGGACTCGCTGCGATTGGGACACCCTACACCCTTTGGACATCGGAGCCATGCCTCAGAAAATCCACCGATCGCAGGCCGGTGAATTTGGCCAGGATATATCCAAATCGGTCAGTGATTCAGAATAAACTCATTCGTGTTCAGCAGCGCCCACCACACGTCTTGCATCGCCTGGGCCGGAGTGCCGCCACGGGCCAAGAACAGCTCGTTGGCAATTCCCATCTCTTGCTTGGTTGGCTTGCGGGCCAACGCCGCCAAATATAGATAGTCGACCCGGTCTTGCGGCCGGCGGGCGCCGGTGGCCAGCTTGTAGAGAAACCCGCCTTGGTCCAGGCTGGTGGCCTTCTTGATCAGGTCGCCGTTGAACATCATCAACGTCTGCGGAATCGTGCCATTGAAGGTGGTCGTCTCGTCCCCCTCGTCGGTGCCGAAGGCAATGGTGAATTGCCGCAGCCAGTCGCCCTTGGTCTTTTCCTGCTCTTCGTAGCTGCCCTTGGTCTTGTGCGCCTCGGTCGCCACCAGCAGCGATTCATACAACTCTTCGGCCTGCATTTGCCGCACATAGAAATGACTGAACAGCGGCTTCACGCCCTGGCTGGGGTCGTCGAGCTTGTTCTTGGCCGTGCGGCCACCATACTTGCTCGACAGCGAATACGGCTCGCTCAGCGTGATCCAGCGGATGAGCCGCCGCAGATCATGCCCCTGCGCGGCAAACTGTTTTCCCAGGTAATCCAGCAGCTCCGGATGCGAAGGTGGATTGTGCGGACCAAGGTCGTCGACCGGCTTCGTAAAGCCATAGCCCAGAAAGTGCCCCCACATCCGGTTGACAATCGACTTGCCCAGATACTCCGACTTGGTGACCAGCTTGGCCAGCTCCAGCCGGCGGTTCACTTCGTCCGAAAACCCACTCGGGTTGATCGTGGTGCCATCGACAAACGTGGGATAGGCTACCTGCAAGATGCCGCTGCGTTGCTCGTAATAAATCTCAGCCTCGCGCGGGTCGCCTCCCTCGCCGGGAAAGTCTTCGTTCTCCAACCGCACGGCCACAATCTCGCGCCCCTGGAACGT
>JAICIG010000567.1 GCA_025924495.1 Pirellulales bacterium | reverse complement strand
TCAATCAGATGCTTGGTCGCGTCTCGCGTCAGAATTTCGTCGGCGTGCTTGCGGACAACTTCCGTCAAATGGGTCGCAATCACGCTTTGCGGTTCGACGACCGTATAGCCCAGCATCTCGGCTTGATCGCGCTGCCCCGGCTCAATCCACCCGGCTGCCGTGCCGAACGCGGGGTCACGCGTGACAATGCCTGCCATGCGTCCTGTGGTCACGCCCGAATCGATTGCCAGCAGCAGTTGCGGATAAAGCGATGCTTCCGCTACGGGGTTATCGGCCACTTTGATCCGATAGGCGTTCTGCTCGAGCCGCATATTGTCTCGAATTCGGACCTTCGGCATCAGAATGCCGATGTCGGCAGCCACATTCTGGCGAACGCGCTGGACGCGGGCCAGCAAGTCTCCACCGCGTTTGGGATCGGCCAGCCGAATCAGCCCGACGCCGATTTCGATTTCCATCGGATCGACGATCAGGAAATCCTCGATCCGTTCTTCGGGCGGCTTCTTGTCGGCGGCCTGCGCTTGGGCGGCCGCTACCGCCTTGCCTTTCTTCTGCCGCCTCGAGAGCAAAACCGACGCCCCGACGCAGACGCCTCCCAGCAGCAAGAGCGGAGTCGTCGGCAAGTTCGTAAAGATCAGCACGCCCAAAAATGCGCCAGCAACCGCCAGAGCTTGAGGACGAGCGAACAATTGACCAAAGAATTCGGCCGGCAGGTTCACTTCGTTCGTGCTGCGCGTTACCAGCAAGCCGGCGGCCAGCGAGATCAAAAAAGCGGGTACCTGGCTTACCAGGCCGTCGCCGATCGTCAACTTGGTAAACAGCGCCGCGGCCTGGCCCACGCTCATCTCATCTTCGATGACGCCGATGAACAACCCACCGACGATATTGATCAGCGTGATCACGATGCCGGCAATGGCATCGCCGCGGACAAACTTGCTGGCGCCGTCCATGGCCCCGAAAAAGTCCGCCTGTTGGGTGATTTCCGCGCGGCGGCGTTGAGCTTCGCGTTCATCGATGACGCCGGCGTTCAAATCGGCGTCGATGGCCATTTGGCGTCCCGGCATGCCGTCCAAGGCAAATCGTGCGGCCACTTCGCTGATGCGCGTAGCGCCTTTCGTAATTACGACGAACTGGATCAAGACAATGATCGTGAAAATAATCAACCCGACAACTAACTTGTCGCCGGCGACAAATTCTCCGAACGAACGGACCACGCCGCCCGCAGCCTCCAAGCCGTCAATGCCCGCGCGAGTGAGGATCAGTCGCGTGGTGGCCACGTTGAGCACCAACCGCCCCAGCGTGGTCGCCAACAAGAGCGACGGAAAAATACTGAACTCCAGCGGAGTCCGTACGTAGATCGTGGTGAGCAACATGATCACCGCGACGCAGATATTGGTCGACAACATCAGGTCCATCAATGGCGCCGGCATGGGCACCATGATCACCAGAATGCTGGCGATAATTCCAACAGGCAAAATCAGGTCAGGCGAGCGCGCAAGGACAGAGCCCATGCCGCCGCCGGACGCTGCACCAGGAGGCATCCAATAACTCCAACGTGCGGGCGGAAGTCGCTACGAAAGGCAAACGGGAAAAAAGCAGAAGAGGGGCGGAAAATTACTCAAAAGCGCTGCGAGTGTCCAGGTCGATTCGCGGCAAGTAAGAGCCCGAGCGGCGAAGAGACCGCCTACGGAACCAATCTCAAGCCAATGCAAACGGCGTCAAGCAGGCGTAAGGAGACCCTGCCGGCTCAACGATCTTGAGACCCCGTAGGCACGCTTTATCGCATCGAAATCCGCCGTGCTAGCAGCGCGTGCTCTGTAATTCCCCGTCTTGCTCGACGTCCCCACGCCCCAGAGCCTTCTTTGCCCCGTTGGGCCTGTTCTCGCCATTTTTCCATCAAGTTCTTTGGCCAGGCAGACGATTATTAAAGTTCATCTTGGCGGACTTGACATTCGGCTTGCGCTGCGTCAAATCTATTGAACCGTTTGCACGTTCAGAGGCCCGGGCATTCCGCTTGAGGCTGGAGCTCGTCGGAAACCACTGAATTATTCGTAGTGCAATTGCCAAGAGTTCCCTTTCGGGAGCGGCGGGGGGCAGGCCGATCGATGGTTCGATCTGACAGGGCGCCGTCGTCGCATGAAACCGCCGGAGAGCGGCGATTGAATTGTTAGCAGGATGCTGCCTCGCTCCCTGTCGCCGAGCCACAAGAAGCTCCAGGGACGAGCGAAATCGAAGGATCGATGACCATGAACGTAGGCCCGCGTTTGTTACTTTTCCTGGCAACTTTGGCTGCGTTCCTCCCGGGTGGCGGCTGCGAAGTCCGTTCCAGTCAGTCCGGAACCGCTCCCCACGAGATGGCCGAACCAAGCGAGACTCGAGATCAGGCCGCCCAAGCCGCTTCGCCAGCCGTGTCCCGCGGCGGCATCGAGTTTGTTGCCGGATATCACCGCGGCTATGAGCTGGCCTTGGAACAGCACAAGCCAATGCTCGTCTTCTTCACGGCCGAGTGGTGCACCTACTGCCACCAGATGGAAGCCGATGCCTTCACTCAAGAGGCAGTCGTCAATTTGTCGCGTCAGTTCGTCTGCGTCCTGGTCGATGCCGATTGCGAACCGGATGTGTGCCGCGACTTCCGCGTGAAGGGTTATCCGACGATTCAATTCCTATCTCCGCGCGGGGTGCCCTTGAATCGCGTGACGGGCAAACAGCCCGGCCAGCAACTAGTGATGCAAATGCAAGCTGCCCTGCAAGCGGTGGCGCGGAGAGACCGCGGCGGCGATTCACTGCAACGTTAGGAGCACGACAGAATGGCGGCCAACAGGTCCCTCCTGAGAGGGAACCCAGTGGGTGTTTCGGGCTCATGGTCGTTCGTGCTTGGAGCCGGCGACCAAGCGCTAGTTGGCGCACGACTTGCTCAGGCCGATAATTCGCGGCTACCATAGCACTTTTCGCTGAATGTATTGACGAACGGTGTCCGATGTCGAAACCCGCGAGCCCGCATGACGGCAAGCGAAAACCGACGACCAAGGAGCGAGAGTGGTCCCCCGTCTTCTGGTCGGGAATGGACTTCTTTGGCTGGATGCGCTTGCTCGCGCGGAACCGTTTCGACGTACATTGGACCTGTTGGCCGCGTGCGGTTTCGATCACCTTGCTGAGCGTGTTCCATACCATCTATCGTTGGTGGTCATGGCTGTGGGTCGGCTGGCGCTGGCCCAAAACGCAGATTGAAAAAGAGCCGCTGTTCATCATTGGCCACTGGCGCGCCGGCACCACGTTGCTCCACGAATTAATGGTGCTCGACGAGCGGCATACGTCGCCCACCACCTATGAATGCCTAGTGCCAAATCACTTTTTGCTGAGCGAGGACTTCGCGCGTCGATTTCTCAACTTTTTGCTGCCGTCTCACCGACCGATGGACAACATGCCGACTGGCTGGGACCGTCCGCAAGAGGACGAGTTCGCGCTGTGCAACCTGGGCGTGCCGTCGCCTTACCTGACGATTGCATTTCCCAATCATCCGCCGCAGTGCCAAGAATATCTCACGCTCGAAGGAGTCGAACCGGAAGCAGTCGAACGCTGGAAGCAGGCGCTCGTCGGCTTCCTCAAGCAAATTACCTTCCGCACTCCCAAACGGATCGTGCTCAAAAGCCCGCCGCACACGTCTCGTATCAAGACGCTGCTCGAAATCTTTCCCAATGCCAGGTTCTTGCACATCGTGCGCGATCCCTATGTCGTGTTCCCTTCGACGGTCAATCTGTGGAAGACCCTCTACAGAAAACACAGCCTGCAACCGCCTCGCTATGAAGGTCTCGAAGAGTACGTCTTCGAAACGTTCGAGCGGATGTATCGCAAGTTTGAAGCCGATCGAGATTTGATTGATCCCGATCGGTTTTGCGAGATCCATTACGAGGAATTGGTGAAAGACCCCGTGGGGAACATGCGGGCGATCTACGAGAAGCTCGGCCTGGGCGGCTTCGAGACGGTGCTGCCGGCCTTGGAGGATTACGTCGCTTCGACGGCAGGCTACAAGACCAATAAGTATGAATTGGCCCCCGAGCTGCGCGACCAGATCGCTCGGCGTTGGGATTTCTTCATTCGCCAGTACGGCTACGCCGGCGAACCCGCGCAAGCCGGCTAAGGGAAAGCCGCAGCAGACCGCCGGAATAACCGAATGCCTGCTATACGGCGAATCGGCCGGTGTTCTCTCACAGCCAGCGCCGTG
>JAICIG010000566.1 GCA_025924495.1 Pirellulales bacterium | reverse complement strand
TTCCTGCTGTTGATCGGCCAACGACTCGGCGCGATGTGCGGCGTCGACGCCCGCACGAGTCTCGGGAAATGTTGCCGCTACGAACTCGAGCGCTTCCACGGCGTAACGGTTGCTCGTCGCCTGGTCCGCCAGCGCCTCGGCTGAAGCCGCCAACCGGGCGGCGCTTGCCTCTCGCTCGATGGCAGCTTCCAAGTCGGCCCATTGCCGTGCGTCCTCTGACGAGTGAGTTTCGGGGGAGGAAATCGGCGTCGTACCGCGGCTTTGCAAATCGCGTTGTGCCAAGTTCTCGGGCTGCGAACGTTCGCTGTTCAAGGACCACAGAAGCACCGCCGATAGTCCGACGGCCGTTGCCACCAGCGCCGGCCGCGCCCAGCCGATGCTCGGTTTCGACCGCGAGGCCAAGGAGCCGCCCGGCAACGTTAAGCGAGGAGGGATCGGTGCAGCTTGCAAGCTTTCGGCGAGCAATCGATTGACCCAACGCAGTTCGAGCAGCTTCTCGCGGCAACCGGCGCACTCGGCCAGGTGCGCCTCGAACTGCCGTTGCCTGGCAGCCTCGTGCGTGCCCGCTGGGACAAAGTCAAGCTCGTCGCCGGCCAAATCGCCAAGCAAACTTTCCCACTCGCTACATGGTTTGCACATGGTTATTCCTCTTCATCCCCCGGACGAAAGCCCGCGCGTCGTAAGATGGCGGCCAGTCGCTGCCGGCCGGCTCGCAACTGGCTGCGGACGGTCGAGGCGGGCAGCTCGAGGATCTGACCGATCTCGGTCGAATCGAACTCGCAGTAATATCGCAGCACAAGCGGATTGCGCACCTCGTCGTCCAGTTCCTCGACGGCGGCACGCAAGGCGCGCCGCAGTTCAGCGCCTTCCGCGGTTTCTGCATCGTTCGTCATCCGGTATTCCGACCATGTTCGCCGCAGCTTTTCCCACACGCCCTGCCAGGTCCGTCGACGGCGATGCTCCAGCCGGCAGCGGTTGATCGTGACTCGGAACAGCCACCGCCGGCGCGATTCGTCGTCCCAGTTGCGTTTCGGCGCGTCGACCGCCGCGAGGTAAGCATCTTGCAGGACGTCGTCAACGCGATGGCGATCGAGGCCGAGGGCCTGGCCCAGGCGGCGCAACTTCGGTTCCGCAGCCTGCCAGGCATCGATCCATGTTTGGTCCGGTCCCGTGCGCACGTCTCGTTGCCGCGGTTCATCCGACGCTGGATGAACCGCAATTGCGACCTCCTGCCTGGCAGCCAGATTGCTCACGAACAGATTCTCAATCGTGTGGGGTGCTAATCAGACAATGCGCGGCGCGGCCTTAGTGTTGGTCGAATTTAGCAGTTTTTCCCACGGCCGTTAAAAAAAGCGGCATCCGCCTCGGGGACGAGCGAACTGCCGCATGGCGCCGACGGGCTGGCCCGCCGTGACGCGAGATTAAGCGTCGACGCCGTCTGCTTCGGGCGGGTCTTGCACGCCCGTCATGGTCCACTTCCACATCGCCATCAGGAAGCGGCTCAGGCGATAGTCTTCCCTGCACCAGTGGACCGGTTTGCCGTTAACTCCTTGCCAGACGATCGGATCGGCTTCGCCGAGATGGCCCCGCGGAATGCCCCAGAAAGCCACGGACTGATTCTCTTCCATAAAGATCAGCTTGTCGTCCATCCACTCTAGCTTGTCGATCGTCCGCAACGGATTGTGGTTCTCGTTGATCCAGTGACGGCCGGTCACCGAATAGTAATCGAACAAAGCCGTTGGGATGACCAGCCCGGCCCGGGACAGTTCGGCTCTCACGGCTTCATCGCCCAGGCCCTCGGTCGACCGCGGCGGCGAGCCGAAGATTTCGCGGAAGGTATCGCGGAAGTATTGTTTGAACATCAACCTGCATTTCGTTGGCGCCAGTGCGGAAATCATTCCGCCTCATCGGAAAGTTTCAGAAGCCCCACGATCTGTGTCCTGGACCAACCGGCGCTGCATGCGGCGCATTCCCGCAGAGCCAGCGAGCGTTCCAACTCTTCTTGCGTGTGGCAAAACATTGCTCTTTTTCTCCGCAGTAAAAGCCCATATAGAAACGCGGCCGAGGCTTGGGAATTGGTTCTGAATGCGGAGCCATATTGTTTTCTTGCCCGTGCACGGCGGTGCGGCAAATCGTGCTGTTGTTCGATTGTAGAGCTCCCCCAAAGGCGAGTGCCAGTGGGGCATGCGATCAGGCTCTTTCGCCGGGTTGACGGGCCTGGAGATGCCGTCAGCGCCCGACCAAATCTCGCCGTCGCGAGAGCCTATAATAAGCGGGGCCGCTGGCGGGTATGGAAAGCGACTTTGCCGAAATGGCTGACTCAGTCAAACAAGTTGATTACCAACAAGAGCACAACATGAGCGCGCCGCCGCGAATCTTGATCATTGCCGGTCCGAACGGCGCGGGTAAGAGCACGTTCGCGCGCCAGTATTTGCCCAATGAAGGTCAGTGCCCAGTCTTCGTGAATGCTGACTTGATCGCCGCGGGCATCTCTCCGTTCGACTCCAGCCAGGCGTCGCTTCGAGCGGGCCGACTCATGCTTGAAGAAATCGAGCGCCACGTCGCGGCCAAGACCAGCTTCGCTTTCGAAACGACGCTAGCCGGCAAGATTTACGTGAGGCGCATCCCCCAGTGGCAAAGAGCCGGATTCTTCGTTGATCTCGTCTTTTTGCGGCTGCAAACCGTGGAACTGGCAATCGCCCGCGTCATGGCCCGCGTCCGCCAAGGCGGGCACGATGTCGCGGAAGACGTGATTCGACGCCGCTTCAGCGCGGGATGGTATAATTTTGAGCAGCGATATAAATGGCTAGTAGATGCCTGGCTGCTTTATGACAACTCGGGGGATACTCCGGAACTGATTGACCAAGGAACGAAAGCATGAAGCCAACGCCAACCGAAAGCATCGTTTCACGCCGCGAGGGGATTGAATCAGCGCTCCGTCGAGCTGCCTTGGAAGCGCGCGAGTTGGCCGTGCGTACGCAAACTCCCCTGTTTGTATTGCGCGAAGGGCGGGTCATCAATCTGTACAATGTAAAACCCGCAGCGCCGTAAATCGCTAAGGGCAATTCGCGCTTCGTGCCATTTGCCGCCGAAATGCTGGCGCCTCGTTATACGCGACGCGTACCTTCCTGGCAGAGCATAACGATCGCCTCGCAGCGCGTCCTGCGGGCTGTCTAGTCGGCTATGGTGCGAGGGTTGGTTTCAACGCATCTAAACGCAAGGGTTCTAAGCGACTACAATGGCTTGCCCGCAATCAGGCGCTCACGGTGACTGCATGGGGAATTTCAGAGCCGCATTTTTAGTTTCTTTGGCGTATATGCTGATGTTTGGTATTGGCAGGATAACCGAGTGCGCACCGAGAGCGGTAGCGGCCGCTGCGCCAATCGCCGGCGATAAGCGGCCCACCAACAACACCAAGCCCCCTGCTCCGCCGATGAATGCAGCCGCAAAGAATCCCGAGAAGAGCTATCGCGGTCCGCTGCCCGAACTGACGGCGGAACAACTTCGATTGCGCGATGCTGTGCGCAATGACCTGGAGCACCTGGCGGGCAAAATCGGTGAACGGAATTTGGTGAAATATAGGCAATTGGTCGCCGCGGCGGAGTTCATCTCTCAGGCGTTCGCCGCGGCGGGCTATCAGGTGAGCAAGCAAACGTACGAGGTGAACGGGAGGAAGTGCGACAACCTGGAAATCGAGCTGCCGGGCGGAAGCAAGAAAGAAGAGATCGTCATCGTCGGGGCGCACTACGACTCGGTCGTCGGCGCTCCGGGGGCCAACGATAATGGCAGCGGCGTGGTGGCGATGCTTGCCTTGGCGCGGCGGTTCGCCGGCAAACGACCTGAGCGGACGCTGCGATTCGTGGCCTTTGTGAATGAAGAGCCGCCCTACTTCCAAGGAAACACGATGGGGAGCGTGGTCTATGCGCGGCGCTGTCGGCAGCGCAAAGAGAATGTCGTGGCCGCCATCAGCCTGGAGACAATCGGCTACTACAGCGAAAAGCCCGACAGTCAGCATTACCCGCCGGTCCTGAGACTTCTCTACCCATCGACCGGCGATTTTATCGGCTTTGTGGCGAACTTGCGGTCGCGGCCTTTGGTGGATGAGTTCACGTCGTCGTTTCGTCGGCACGTGAAGTTCCCGAGCGAAAAAGCGGCGCTTCCTGAAGCGATCGAGGGGGTGGGCTGGTCAGATCAGTGGTCATTCTGGCAACAAGGTTATC
>JAICIG010000565.1 GCA_025924495.1 Pirellulales bacterium | reverse complement strand
GCGACGAGGGAAAGCGGCGATAAATCGCCGCACTCCAAGAAGAAGCCTGCCAACGCGCTGCGCTGAACTGAACCGGTTGTGCCGAACAAACCGGCGATAGGGAGTCGATTGCGGTGTCACAATCGTTAGACCCGATAATGCTAAAGTGCCCGAGTCTGCCAAGTAAAAACTGCAGAAACGAACTGCAATCAACCAAGGCTTCATGGAACACATTGTTGCGGCGAGTGGGGAATGCGTCTTGGAATCGTCCTGATCGCCGCGGCAAAGTGGCTGGCATGCGTAAGTTCTACCGCCTGGGGTCAGACTCCGGTCGACGGCCGCATGGCGCTCGCGCAGCGGCCGGCCGTTGCATCATTCGCTACAGCCCTTCCGCCGGCAGCGCCTTTTGCCCCGCCCGCAAGGCCGAGCCGTCTGCCGGCGGTGCAAGCGAGGCCTCAGCAGGCACTGATCACCGGCCCCCAATTCCGGCCACAGACCGCGCCTCTTGTGGCCCGAGGCGTAAGCGAGCGAAACCCATTACCGCCGCTCGCTCAAGCGCCGGGCTTCCTGGGCCCGATGGGTGCTTTAAGCTATGCTGCCGGTAAACCGCCGGGCAGATCGCCGAACGGGACGGCTCTCGGCGCATCGCCGCGCTCGAATCCGCTGGCCGATTGCGACGACGATCCACGGCAGGGAATGATCGGCCTGCTTGGCTATGACTCGTGGCGCAACGTTTCCGATGACAGTTGGCAGAACAACGGCGTCAGTTTGGGGCTGAACTACGGAACGCGGCTGGGCCAGTTCAGCGACCTGACGGGCATTGGCTTTCAGATCGGCGGAAGCGTCGGCGTATTTGATTGGCTTGGCACCGATTACCGCTTGACTGACCGTAATACCGCGGAGACGCAAGGTTTTTTCACCTATGGCTTCTTTCGCAAACCCACCGAACAGTCGCCGTTTTCGGCCGCGATCGTAGAAGACTGGATGTTCAACGACAACTTCGGGGTCTATGCCCAGAACCCAACGCTCAGCCAGATCCGCTGGCAGGCGGGGTATGCTGTCAACGCCTGGAACGAATTCGGAATTTGGGGCGCGCAGCATGTCAAGGGCGATACACGGATTGTGGGCGGCGTAGGCGCGACCTCTTGGCGGCCCGTCAACCAACTCAACCCGTACTGGCACCACAAGTGGACGGCCGGCGGCGCCGATACGGTCGTCTGGGTTGGCTTGCCCGAGCGGCGGCGGCTGTCGGGGGGCGGCAGCCTCGGCGATTACATCGCCGGCGCTTTGGCCACCGTGCCGATGAACGACCGCGTCTCGCTCTACTCGCTCATCACCTACATGCACGCGTCATCGCGGGCCGGACCGATCGGCTCGACGGAAGATTCCTGGAACTTCACGATCGCGCTGCTCTTTTATCCTGGCCGGAACGCGCGTGCCAGCACGGTGGCGGGCCGCTGCTGGCTGCCGCACTTGCCCATCGCCAACAACGGCTTATTCATGGTCGATACCAATCGGCATTAGCTCTTAGAGCTCGGCTAGAAGCCGATCGACTTCTTGCAACTGCGCCTCGACACGAGAGTCAAGGCTATTTCGTTCCAGCCAACTTTCCAGCGCGGCAAAGCATTCCGGATCGATGCCGTCGCCGGCGTCTTTGGACATGATGGAGTGGATTCTTTCCCAAGGCATGGCGTCGCGATACGGGCGCTTAGCCGACATCGCTTCGCAAATATCCGCCACCGCCAGCACGCGCGAAACCCACGGCAAGTTCGTGCGGTCGAGCCCGCGATGGTAGCCCCGTCCGTCCAACCGCTCATGGTGAGCGGCCGAAACATCGGCCAAGGTCTGAAAGGCTTCTACCTGCCGCAGGATCTGCTGGGTATAGTCGGGGTGCTTGCGGATTTGCGCGAACTCCTCTTCAGTCGGCTTTCCCGGCTTGTCCAAGATCAGGTTCGACACCCCCAGCTTGCCGATATCGTGCAGCAGAGCGGCGCGGCGGATATCGCGCTCGACGTCGGCCGAGCAGTTAAACTCCCTTGCCAGGCCGACGGAGATTTCAGAAACTCGCGTCGAGTGCTCGAAGGTCCACGGAGATTTGGCGTCGACCACTTTGGCAAAGGCTTCAGCCACGCGGTCCAAGCAGGTTTCGTCGGCCATCAGCACTGCGTCTTCCGGCTCCCAGCGGCTCAACTCGCCCTTGACGTCGTGGCACAAGAGCCGCTCCCAGAAGCTGGCTTCATGCCTGAAGGATACCAGTGCGTCGACCACATGCGGGTCGAACCATTCACCGCGCCGTTGCAGAGCCACATCGATGGCCGCTTCCACGCCATAGGTTGTAAAAAACACTTCGACCGTCTGGGCCAAGCAGCAAATTCTGCCCAACAGCGAGATCTCTTCGCCCTTGAGGCCGAAAGGGTGGCCGCGTCCATTCCAGTGTTCGTCGAGATCGAAAATTGCGGCGGCCGTTGCTTCCGGCAACCGCAGCATGCGCGCGATGCCGGCGCCTCGTTCGCAGCGCACCTCGGCGATTCTTCGCGCGCCGGCCGGGCCGCTACGCGCCATCGCGGCGATTTTCAGCAGCTTTTCCAGCACGGAGCCGCCGGCTGAACAATAGGTCCAGCCGTGACGCAAAGCTTCTCCGGCTTTCGTCCAGTCGATCATCCGCGCTGACCGTTTCACCAGATGGTCGTCGGCGCCGAACAGGTAGCAAACCTTGGCGGCATTGCTCGAACAGCCCAGGTCTTTCAGCAGCAGGGCGTAGAACAGCGCCGAGCGATCGGCCGTCGTCAAACGCAGTTCTTCGCCGAGCCGCATGCCCACCAGCGCGCTGCGCATCGAGTGGCCTTCCGGTTGCCCTTGCGTGATATCCAGTGCGATCGAGAGCGCCGAGATGATTTCGGACAGCCGAATTTCACCGGGCTCGATCAGGCGGCACTGCTGAGGCGAACCGTCTGCTATTGCCGTTGCAAACTCATCTGAAAGCGTGAGTGACATTGCCCGACCTTTTCAGAGCGACGAAATGAAGACGACGCTGAAAGCATAGGCCACGGCTTCAATCGCCGCCTTTACGGCGGGACACGTTCGATACAATCGTCAAGGCCGGCGTAACACGAGCGCCTTACGGCGACCCATGTTACTTGGCGGGCTTCGCCAGCTCGCGTTCAATGGCGCTGACGACTTCCTTTGATTCAGGCTTCGTCTTGGGTGAGAAGCGGGCCACCACTTCGCCCTCGCGATTGACCAGGAACTTCTCGAAATTCCAGGTCACGTCGCCGGCGAACTTGGGATCGGTTTCCTTCGAGGTGAGGTAGGTGTAGAGCGGGCATTGGCCTGCGCCTTTGACCACAACCTTGGAAAACATGTCGAACTTCACGCCATAGTTCTTATCGCAAAATTCGGCGATCTCCTGATCGCTGCCCGGCTCTTGCTTGCCGAACTCATTGGCCGGAAAGCCCAGCACGGCCAGGCCCTCGCCGGCGTACTTTTCGTGGAGATCTTCCAGTCCTTCGTATTGCGGCGTGTTGCCGCAATGGCTGGCCACATTGACGATCAGGACGACTTTGCCTTTGTACTTCGAGAGATCG
The DNA here is from genome assembly GCA_025924495.1 of Pirellulales bacterium. Next base: position 659 of record JAICIG010000565.1, on the reverse strand, counting down.
ACATCCTTGCCGTCGAGCTTCTTCATCTTGAAATTCAAAGCGTTGGGCACGTTCTTGTCTCCTTTGTCGGCGGCCAACACGGCAGTGGCAGAAATCGCGAAACAACCAAGCACAAGCGAGCAAATCAAAGTACGCATGTCAGTGCGCTCCTCAAAACGGTGGGATTGTTAGCGGAGGCTCTTAGCCCGCCGCGGCAGGAACCGCTCGCCACGAGCGGCAACATGAGTGTAAGCCCCCCCTTGGCCAATTGCCAGAGGCTACCCTTGACCCACCAGAGACAAGTCGCTACTTTCTCGGGCCATCATTTCTTTCGCGGAACTTCGTGGCCGTACGCCCCACCGCAGGCAATCGCGGGAAAGGAAAGGAACTTGCCATGAGATGGCTGCTCGTCGCCGGCGTATTGGCCCTTGTCTCGTCGCTCGGTTGCTGCCGGCAAGGAGGGCTGTTCAGCCAACAGCCGACCTACGGATCTTATTACCCGGCTACCACCAACTATGCCGCCCCCGCCGCCAGCTACACCACCGCGGCGCCATGTACGTGCAATTAGGGGTTCGGGATCGGGAGTTGGGAATTAGGGATTAGGGGTTGGGGATTGGGGAATTGGGAATTGGGGCTGGGAGGCTGTCGGGTTCTTTATGATCCAGCGTCCCGGACTGCTT
>JAICIG010000564.1 GCA_025924495.1 Pirellulales bacterium | reverse complement strand
GCGGATCATTTCGAGATAACGATCGAAGATCGCGTCGAGATCGTCTCGATCGGCGAGCTCGTCAACATTTTCCACTTGGAACACGTCTTCCAAGCGGTCCACGAAGAAGCTGATGCTGACGGTCGAGCGGCGCAAGGCCGACTCGGGCGAAAGGATTTCCTGATAGAGCTGGCCAAATGGCGTGCAATAGACCTCGACCGGCCGCGAAGGCGAGAATTCGCCGCCGGTGTTCAACATCGCCTTGCGAATCAGTTCCAAATTGCATTGACCAAGCAGAGCGATCCGCAACGGTTCATTGGCGTGCGAGAGCCGTTGCAGTCGACGGTCGACGACCTGCGGCTCGCGCACCAAGGCAAGTGCGTCGCGGTCGAGCAACTGCCGACACGCCTCGGCCAATTCGCGGCAGCCGATCGATTCAGCCCGGCCGGCGCCCAAGGGAACGCTTTGGATCCGACAGGCGGCTCTTAGAGAATCGAAGAGCCGCGTAAAATCATTCTCGGCGCTGGCGTCGGGGTGGCGGACGAACATCCGCGCGGTCGCCGCAGAGTCGCCCGCGCCGAAGTCAGCCGTGCCGCTGAAGTCCTGGTAACGCCGATAAGGAACCCGGCGATCTTCTTCGTAGCGGTGAACCTGCGTGCAGCTTTGCCAATCGCAACCGAGCATCGTCAGGCGAGCATCGCGATCTTCGAACAGCGCAAAGATGGAGTCGTCTCCAAAGGTGGTCGAATTCGTCGCGGCACAGGCCTCTTCGGCGCCCGGTCCGAGCGCGGCGAAGGAGTAGATCGGGTGCGGTGTACGACGCGCGTCGGTCAGTTCCAGGAGCCAATTGCCCAACTGGCCCGTTTCCCCTTGCGAAGTGCGAAAGTGAAACCGACCGCTGCGGCAGAAATCGAACGTAAAAGTCGGTAGCAGAATGGTGCGCCCTTGGCGAGCGAGCAGGGTTAAAGCCCACAGCAGATCCCACTTCAAGCTTTCGAGCGGCAGCCGCAATCCAGGCAGCGATGAATGCACTACCAGCCAGTCGCTCGGCCCCGGCGCCATTGCCAATAATGCCCGGTGTATTTCCCTGCGCTCGCTCATTCGCTCCCTCGAATCGACTCCTGGTTTCACAGCTTACGGCATGGAACAAGCGAGGGACAAGGGGAGTAAAGACATCGGCCTCAGCAGTCGGGAAGCCGACAACGGCAGATGCTAGCTTCTCGTTGGCTTGCCTCTGCTCCATGGGTTGCGAGCACGAGTTAAAGACCAAAGCTGTTAAGTTGACCCGGGCTCCAGGAGAGCCCATATTGCGACAGGGCCGGCGGTGTAGCGGCCGGACTTGTTTTTTCGCCTGCGATTTGAGGAAGCTGATGTTCGCCCGAATTCAAACTGCCGTCTCGCGGCCTGAAGTGTCACCGAGAAAACGGCCCTGTGGAATAATAAACCTGCTCGTTGCCGCGGCGGTCGCCATCTCCGCCAGTTCGCGGGGGAACAGGGCGTACTCCGCCGATCAGCCGACCAGGCCCAACGTGCTGCTGATCCTGGCCGATGATCTCGGCTATTCGGATCTCGGTTGCTACGGCAGCGAGATCGAGACGCCGAATCTCGACAAGCTCGCCAGCGGCGGGTTGCGGTTCACCCAGTTCTATAACACGGCGCGCTGCTGGCCGACGCGGGCCGCCATTCTCACCGGATACTATGCGCAGCAGGTGCGTCGCGATACGGTGCCCGGCGTGAAGAGCGGCGGAGGAGGCGTGCGGCCGGCATGGGCTCGGCTGCTGCCTGAACTGCTCAAGCCGCAAGGCTATCGGTCGTATCACTCGGGCAAGTGGCATGTCGACGGCATGCCGTTGGCCGGCGGCTTCGACCATTCCTATTATGTGCAAGACTTGGGGCGCTACTTCAGCCCGCGAGTGCTGTATGAAGACGACCAGAAGCTTCCCCCAGTCCAGCGCGGCAGCGGTTACTATGCCACCACGGCGATCGCGGACAAAGCCATCGAATTCCTGCAGGAACATGCCAAGCAGAACGCGGGCGAACCGTTCTTCGAATATCTCGCCTTCAATGCGCCCCATTTTCCGCTGCAGGCCTTGCCCGAAGACATCGCTCGTTATCGTGACAAGTATCGCGACGGTTGGGAGGCAATCCGCAGTAAGCGTTATGAGCGGATGAAGCAACTGGGCATCGTCGATGCTTCGTTGTCGGACGTCGAGCGCGACGTCGGGCCGCCGTACGACTTTCCCGACGCCATCAAAAGACTTGGTCCTGGCGAGGTCAATCGGCCGCTGCCTTGGAGCGAGCTGACCGAAGAGCAGCGTGCTTTTCAAGCCGACAAAATGGCCATCCACGCCGCGATGGTCGACCGCATGGATCGCGAGATTGGCCGCGTGCTCGATCAGTTGCGGGCGATGAACGCGTTCGACAACACGCTGATTCTGTTCCTTTCCGACAACGGCGCGAGCGCCGAAATCATGGTCCGCGACGACGGGCACGATCCATCGGCGCCGCGCGGCTCGGCCGACTCGCATCTCTGCCTCGGTCCCGGCTGGTCGACCGTCTCCAACACGCCGTTTCGCCGCCACAAGACCTGGGTCCATGAAGGTGGCATTTCGACGCCGCTCGTCGCGCATTGGCCGAAAGGCATCTCGGCTCGCGGCGAATTGCGGCGCAACCCCGGACACGTGATTGACCTTGTGCCGACGATTCTCGAAATCGCCGGCGCCAAGCGGCCCGACACGTGGCAAGGCAAACCGGTGCCGACGCCGCCTGGCAAAAGCCTCGTGCCTGCTTTTGCCAAGGATGGCGCCGTAACGCACGAATATCTTTGGTGGCAGCACGAGGGGAATCGAGCGATCCGCATCGGCGACTGGAAGCTGGTCGCCGCCGGCGAGAAAGCGCCGTGGGAGTTGTACGATCTGTCGAAGGACCGCACCGAGATGCACAACCTCGCCGCGGCGCAGCCCGACAAAGCGCGCGAGTTGGAGCAAGCGTGGAAGCAACATTACAACGAGTTCCGGGAACTGGCTTTCGCCGACGTGGCGAGCAGTGCCAAGGATGCGACGCCGCAGCCCGTCAAACAACTGATTCTGCCGGGCGAATCGTTCCTGGTCGGCGGGCGCCCGGCGTTCATCATGCTGCCGCCTGCAGACAAGCGGCAAACTCCCCAGCCGTGGATCTTCTACGCGCCGACCTTGCCGGGCTATCCCGACGCGCATGAGAAATGGATGCACGAACAATTCCTGGCCGCTGGCGTTGCCGTGGCGGGGATCGACGTGGGCGAAGCCTTCGGCAGCCCGGCGGGCCGCGAGGCGTTCACGCAGCTCTATCGCGAGCTGACCGAAAAGCGCGGTTACGCCAAGCGGCCTTGCCTGTTCGGCCGCAGCCGCGGCGGACTGTGGGTTAGCGCTTGGGCGATCGAACATCCGGATTGCGTCTCGGGCATCGTGGGCATCTATCCTGTGTTCGATCTCCGCACTTATCCCGGCGTCGACAAGGCGGCGCCTGCCTATGAGCTCTCCCCGCAGGAATTGGAAGCAAAGCTCCCCGAACACAATCCGATCGAGCGCGTCTCTGTGCTGGCCGAAGCGCACGTGCCGGCCTATTTCATTCATGGCGATGAAGACAAGGTCGTACCTCTCCAAGAAAACTCGGCCGAGTTCGCCCGGCGGTACGAAGCTGCCGGGGCCGGCGATGACGTCACGCTGACGATCGTCGAAGGGCAAGGGCACAACTTCTACGAAGGCTTTTTTCACTGCCAGGAACTCGTCGACTTCGCCATCGCACGGGCCCGAGCCGGTGCAGAAGAGAAATAGAGGATTTGCGGGCCCACATTGTCGCCTTTCGCTCTGCGAAAGTACGTTTGTTCGATAACGAGGCGACAATCCCGCTTCACCCCTCGCATCCGCCCAACTGGCAAATCGTCGCCACGATCGGCCGCCGCACGCTGTGGAGTGCGAAAACGCTCACTTTCGCGACCTTTCCGCACAGACAACACTTCGTGACCCGCCGCCAATGCGCGGCGGCGGACCGAGAAGCTCCGGGCAATTCAGCTCTTTCCAAGTCATGCCGGTCTGGGCATTCGGTTTGCTTCCGTGAACCTCAGCAACCTTCTCACGGCAAGGAACCAGCGTCATGCCTGTCACGTTTTCATTCGAACTTGACGAAGCGGCCCATGAGGCCGAGTTGGTCGGGTCGCTGATCGAGCGCCTCGGATGGGAGCGTCTTGACGTCAGCACTTATCGTTATCCTCG
>JAICIG010000563.1 GCA_025924495.1 Pirellulales bacterium | reverse complement strand
TGCTTTTTTTGGCCGACTTGACAAGTATCTATACGCGCGTACAGTACATGGAAGAGTGCTAGCAATGCTATCGCGTCAGGAGACCATCGCCGCGTTACAAGCCCGCGTCAGGCGGATGGAAGGCGCGCATCATGCACAAAGCCAAAGAGTTATGTCCGGCATTGAGGCGCTCGATCGGCTCTTGCCGGGACGTGGATTCCCACGCGGGGCCCTGGTGGAATGGCTAGGAGAGCCGGGCGGCGGAGCCAGCACCCTGGCCTTGCTGGCCGCTCGAGAAGCGTGCCGCGAGGGAGGCGCCTTGGTGGCGGTCGATCGTCTGCGGCGCTTCTATCCTCCGGCGGCCGCGGGGCTGGGGATCGATCTGGAAAATCTGATCGTCGTTCGTCCGCAACGTCAGGCCGACGAACGTTGGGCCGTGCATCAGGCCCTGAACTGCAAGGCGGTCGCCGCCGTGCTCTGTTGGCCGGAGAAGCTCGACGACCGCACGTTCCGGCGCTGGCAGTTAGCGGCTGAGCAAGGGGGCGCGCTGGGATTGCTCGTCAGGCCGGAAGAGGCGCTCGCGAGTCCGGCTTGGTCGGAGGTGCGCTTACGAGTTCGCCCGGCGCCGTCGTCGCTCAATCGACGGTGGCTCGTGGAAGTGGTTGGTTGTCGTGGGGGAAGGGGGGGCGAAAGCGTGGAATGGGAACTCGACGATGCGGCAAACTCGACGACGAACGCTGTGCATTTGGCTTCCCCAGTGGCCGGTTCAGCGCCGCGGCGTCGCGCGGCAGGCAAACGCTGAAGTGCGCGCGGCTGCTGAGATTCAAAAGACAGCCGGAAGTTTGGAATTAACGGCGCAGGGATCGCAACGCAGAACTCGCAGTCGCGCCACGCTTCCGCCTCGCACCGCGCTAGTGATTTACGAGCAATACCGGCAAGGCAGCTTCCGCGTCGTGGCTTGCTCGGAAGAGGCCGGTCAATGCGGCGTTGTTCCTGGCATGCCGTTGGCGGAAGCGACCAGCCTGGCGCCCGCGAAACTCGACGAAGATCATCCTCAAGCCGATCTTGCCGCTTTGCAAAGCCTGGCGGAATGGTGCGAGAGCTTCAGTCCGGTGGTTGGCCTGGAAAATTCGCCACGGCCGGAAAGTTTATTGCTCGATATCGAAGGCTTGGCGCCTCTCTTTGCCGGTGAAGAGAGGCTGATCGAACAGATCGCTCGCAGTTTTGCCAAGCGCGGATTGATCGTTCGTCTGGCTGCGGCCGATACCGTGGGAGCCGCGTGGGCCGCGGCGCATTATGCCGAAAGCGATAACGAACAGCCGGAAGAGCGTGTCGTGGTTCAGTCGGGGCAGGAGGAGGCCGCGCTGGCGCCATTGCCGGTCGAAGCCTTGCGGCTCTCTTCGCTAACGGTGCAGATGTTGGCCCGACTGGGAATCCGCCAGGTCGGTCAACTACTGGCTTTGCCTAAAGCCAGTCTTGCCGCGCGTTTCGAGCCGGAATTAATAGAGCGCTTGAACCAGGCGTTCGGCATGGCGCCGGAGCCGATTCTTGCCCACCGTCCGCCGCCGGAAATCTTCGCTGAACGGTGTTTGGAATATCCGCTCAACGAGCGCAAAGCGGTGGAAACGATTCTCGCGCAATTGATCGAACAGGTTGCTGCTGCACTGGCCATGCGCTGTCAGGGCGCCATTCGGCTGCAGTGCGAGTTCGATTGCCAGACAAGCGAACCGTTGCGATTCTTGATTGGCCTGTTCGAAGCGAGCGCGGCTGCCGGCCATTTGCTAGGGCTGGCCCAGATGCAATTGGAGCAAATCCGGCTGCCCGGGCCGGTGATCGCGATTCGCGTGTCGGTATTGCTGGCCGCGGCGTTGCCCGTTCGACAGCAGGAGTTATTCGTCGATGAGCGACAAGATCGCCGGCAGTTGGGGTTGCTGGCGGACCGGCTCAGCAGCCGTTTGCAGCGCGAGGCGGTGTCGCGCGCCGTGCTGGTTCCCGATGCTCAGCCGGAATACGCTTATCGCTACGAGCCATTGACGGGGAACGGATCTAAACGCTCGAAAAGCGCACGCAAACATCCAATGCTTCCCGGACCGCGTCCATTGTGGCTGCAGCCCGTCGCGACGCCGCTGGAAGTGTTGTCGGTCGTGCCGCCAGGGCAGTTGATGCAGTTCTGCTATCAAGGGCGGCAGCATCGCGTGTTGCATCGCTGGGGGCCCGAACGCATTCAAACCGGCTGGTGGCGCGGCCGTCAGATCAAACGCGATTATTACCGCATCGAGACGGAGAGCGGCAATCGCTTCTGGATTTTTCGCCGTTTGCACGACGGCCAATGGTTCCTGCACGGCATCTTCGATTGAGCCAGGTTTTCGATTGAGTCATGCCCGAAAAACCTTCCGACAAGCGAATGCCTTTGAACGCTGCGCCGGCGGTGCGTCTGCCCGGTCCGCCCTACGCCGAGCTGCGCTGCAAGACGAACTTCTCGTTCCTGGAAGGAGCCTCGCATCCCGATGAGTTGGTGCTGCAAGCCGCCGAATTAAGTTACGCGGCGCTGGCCATTACCGACCGCAACAGCCTGGCGGGCGTGGTCCGCGCGCACACGGCGGCGAAGCAAGCCGGGCTCAAACTGCTGATCGGCGCCGAAATTACGCCGGTCGATGCTCCTCCCGCGGTGTTGATCGCGCCCGATCGAAAGTCCTACGGGCGTTTGTCGCGCCTGATTACCATCGGCAGGCGCAATGCCCCCAAAGGAGAGTGTCGGCTGACATTCGCTGACCTGGCCGCTCACAGCGAAGGATTGCTGGCCGGCGTGATCGGCGAACAGGCAGATGTCCGACAGGCCCAGCGTTATCGAGAGGTGTTCGGCGATCGCGGCTATCTCTTGACGTCGTTGCATTACGGGGCGGACGACGAGCGGCATTTACAACGCTGTCAGCATCTGGCGCAGCAGGCCGGACTGCCGCTGGCCGCTGCGGGCGACGTGTATTTCCATCACCCGAGCCGGCGTCCTTTGAGCGACGTGCTGACGGCCATTCGCGCCGGTTGCACGGTTGCCGAAGCCAAAGAGCAGTTCTTCGCGAACGCCGAACGTTATTTGCGCGCGCCGCAGCAGATTTGGAACATCTTCGCCCAAGCGCCGCAGGCTGTGGGCGCCACTCTGGAAATTGCCGATCGTTGCACGTTTTCGCTGGATGAATTGCGCTATGAATATCCGGAAGAACTGGCGCCTGCCGGTCAAACGCCGCTCGATTATCTGGTTCGGTTGACTTGGGCGGGAGCGGCTGAACGATATCCCGACGGCGTGCCCGAGCGGGTGCGACGCTTGATCGAGCACGAACTGAATCTGATCGCCGAGTTGCGCTACGAAGCTTACTTTCTCACCGTGTACGACCTGGTGGCCTACGCGCGCTCGCACGGCATTTTGTGCCAAGGACGGGGTTCGGCGGCCAATTCCGCCGTCTGCTATTGCTTGAAGGTCACCTCGGTCAGTCCCGATCAGATGGAGATGTTGTTCGAGCGGTTCATCAGTCGCGAGCGCAAGGAGGCGCCCGATATCGACGTCGATTTCGAGCATGAGCGGCGCGAGGAGGTGATTCAATACATCTACGACAAATACGGTCGCGAACGGGCGGGCATGACGGCGGAAGTGATCACCTACCGTCCGCGCTCGGCGGTGCGCGACGTCGGCAAGGCGTTAGGTTTGTCGCTCGATCGCGTCGACGCGCTGGCCAAGACGTTGGAGCATCACAGCCTCGAGCAACTTCCCGCCCGCTGCCAAATGGCGGGCATCGATCCCAAGTCGTCGGTCGGCCGGCAGCTCTTAGCGCTGGTCGGGCAACTGGTCGGCTTTCCGCGACATTTGGGGCAGCACGTCGGCGGCATGGTCATGACGCAAGGCCCGCTTTGCGAACTGGCGCCGATCGAGAACGCCTCGATGCCCGACCGCACGGTGATTGAATGGGACAAAAACGATCTGGACGATCTGGGCATGCTCAAGGTCGATTGTCTGGCCTTGGGCATGCTGACGGCACTGCACAAATGTTTCGACCTGGTCGAGCGACACGAAGGCCGCGAGCTGACGCTGGCGAACATTCCGGACGATGCCCCGGAGGTGTACCGGATGATCAGCCGGGCTGACACGCTGGGCGTATTTCAAATCGAGAGCCGCGCCCAGATGTCGATGTTGCCGCGGCTCAAACCTGAACGTTTTTACGACCTGGTGATCGAGATCGCCATCGTGCGTCCAGGGCCCATCCAAGGCAACATGGTGCACCC
>JAICIG010000562.1 GCA_025924495.1 Pirellulales bacterium | reverse complement strand
TTGTTTGCCGACGGGACGCAGCGTGAAATGCTCGACGTCATGCAGACGCGGCAGGAACTGTACGATCTGCTAGGCTACAGCGACTATGAGGCGCGCGATCGTGAATTCTTTCAAGGAGACGGAGACGCATCGTGACGGAAGAGATCTATAGCCCCGGGCTGGAAGGCGTGGTGGCGGGAGAGACGGCTGTCAGCACGCTGGCCGGCGGACTGCAATATCGCGGCTACGCCGTGGAAGAATTGGCGGAACACGCCACGTTCGAAGAAGTCGCGTACTTGCTGCTGCACGGCGAACTGCCCAAGCGAGCAGAATTAAAAGCCTTCCACGAACGGCTGGCCGAGGCGAGCGCCGTGCCGCAAGAGATCATTGCCGCGCTGAAATCGATTCCCAGGCAGGCGCCGTTGATGGACGTGATGCGCTCCGGCGCCAGTTTGCTCGCACATTGGGATCCGGAGGTCGGCGATAACAGCCACGAGGCGAATGTGCGCAAGGCAGAGCGGCTGCTGGCGCAACTGCCGGTGGTCATGGCGGCGCGCGAGCGCTTGCTGGCCGATAAGGAGCCCGCGCCCAGCGATGCCCATCGGTCTCTCGCGGGCAATATTCTGTGGATGCTGACGCGGCTGGAGCCGACGCCGCAAGCGGTCAAGGCGATGGACGTCTCGCTGATTCTCTACGCCGAGCACGAGTTCAACGCCTCGACTTTTACCGCGCGCGTGGTCTGCTCGACGTTGAGCGACTTGCACTCGTCGATTACCGCGGCGATCGGCGCCTTGAAAGGTCCGCTGCACGGCGGCGCCAACGAAGCGGTGATGGAGGTGCTGCGCGAAGTCGGTTCGGCCGACAAAGCCGAGGCCTGGATTCGCAACGCCCTGGCCAACAAGCGGCGGATCATGGGCTTTGGCCACCGCGTTTACAAGACCGGCGATCCGCGGGCCGTGTATCTCAAGACACTGTGCGGCGAACTGGCGCGCGAGACCGGCCACGAAGACATGGAACAAATGGCCGACGTCATTGAGAGTATCGTCGTCAAAGAGAAAAAGCTGCCGCCGAATCTCGATTGGCCGAGCGCTCGGCTCTACCACTATCTCGGCTTGCCCGTCGAACTCTACACGCCGCTGTTCGTCGTCAGCCGCGTCGTCGGCTGGAGCGCCCACGTCATCGAGCAGCTCGACAACAACCGCCTCATCCGCCCGCGCTCTCGCTACACCGGCCCCGCTAAACGGAACTGGCTTGCGATCGCAGATCGCTAATGTCGCCTTTCGCTCCCGCGAAAGTAGCGCTGTCGCCGCCATGACGAGGCTCGCCCGGATGGCGGCGAGTTCGACTAGTTCGACCGGCGGTCTGGCGATTCCAGAGCTGGCGACTCGACAGGCCGTAGCACCGGGCATATCCTGAGCGATCATGGCTCCGATCCGTTTCTCGCTCAAATGGCTGATGGCCAGCGTGGCGTTGGCGGCGCTCTCGGTCGCCGCGGCGGTCAACGCTTCGGGCATTTGGGCGACCGTAGTCATCACGGCGATCCTGATTTGTTTATTAGTTGCTGCGCTCGTTGCAGCGGTCGGAACAGGACCAGGCCGAGCATGTGCCATCGCGTTCGTGATCGCAACGCCGTTTTACCTTTTCTGGTGGCAATTGAGCATGTACCCGGGGACAATCCTTACCCCATACGATCTTGTCACCGATCAGATCGTCGGTCGGCTTTACGATCTGATCAAACGAGAATCGCCAGTGCCGGCCGAAATTAGTGGGTTCTTTGGTGTGCGTACGATGACGCCCAACAGAAACGATTTTCAAAGAATCGTCCACTGGCAGATTGCATTTTATATCGGTTTGATGAGCGGGCTGTTTGCCGCAAGGTGGCGACGCGCCCGATCCGGCGCGTGAGATACGCGCCCATAGACGTTGAACGCAGCATAGGTGGAGGTCCACGCCAAATAGACGCTCGGCTTACTTCAAGCCGAACTGCGACTTTTGCATCAACTTATCGTTTTGAAACATGGCATTCATGTTCGTGCCGTTGCCGTTCTGCCACATGTACATCACGGTTTCGATGCTTTCTGTAACGCCTGGAACGCCTTCAATCTTGTTGCGAGAGAGCTCTTCGCCTTCGGCGCCAATGATGCCGACCACCTGGCGATACGACATTCCGTCTTTGAGCTGGTCGTAATGGGCTTTGGTGACGACAGTTTTCCCGAAAGAAAACCCGCTGTTGCCGCTACTGGCGTTTTCTGGTTTTGTATTGTCGGCAGAACCTGAGTCGCCGCCTTTGGCGCCTGTGTCGTTGCCTGCGGCGCCCCTTGGGGCGGGGCCGCCGCCTTTGTCGAGTTTGTCGGTGTCAACGCTTCCAAAGGCGAACACAATCATTACCAACAGCGCCCATGCGGAACAGTAGTGACGTTTCATGATCGAGCTCCAGTTGTAGACAGGCTGTGAAAAACCCGAGCAGGTAAAAGATCATGTCCAAATGCTGGTACGTTCCTGAAACCATCCCAACCGCCTGGCCCAGTTCGCCGCCAACGCCGAGAGCGACGCCAATGAGCAGCCAAGGCAGGGGAGGACGCCGCGACCAAATCAAGATCATCCAACTCGTCACCGCGTAAACCCACAGTCCATCAGGCAGCGAGTAGAGCAGCCACTCGGGCAGACGGATCTCGGAACAGAGTTGCCGCGCCGCCATCACCAACGGCAGCAAATGCAAAGTCTGCAACCAGTGAAACACGAGCAGACTTGTCGTGCGAAAGAGCAGATAGATTGTCGCGCCGACTGCCGTAGGCAGGACAACGTGCAGAAAGAAAAAACGGCGCTGCCGACCGTTCGGAACTCGCGCCACGGAATCACCGACGTCGACCTCTAAGCCATCGACGAATTCACAGCGCGCCCGAGCGACCATGATCTTGCCCCTTTAAGATTTTCGGACAGTATACATGTGTGCATATGCCAGTCAAGCATTCTCGGAAAAAATTTTATGATGATTCAGCCACATTCGTCGCGACTGAGCCGTGTGGCCGGCGCCACAGCTTAGCGAGCGCATGCGGATCGCCGGCATGCGTTGACTTCGCTTGCTCGCCTGCCGCCTGCTTGATAGCGTGGGTGCTGCGGCGAGTGACTGCGGGTTCGGGAGCGAGGCTGTGCTCAGGATTCTTGGATCGCAAAAGACGTTGTGCGATGGGCTTTCTCGCCGCGATCTGCTGCAGGCGGGCGGTCTGGGCATGTTGGGCCTGAGCCTTGCCGACGCGCTGCGGCTACAAGCGCAGGCCAAGGAGACGGGCGGCGCGGGGTTCGGCAAGGCGAAAGCCTGTATCATGCTGTTCCCGTTCGGTTCGCCGCCCCAGCATGAAACGTTCGACCCGAAGCCGGAGGCGCCCGTCGAAATCCAGGGCGAGATGAAGGCCATTCCGACCGTCGTGCCGGGACTTTCGATTTGCGAAGGACTGCCTCAAGTGGCCAAAGTCATGGATCGCACCACCGTCGTGCGGTCGATGACGCATCCCTACCCGGTGCATGGGGTCGCTTACGCTTTGACCGGCATGCCGACCTATACGCCGGCCATCGAAGCGATGCCGCGCGCGGCGGAGCATTGGCCCTTCATCGGTTCGGTCGTTGATTACGCCGACGAGCGGCGCTTGGGCGGCCGCACGCCTGAAGTGCCGCGCAATTTGGGGTTGCCTTGGCAGTTCGGCTCGAAGAGTTCGCTGCCGACGCTGGCCGGGCCGTACGCCGCCTTCCTGGGCCAGGCCTACGATCCGGTTTGGACTGACTTTGACGGCAAGGGGACGAAGGTCGTTCCCAAGCTGACCGATGGCCAGCAGAACGACGTTTACGATCCGTTCGGCGGCATCAAGCCTGACGGCCAGTTCAAGCTCTCGGCGACTGGCGAGTTGCCCGCCGGAATGTCGATCCAGCAGCTTGGCCTGCGCCGCTCTTTGCTGGCCCAGTTCGACCGCTCTCGCGAATTATTGGAAAACGACGCGCGAGTGCAGACCTTCGACAAATATCGGCAAATGGCCTACTCGCTGATTTCCAGCAGCAAGGTGCGCGAGGCGCTTGATGTCGAGCGCGAGCCGGCGACCGTTCGCGATCGTTACGGGATGACGCTGTTCGGCCAGGCGGCGCTGGCGGCACGGCGGCTCGTCGAAGCGGGCGGGCGGTTCGTGTCGGTGTTCTGGGATCCCTTCGAGCCGTTCGGCGGTTCCTGCTGGGACACGCACGCCAATCATTTCCCGCGACTGAAGGAATATTTGTTGCCGGTCTTCGATCAGACCTACTCCGCGTT
>JAICIG010000561.1 GCA_025924495.1 Pirellulales bacterium | reverse complement strand
CGATTGGCCCCAGGCCTCGGCCAGCACGCCCGACAGCCGCGCGTGCTCGACCTGCGAGATCAGGATCCACTGGCCTTGCTGTGCCGAATTTGAAGAGGTGCGGCGAATCATCATGGTTTTCCTGCATTCAATTCCCGAGTAGGTTGGTCGAAGGGCAATTCTCTTAACTGCGATGGTCCGACGAGGGAGATTGGTGGAAGCGGCTAATGATCTCCCATGCCTCGGCAGGCGTTTCCGCATAACTGATCAGGTCGAGGTGTTCGTCGGCGATGGCGCCTTCGTCAGCAAGAAAATGAAAATCGATCGCCTGCTCCCAATAGTCGCGGCCAAACAGCACGATGGGAATCTCTTGCATGCGGTGCGTCTGGCGCAGCGTGAGCGCATCGAGCAGCTCGTCCAATGTGCCAAAACCCCCAGGGAACACGATCAGCGCCTTGGCCCGCAGCAAGAAGTGCATCTTGCGCATGGCGAAGTAATGGAACTGGAAGCACAAATCGGGGGTGATGTACGGGTTTGGCATCTGCTCAGCCGGCAGCGAGATGTTCAGCCCGATCGACTTGCCGCCGGCTTCCCGAGCACCGCGGTTGCCGGCCTCCATGATGCCCGGTCCGCCACCGGTGACAATTACAAAATGCGCCGTGCCGCCCGCCTGCGATTCAATGGTAACGAGCCGAGCGAACTCACGAGCCGCCTCATAATATGGACTTTTCGCTAGCAGCCGCCGCGCGCGTTCAACTTGCCGCGTCAGCCGCGGGTCGTCGGGCGACGACCGCAGCGCGATTTCGGCCCGTGCCAGTCGAGCTTCGGCCTGCTCTTGTTCGACAATTTGCGTACTGCCGAAGAGCACGATGGTCGAGGCAATGCGATGCTCTTCCAACAGTAGTTCGGGCTTAAGCAACTCCAACTGCATTCGAACCGGGCGGAGCTCAGGTCGACTCAAAAAGACAGTGTCGCGCTCCGGCAACAAATAACTGGCCGAATTCAGGATTGCTTGCACGCCCAAATTGAGGTCTTTGGCTTGGGTCGTGTGAAATGCGGGTTCTGCCATACGAGGTTCACGTGGCCAAGGTTTCTGTAGCGACGCCCAACTGCTTCGCCGATTGTCCGGCGCGGCCGAAAGCATTATGCGCTTGTTCTCGATGTGCGTAAACGCACGCAGCCGTGCTGGAATTGCCCCGATCACCGACGCGCAGAACCAACTTTACGCTGTCCCCAGAATACCGCGGCCGCCTCTTTCGATCGGCATTGCAGTTGCTCAGCTTGCAGCCTCGGTTGGTAGCGGCCCGTTCTCGTCAATCCCCTGAGCCTATCCGTGTCTCAACTGCGCTATGATCCGGTGACGACCGACTGGGTGATCTACGCACCGTCGCGCGCGCTGCGGCCTCATCTCTCACCATCGCCGGTGTCGGCACAACCGACAGCGACTGCCCATTCGCCATGCCCGTTCTGCCCTGGCAACGAGGCTTTTACACCTCCGGAAATCTACGTGGTCCGCGGCAGTGGGCCAAACATACCAAGCAACTGGCGGGTGCGCGTGGTGCCCAACAAGTTTCCCGCCTTACGGATCGAAGACGACACGCAGCGGATCGAAGAGACTTCCAGCTTTCAGTATATGGGCGGCTGCGGCGCGCACGAGGTCATCGTTGAGTCGCCCGAACATGGCGTGTTTCTAGGGCAACAGCCGGCCGAACAGATTGAGCTGGTGCTTCGCACGGTGCAGTTCCGGCATCAAGACCTGATGCGCGATCATCGTTTTCAGGCCATCATCGCTTTCAAGAACCATGGTCCTGCCGCCGGCACATCGTTGGAACATCCACACTGGCAAATCATCGCTACGCCTGTGGTGCCGCGGCTATTGCGAGAAAAACTGGCAGTGGCCGAAGAATACTTCGACCGCACGGGGGAATGCCTTTATTGCGTGGCCCTGCGCGAAGAGCTGGCGGCCGGCAAGCGAATTCTGGCGAAGAACGACGAGTACGTCGCTCTTTTGCCGTATGCGTCGCATGTGCCGTTCGAGACGTGGATCGTGCCGTTACGGCAACAAGCCTCGTTTGCCTCGGTCGATAGCGGGCTCTTGAAACCGCTCGCGCAGTTATTGCGGGCCGTATTGCTGAAGCTTTACACGGCGTTGGACAATCCGAGCTTTAATTTGACCATCGACAGCGTCTCGCGCGGCGACGAGAGCAAGGAGTATTTTATGTGGCACCTGCGCATCCTGCCGCGTCTGACCACGCCGGCCGGTTTTGAAATGGGCTGCGGCATGTCGATCAATACCGTGTTGCCGGAAGATGCGAGAGATTTCCTGAGCGAGGTTGCAACGGTCGAAAACCATGCGCAAAAGTCATCCGTCGCTCCAGTCCACGCCTGAACTCTGAGAGGCATCGTATGATCATTTTTCTCGACGAGGAACTCGCCTATCTCTCGTGGGTCACACATCACCGCGCGGGATTTGTGCTCGATTGCCTTCGCAAGCCGAGTAAGAGCCGCTTGGCGCTCCACCGGGCCACGTGTCCAGAGATCAAGGCATCATCGAGCAAACGATCCCGGTGGACGACCGGCCGGCACATGAAAGCCTGCTCGCTCGATGAAGACTCGCTAAAGATATGGGCGGTCGAACAGAGCGGGAACGAACCGCAGAACTGCCCCAAATGCCTGAGCGACGATCCAGCATCACAACGCGAGCCCTTGCGGCTCAGCCATCTCGACCGTGAACTGCTCTCGCTGGTGTTGGAGGTGGCCGTGCTGCACCTCGACGACCGCGATGGCGGCTACTTCTTGACCGTAGGCAAAGCCGCGCACTGCCTGGCAAAGACCCCTGGCCAGCTCAACGCCAGCCTGCAACGGCTTGCTCAGCATGGCCTGCTGACGATAGTCGAATCCGCGGCACCCAGCGAGCCGCCGCCGAATGCCTGTCAGATTCTTCCCACCGTCCCGGCCATGAAGACGCTGCCCGCCTTCAAAGACCTTTCCGATGGCGACATCGAGTCGGAATTGGCTTCGTTAATGGGACCTTGCTTCGACCCGTCGCGGACCAAAAGCGAATAGATGGCGGGCAAGACAAAGAGCGTGGCGGGCTCTGCCGCGAGCAAACCGCCTAAGATCGCTCGGGCCAGCGGAGCATTGGCTTCGCTGCCGCGTTCGAACGCCAGCGCGGTGGGCAGCATGGCGCAGAACGCCGCCATGCCCGTCATGATTACCGGCCGCACCCGAATCGCCGCCGCCTGGCGGATCGCCTCGTGCGGCGAAAGCCCCTCGCGTTGTCTCAGGTTTTGCGCCCAGTCGGTCATCAACACCGTGTTCGAGACACTGATGCCGACGATGAAGATAATGCCCAAAAGCGACTGCACGTTCAGCGCACTGCCGGTCAGCCACAGCATGGGCAACACGCCGACGAGCGAAAGCGGTACCACGAGCATCACCGCCAGCGGGGCCACGAACGATCGCGCGAGTGCCACCATGAGAAAGTAAATCAACAGCGACGACAACAGCAAGCCGACCGCCAAGTTCCCGAATGCCTCCTGCATGCGGCTGTATTCGCCGCTGAGGACGATTTGGGCGCCGGGCACGAACGGCCGATTAGGGCCGCTGGATTCAGGAGTGTAGGGCACCCAGCCGTCGGCCTCATGTCGGCCAAATCGATCGAGCAGCCCGGCGACGTCGGTCGCCACGTGGCCGAGGTCGCGGCCCTCGACCGCCATCGTCAATTCGACCGCCGGTTGAACATCGACGTGCGTCAGTTCGGAGGCAATCTCCGTATGCGTGACAGTGGCTAATTCGCCTAGCGTTACCTGCCGGTGCTGGGCGCGACCCGTAATGGGAATATCGAGCAGGTCGTCGATCGAACGGATCGCCGTTTCGGGGAATTGTACGCCGACGAAATACTGATTATGCGTCGCTGGGTCGATCCAGAAATTACGCTTGTTGAAGGTAATGCTCGAATTCGTCGAAGCAATGACGTTCTCCATCACGTCTTGCTGCGTCAGTCCCAGATCGGCCGCCTTGGCCCGGTCGACGTTGAACATCAGCGCCGGGGCATCCAGCCGTTGAAGCACACGGGCATCGGCGATTCCATCGATCTGCGGCGCTTCCTGCTTGATCTGCTGGGCGATTTGTTCGGCGACCTGAAAGTGGTTGCAAGTAATGCGCACGGTCAGCGGCGACGACTTTCCTTCATTGAGCGCGCCACGCATCAATCCGCCCGCGTCGAACGCGAATTCCAGGTCGTCAAACCGTTCGTCCGACGCAAAGCCGGCGCGTACTTGGCGGACATAGTGCTGCGCACTTTGATGTCGCTCGGCGGT
>JAICIG010000560.1 GCA_025924495.1 Pirellulales bacterium | reverse complement strand
CGAAGGCGTTTCGTAAAGGGGCTGTCGATTGGTCGACGTGCGGCATTTTTGGCGCACTGCTCGCCTCCGACTTGGAGCCGGTGGAACAGAAGACATCCGAATTGCTCCAGAGGGCGGCGCGACAGCCCGGCCTCGGTTGGGAATTGCTCGTCAACCTGGCGGATGAGTTCGGCTCGCAAGGCAACGATCAAAGCCTGAAATCGCTAGTTAAGTTATCCGAGCAGCCTTTGTTCGACGTGTTCGCCGCCCGACGCGCGATCGTACAGGCCTTGATGCGCATTGAACGGCCCGAGGCGATCGATGCGCTGATCTCGATCTTGAGCCGCACGCAGGGCGAAGTTCGCGCGGACATCGGTCGCTATTTGACGACCATCAGCGGTCAGCCCTATGCCGTCGATGCGGCGAGATGGCAAGCCTGGTGGCGCGACAACCGCGACAAATTCTCTTCGCGAGCGCTACGACCCGCCCCTGTTTATGGACCGTTGTACGCTGCGGCGCCGGCGCGCTATTACGGCCTGCCGATTTATGCACAGCGACTGGCATTCGTGCTCGATACGTCGGGCAGCATGAGCGGTCTCCGGCTCGATGCCGCACGACGCGAACTGCTGCAGGCCATCGCGTCGCTGCCAGTCGGCGTATATTTCAACGTCATGACATTCAATCAAGGCGTGATGCCTTGGCGGCCGCAACTGTCGATTGCCTCGCCCGCCAATAAGGCGGAAGCGGCCGCATTTATCATGTCGCAGCATGCCGTCGGCGCCACCTGGTCTTACGATGCGCTCGAAGCGGCGCTCGCCTTCGACGTCGAGTCAATTTATTTTCTGACCGATGGCGAGCCGTGCGGCGGGACAATCAGCGAACCGACGACTATCGTCGCGGCGCTCCAGCGAGATAACCACGCGAGGCGCGTCACGATCAACACGATCGGAATTGGCGTCGGACCGCCGGGCAATATGTTTGATGTCTTTCTGAGGTCGCTTGCCAGTTCTAACTTCGGCGAATACCGCCGCGTCGATCAATGAGCCGGCGCCTTCTCGCGCAATGAAGGTCGTGCATGGATTTGACGGAGTTGCTGTTATCCGAACGAGCCGATGGAATTCTGTTCCAGCAGCGCGTTTCGGCGCTCGTGCGGCTGCTCGATGTGGCCCGAGTGCTGGCGGCCGAGGTCGATCTGACCAAAATCCTGCAAGTCATCGCACGCGAGGCCTGCAAGGCGTTGGTCTGCGAGCGGGCGACCGTGTATCAATACGACCCTGAACGCAATGAACTGTTCACCAAGGTCGCCACCGAACTGGAAGTTTCAGAGATTCGCCGCGGGCTCGATCGCGGAATCAGCGGATATGTGGCCCGGCATCGAAAGATGGTGAATGTTCCGGAGCCCAGCAAAGACTCGCGCTGGAGCCCCGCCATCGATCATGAAACCGGCTTTCACACCCGAAATATCCTGGCCGCCCCGCTGACATCGCCGCGAGACGGGGCGTTGCTGGGCGTCTTGGAATGTCTGAATAACGACGGCGGGCCTTTCGATCACTTCGATGAGCCGTTGCTTGAAGCGTTCAGCCAACATGCCGCGGTCGCGCTCGACCGCTCGCGGCTGGTGGATGAGCTGCGCGAGCACCAGGAAATTGAGTTTGCCTTAGGTCTCGCTCGCGACGTGCAACGCCGGTTCATGCCCGACACTTTGCCGGCGATTGATGGCTACGAAGTGGCCACCTGGTGGCGGCCGAACCAAGCGGTGGGGGGCGACTACTGCGATATCTTTCCGCTGCGCGACGGCCGATTAGGGCTTGTTGTCGCGGATGTGAGCGGACACGGTTTGGGCTCCAGCCTGCTGATGGCCTCCGTGCGGGCCGCCTTGCGTTCGTTGCTGATGGCTCACACGGATGTCAGCCATTTGCTGGAACTGCTCAACAGTGCGTTGGCAGCCGACCTGCAGGACGGCAGATTCATCACGATGATTATTGCCGCCATCGATTTGCAAACTCACCGCGTAGAATACGCGAACGCCGGGCATGCTCCCGCCGAACATATCTCGGCGAGCGGGCAATGCTTCGCCGCACTGGAAGCGACCGGCATGCCGATTGGCGTCCTCGAGGAGTCGGGTTATCCGCTCGGAACGCCCGTCTGCCTTGAAGTAGGCGACTTGATATTGCTCTGCACCGACGGTATCGTCGAAGCGGAAAACGCTCGCGGCGAGGCGTTCGGACTGGAGCGGTTGCGATTGGCCGTACAGCAGTATGCTGCAGACTCGGTTGAAGAATTGGTGGGCAAGATCGGTCGCCGCGTCGAGGAATTCTGCGGCGAACTCAGCCCGGCCGATGACTTGACCGTGCTGGCCCTACGCCGCCTCCGCTAACCTGGATTATTCATCGGTGCATACTAACCCGAAGCGCCAGCGAGGGAACGCGGTCGCCGCTAGGCGACCCTTCGAGGCAGTTCGTCCCTCGTTGGCACTTTTTGACGTCGCGCGTTTTGGACCCCATCCGCCTTGTGCGGATGGTGAACGAATGGAAAGCTAGGCGAAGCCATGGCGATTGTTATCGCCAGGTCGGCCACGCCCAGCCATTCAGGCAATATTAGCGCCGCCCGTCGTGGGCATTGGGTAACCAGCAGGCGGGACATCGCCGGAACCGAGCGGCGCATTGACTCCGCCGGCATTACCGCCGCTATTCACTGAACCCGTCGACGATTGAAAGTACCCCCCTTGCGCCAACAGTTGTTCAAGCGCCAGCTCGAAACTGGGATTGGCCTGATAATCGGCGAAGAACTGGTTCTGCGCTACCTGGTTCAAATTGCCCTGAAAGAACAGTTGATTAAAGCCGTGGCCCGTGAGCTTGGAGAGGGCCGAGTCCGCCGAATTATTCAATAGCAGAAGCTGCCCTTCGTGCGTGTTGAGCATCTGTTGAATGAAGGCGGCCGTACCATTGTTGTACAAGCCTAAATTGCTTCCGCCGTTGCCAGACGCCGCTGTGCCGAACTGATTGAGCCAATACGCCTGCCCCGCCGCGTCGGGCGCGCGCCCTAACAGGTCGGTATATAACCCATTGACCAGACCCTGGGGCGTTCCGCCCTGCAGCGCCTGGTACTCGGGCGTTGCCAGAATGTTCGCCAAGACGGCGCTTTCGCCGAGCGAAGCCATTTGATTGGACCAGAAGCTCAACCCCGCAGCGTCGGGAGCGCGGTTGAGAAAATCTTCATAGATCTGAGTCACGACGTCTTGGCGATACTCTGGTGACGCGATGATCGTGGCCACCATCTCCTGACGCAGGTTCACCTGAGAACTGCCGGCGGAATTTAGAAAGTTCGCCCAATAAGCCGCCCCCGCCGGATCCGGCGCGCGATTAAGAAACTCCTGGTAGACTTGTGCAACGAACTGCTGATTGCTTTGACCGGCCGACTGCGAGGCGACTGCCGCAGGCGAAGGCGTCGCTGGCGCCTCGACAGTGTTGGCTGCAGGCGGCGCTTGGACGGCAACATCGGTTGCCAGCATCTCACGTCGCTCAAGGGAATCAAAGTGGCGCTTGGATCCGCTGCTCCTTTGTTTCTTCTTGTCGGTGGTCTGCCCGAAAAACCATTTAGTTAACCAGTATGCCATGTTTCTCCATCCTCTCTGATTCCCATGCATCCGGCAGGCACAGACGTGAAGATCTGCGCCTGACTTGCCGTCTCCTCGATTAGCGCCTCTCTGCGAACTCTAACGAGAGTTCGCAACTCTCGTGCCGATGCGAGGGCATTCATTGTCTTCAGAGAGCAGCGCAGATGAGATCAGCGTCCGCAGCGAAGAATCAATTGCGACTTGTCGATTGCTCGATTCAGAAACGTTTGTCACCGAGCGTCGGCGTATTGCCTGGCAATCCACGTTGACGGCCGCTCGACCATCCACCAAGCTCTAGGCTGTTGCAGCGCAGTCGAATCTATTCGCTGCCCCGTTTACTCCGAGACCAAAGCCGTTTCGTGAGCTACGATTTCAATACGCTAGTACTCGCCGCTGGGGGCGGGTGATGCCCCTTGAGTCGGGATGTTCGCTGCAATCAGCAAGCCGATGAAGTGATCGACCGCGAGCGTCGATACAAACACGATTCCAGCGACGGCAAGACGTCCGA
This sequence comes from Pirellulales bacterium, assembly GCA_025924495.1. The sequence continues at coordinate 202 of JAICIG010000560.1, read as the reverse complement.
AGCGCTGCACGGAGAAGAGAAATGAACTCGCTGCCAGTATCCGTTGACGAAGAGCTCATCGAGATTTTCGATTCACAAGGCGAAACGTATCGCACGGCGTTTCAGACCTTTCTCGATCACACCGACCAGAAGGAACAGGCTCGCAAGCGGCTGGTTCGCCTGGTCGAAGCCTTGCCCGCTCGCCGGTCGTTCATTGATGCGG
>JAICIG010000559.1 GCA_025924495.1 Pirellulales bacterium | reverse complement strand
TTAAACGCCTAAGCCGTCAGCCGGGCGGCAATGTCAGATTTGCAATTTGGCGAGTAATAACCGAGGTGGATGCAACGCCAAGGCGCTTTCCGCGAGCTCGAAAAGAAACCATCGCGTAGGGCAATCGAGCAGCTGCGTCGCGCCGACGCGTTCGAACGCGTTAGATTCATAAGAGCCGGCGTCGAAAGGAACCTGCCTCACGTCGACCGCGGCGGGCGCCGGCATCGCGTCGGGATTCATTTCACCCTGGCTAGCTCGGTCCGAGTCAAAGCCGCGTCGGTTTGCGGCGCCAAGCACAGACTGAGAGACAAACATCGCCACGGCAAGCGCCGCCACAAACCGGGCGGCCTGTCTGAAATGGCAAGTTGCATGCGACATCTCAAACCTCGGCGCAAGATGTCAGCGCGTCGTGGATCGCAGGCGGCGAAACCGGTTTCGTGAGATGGAATCGGACCCCCGACTTCAGCGACCGGTCGCAATCGATCCGATCGCCAGGCTGGCTAACGCGCAGCACCGCGGGCCGCGAAACTGGCAAGTCCAACAGGCGCCGACCCAGATCGTACACGCGCTCCATGGGCAGCCCGGCATTTAACAACACGGCGTCGGGCTTCACGCGCTTGACCGTCTCGACACATTCTTCAGGGCTGTAACACACATGAGCGTCATGCCCGATCATGCGGACCTGCAGCAATAGCGATTCCGTGTGATCGTGGCTGCGTTCCAGCAATACAATGCGGAGCCTATTCATTCGGCTTCTCCTCAAATCTAGCGAAGGTCACGACCGCAAGACGAACAGCGCGATCATGCCAGCCAAACGCACAGGAGAGCGTGAAGTCGGAGTTCGGGAGAGGGCCCTTTCCGGACCAAGGCGATCGAGGCCGACCTCGCAGCACGTAAGAGGGCCGGAGGACAGATTCTCGACGTCACCGTTCCAAGGAGCTTTTCCGATCGCATCGCTCGCGGAGAAGTACGCTGCGATTGCAAGGCATCCTGCGGCGGCAGCCCGTCGCTCTGCGAATCCGCTTGCAGCGATGAATCGCGTTGCAGCGCGTCGCCAACCGTACATACGTCGGCAAGCATCGCGCAAATCGTCAAGAGCGCGGCGGCGACTGCAGACATGCATCGAAATGTTGAGCGGCGAAAGCCCATACTCGCCATGATCGCAAACGAGCCTTCAGCAAGCAACCCCTCTCGCCGACACTCCTCTCGCCCGGCCCCGCGATTTTCAGCAGCCCGCGCTGGCGGGTAAAGGCATCGCACATTTCATTCTTTTTTAGCCGAGTCCCGCGTGGTCGGAGCCCGCCGCCAGCAATTGCGATTTATCCTTCGCAGGTCGATGCCGTTGCGCCAAGCCAAGCTTGGGAAAGAGGGATGAGATGTAAATCTGAAACCTTTCAGCGGAACCCTGCGGATGAAAAGCCCGTCCGGTAGCGCCTGACCAGCGGCGGGAAGCGAGTCTTGCGTGGCGTTCGGGTAACCGGCGCCGCGAAGCGTTAGACAGCGAGTCTGAAAGCCGTGCTTTTGAGCGCCGAAAGACCCATCGTGGGAGCCTCTGTTGTCAGCAGCGGGGGCCACGCTGCTGCACCGTAATGGTCAGGTGACGGCAGTCCTGCCGGCGTCGCGGGAACACGTGTAAACAGATCATGGGGGTTCCCCAGGAACTTGGGAGATCCTGTCGTTTCCTCAGCAAACTCCTGGCTGGAGCACCGGGTTACCAGCTCCAGGCCTTGGCGGCGAACTCGTCCGCCGAGGAGCGAAAAGAACGAGTGGACGTTGAGGTACTGCCGTGCGAAGGCAACGAAGTGCGGCGGGAGGGGCGGCAGGAAGTCGCAGCGCTTTGATAGTACCGATGAAGCAGGGGAACTCGCCCCGGAGGACCCTGGGGAGGGAAGCGAAGCGCCGACCGGCAGACTCGGTCGAGGAAATATGCTGAACACATCTAGGTTCTCACGCATGTCAACAGAACTTGGCCGAATAGCCACGGGGACCATTCGTGGGTGGCCAATCTGTCGGTTGAGGAACCGGATGCTCTAATGCGAGCACGTCCGGATCTGTGGGAGCCCTGGCGGGCAACCGCCAGAGCCACCCCGGCCCCGCAGACGAAAATGCGCGCTGCGTTCGCACGAAGACGAACGACCAAAGGGACGGCCAGCGGAAATGTAGAGTCGCAACGAGGGCTTTTCCCTGTCGGCGGTCAAGCGCTTACCAGCAAGACCTGCTGCAACCGAGAATTAGGAATTTAATCCTCGTCCCTGCCAGTGGCAAAGAACTTAACCCTGCCAACAGGCAATGCGCTTACTTTACCATTTTGCCATTCATAGACGTTGTGACGATCACCATCCACGTATACCAGGGCTCCGTTTGGAATGGCGTGTTCGAGCGTAAACCAACCGTTCTGAGGATGCTCTTGGCAGACAATCTTGCCGATTTCGTAATAGCGGTCATAAGTCTGAGGCTCTATTTTGTCCGAACCTCTTATGACCCCGCCATTCAGTTCCAAGGAGATCTTCAGCCTGATAAAAGATGGCAACGACTCCGCATAGCGAACTTCCAGGACTGTCAGCGTTGCTCGAATTGCTTTGCCCAGGCCGTCCGTTTCCGCCTTCGCGGCTGGTCGCGATATTTCTAGTTGCTTGAGGCCGAAGCGGTCGAGCGGGTCGAACAGCGCACGAACTTCAAGGTCGTCGGTTTCTACTGAAAATCCAGATAGGCGTTTTGAATCAAAGAGTTGGTTCTCCAAAACCTGGCAAGAGGCCGACCGGGCCAGGTCCAGCAGTGATTTGGTTTTGCAATCGCACGGAGCATAGCCAAGCAGCATGCCCAGCGGATGACATGACAGCTCGCTGGACCATTCGTCTCCGCGTCTTCGTTTTGTCGTCGTAACGCAGAGATTAAATGGGGGTGCTAAGTCTGGGTCTTTTGGTGGGACGCCCACTATTAAATAGGCGTCGGGAGTGACCAATCTCTCTTCGACTCCCTGATCTTCCGGCGCAAAACCGGGCTTTCCAGTCACTCCAACAAGCTTAGTCGAAGAAGCGCAGTGAAACGATTCGTTCAAAACGCTGACTCGAAATTCGCCGGTGGACTCCCATTTCGCGACGACGCCTTTGGTCGGCTCGGACCTGGCGCCGTGCTCCGAGTACGCGAACCGGGCCTCTTTCAGCGGCGATAGTTGTTCCGAATACTTATCGACATAGACTTGCGCTCGATTGGGCGCAGACGATTGCTGTGCGAATAACGGCGTTGTTGCAACGGCAACGCCCAAGACGAGCTGAATGCCAATGAGATGGCGGGGAAGCATCCTAATAATGATGCCCGCGGTAGACGGACCGCAATGCCTCAATGGGCTCATTGTGCCACCCCTTCGTATAGGCCGCGATCGGTTCCCGCCAGATGAACAGCGGCATCTATAGCAAAGGCTGCCCTGATAGGGCAATGTCAGCCGCGATTGCCGCCGCCTCGGGCAGGCAATTGGCCCGGCGCGGGAGGAAGACTGCCTGAACCGGGCCTGCGTTCGAGAGCGGGGTTGCCTGCGGCGGAAGTGGATCGGCGAGCGTCGACGGGCCGAGCCGCTAAGGGCGGGCGCGGCAGTCGAAGAGTCTTGCGTGCGCAGCGATCACGGCCTGCCGGCGGCAAGATTGCTGCCATCGGCCTGGCTGTTATATTCTAAATTCGCCACGGCTCTTGAGCTCCCCACGCATTATCCTACGCGGGGCGATGCCACCCGCGCTGGGGCAGGTTCAAGGAATCACGCTGGGTCCGCACGCATCGACATCAATCGATGCGATCGGACTCACTTCGCGATCTGATCTTCCGCGTGTTGGTCGTGAACATCGATGCGCGCATGGCAGAAGCACGGGGGGCGCCTCGGTCGATGTGACGAATGTCGCTTAGATGCTTGTAAAGCCATTTCGCATATCGCGTTGTGTTTCGCGCCTCGGCTTTCGTAGAAAGCCATAATGCTTCGGCCTCCGTTTTCTAAGGCGCGGTTCAATGCGATCGGGGCGGTCCGCAACGCGATGTACAACAATGGCGTCGAGCAATTGCTGGTAAATCGCCGTGCGAACGCTCGCGTTGTGCTGGGCTTCGAGGGCAATCAGCGGCTGGAAGGCTTCGAGCGTTTGGATCGTGCCCTTGAAGCTGATGGACCGTGGTTCGATCCCATGCTTGACGGGAGCCTGTAAATCTTTTTGTGTCACGCCAGCGGGGAACGTGATTTGCTTTACTTGGGCAGGCGGCCCTCAAACAGGATCGCGAAGTGGTTGAGCGCCTCTTTCCACTTGCGGATCGGCATTGTCCATTTGTGCGAGGCCTC
>JAICIG010000558.1 GCA_025924495.1 Pirellulales bacterium | reverse complement strand
CGAGATTGGTTATCGCTCTGTCACCGTCTGCCACTTGGGCAACATCGCCATCAAGTTGGGACGCGAGCTGAATTGGAACCCTGAAAAAGAACAATTTGCCGGCGACGATCAGGCGAACTTGCTCGTCAGCAAGCCGATGCGGGCGCCTTGGCACGTGTAAGCATCTGGCTTTCCGACGGTGCGAACACAGTTACCTAACTCAGCGAATTACAAGGATATTTCGATATGCAAACCGTGGAACAACTTAGCGAACAACTTGGTTCAAGCGACCAGGGCAAGGCTTATCAGGCCAAGCGCGCGCTGGCGGCTCAATCTGCCGCCGCCGGAGCTCCGGGCAAAGATGCCGAGAGAGCAAAACTGGCGGCTGAACTGGCCAAGGCCGAATCCGCCACCAAGGCCAAGGACGACAAAGATAAGACGCCAGTCCCTGTCTACTCGGCCCGGGTGCGAGGCGAGATCGCTCGCACGCTCAGCGAAGTCGGGGGCGATATGGAAGTGCCGGCCTTGAAGCAAGCGCTGGCCGATTTCGATGCTCGCGAAATGGCTCGTTTCGCTCTCGATCGCATGACTTGCCAGGCCGCCACCGACGCTTTGGCAGAAGCGGCGCTCTCAGCCGTCGGCGCCGAATTCCGCGTAGGCGTCGTCAATGCCCTCGGTCGTCGTTCAGGCTCGGGCGTGGTTGATGTCTTGAAGAAGTGCGCGAGCGATTCCGACCCGCATGTCCGCCTGGCGGCCGCCGAGGCGCTGGCCAATCATGCCGATGCATCGGGCGACGCGCTGCTGGTCGAAGCGGGCAAGCAGCCGGGACATCGCGCCGCGCTGCGGATCTCGAAAGCTCGTCTCCGTCTGGCGGAAAAGCTGGTTCGCGCGGGTCAGCAGGACGCCGGCAAGAAGATTTACCAGAGCGTCGCCCAAAGCGACGCTGGCGCGGCGCAAAAGAAGGCCGCTCAACACGCTTTGGCCCAATTAGGCTAAAGCTAGCGACGTAGTTGGCCGGAAACCTGACGGGCCGGCGGCCGGGACGCACAGAGCCTGGCCGCCGGCCACGGTTCTTTTATCGAATGACATTTTTCGTCGAGTTCACAATGCAAGTCACTCGCAATAACGCTGCGCTCAGCGAACTTCCCGCCGACGCCCTTGTGGTCGGCCTGTTTTCCGATGAGAAACCAACAGGCGCCGCGGAGCTTGCGAATCAAGCAAGCGGCGGTTTGATCAGCCGATTAATTGAAGCGAAGGAAGTCAGTGGAAAGCTTTATGAACTAACGCCGCTCTATGGCCTCGCAAGCCTGCCGGCATTGACTTTGGTCGTCGGCCTGGGCGATCGCAAAGCTTTTAACCGCGGCGCTGCATTCCGCGCTGCCGCCGCCGCAGCGAGGTTCTTGGCGGCGAAGCCGCGCGGTCGCGTGGCCTTGTGCTTTGGCGACGACGCGTCGAACGAGATCGCTGAAAGCGTCATCGCGGGCGCCATCGTTGGCTGTCACGGGCAGGATTTGTATCGAGCTGAGAAGCAGCGTTTGCCTTTCGAAGAGATTGTCTGGCGCGGCAGTTCGCAACAAGCGGGGCAGATTCTCGGCGAGAGCGTCAATTTCGCCCGCCGGCTCGTTAATGAGCCGCCTCAGGAAATCTATCCCGAGTCTTTTTGCCGACGATCAGAGGAGATGGCGCGCGAGTGCGGTTTGGCCGTCGAAATCTGGGACGAAGAACGCTTGCAACACGAGCGCGCGGGCTCCCTCTTGGCCGTTGCGCGAGGCTCATGCAGGCCGCCCCGGCTATTGATGCTGCGTCACCAAGGCGGGCCCGCCAGTGCACTGCCGCTGGCGTTCGTCGGCAAGGGCGTGACATTCGACTCGGGCGGGTTGTCTTTGAAGCCCAACGACTCGATGAAAACCATGAAATGCGACATGGCGGGCGCCGCCGCCGTCGTCGGCGCCATGCGGGCGATCTCGCTCTTGAAGCTGCCCGTGAATGTAATTGCACTCGCCGGTCTGGTGGAAAACATGCCGAGCGGATCGGCCATGAAGCTGGGCGATGTCTTAACCGCCCGCAATGGCCGCACGATCGAAGTCCAAAACACGGACGCCGAAGGCCGGTTGGTGCTGGCCGACGTGCTGGATGTGGCCCTGGAATTGGGCGCCGCCAAAATCGTCGATCTCGCCACGCTCACCGGCGCCTGCGTGGTGGCCTTGGGCATGGACGTGGCGGGTCTCATGACTAACGATCAGGGCTGGGCCGATCAGGTCCTAGCAGCAGCGCGCACGTGCGGCGAACCCTTGTGGCAATTGCCGATGTTTCCTGAATATCGCGAAGACATCAAGAGCGAGGTTGCCGACATCCGCAACACGGGCGACGGACGCTGGGGCGGGGCGATCGCAGCGGCCAAGTTTTTAGAGGAGTTCGTCGGCGGCAAGCCGTGGGCACACCTGGACATTGCAGGTCCGGCATTCCTCGAAAAGCCGAAACCCTGGAGCGATACGGGAGCCAGCGGGGCCTTCGTGCGGACGCTGGTCGAGATCGCCCGCGCTAGTCGAGATTAATGGCTGAGTTTGACTGTGCCCAGGCTGCGGCTTAGGATAAGTTGGTCTTGGGGTGATTCCCTCAGCCCTTGCAGGTACGTTCCGCCTGGAACATGTCTTCCGCTGGTTGGGTACGCTTTCTGTCGTCTGATTCTCGCTGGCAAGCTTTTGCCGGCTGCTTGTCGCTGTTCGTAGCCTTGGCAGCCAACCCAGCGACGGTCCACGCCACGTGCGGCGACTATGTAACAACCTCTCATGTTGCGGGCGCCGTCGAACTGGCAATGGCTCATGCCGCCATGAACATCGATGTGTCGTTCTCCACGGCGCCAGCACCGGGCGCAACCAATCCTGGACCGTGCCATGGGCCCCATTGCCAGCGCCGCCCCGCGGAGCATTCCGCTCCCGCCGGCACGCCCGCCAGCATCGATCAATGGGCGCTATTTCCGCGGCATCTGCCGCTCGAACGGAACCGTGCAGCCGGCATGGTTGCCGAACCCTTTCTCGGATTGCCCGTCAGCGTTCTTTCTGTGCCAGAACATCCTCCGCGCTGCTGCGCGTAGTTGCGCTGGCGGTTAGTCTCTTTGAAGAGAGCCCGAAGCGGCATCCACGCCGTGCAGCGGCATTCGTCTGCCACGCTTTACATTGGCTTACGGGCGACTGCTGTTCTCTCGCTTACCGCAACCGCGCAGCCAGTGCGCGACTCAGCGCTTCAACTCAGCCCGCCGCCGGTCGCCTGAAACGATCTGAAGAACGACGATTTCGACAGAAAGCTACGGCCGATGACCACTCCAACGACTTCACCGCCGGTAACTGCTTCGACGCCGAAAAAGTACGTTCGCGCCGTCGGTCCGCGGCTACGCAAATTGCTGCTATTTGTGTTCGCGCTGGTCGCGCTCTTGGGCGCCAACTCGGCCTATCTGGCAGGGATCACCGCGCTGGAGTGGTTGCATGGGCAGACCTACCAGAATTACTTCTATCAGTACATGTTCTTGGCGCATCTGGCCCTCGGGCTGCTGCTGATCGTGCCATTTCTCGTCTTCGGCGTCATTCATTTGTTGAATTCCCGAGACCGCAGGAACCGGCGCGCGGTCCGAGTCGGTTATGCACTTTTCGTCGTTAGTATTGCCGTGCTGGCGACCGGGCTGTTGCTGCTGCGCGTCTCCGGCTTGTTCGACTTGAAGCAACCGCTTGCGCGTTCGATCGTTTACTGGCTGCACGTCGCTTGTCCGTTGATCGCCGGCTGGCTGTATTGGCTGCATCGACTGGCCGGACCTCGCATCAAATGGCGGTTGGGGCTGAGCTATGCGGCGGCGGTCGGTGCTGTCGTTCTGGCGATGGTCGCGCTACACTCGCAGGACCCGCGGCAATGGCATGTGGCCGGCCCGAAGGAGGGCGAGAAGTACTTCTTCCCTTCGCTCGCTCGCACGTCGACTGGCAACTTCATTCCCCAAGAGACGCTGATGATGGACAGCTACTGCCTGAAGTGCCATCAGGACGCGTATAACGACTGGTTCCACAGCGCCCACCATTTTAGCTCATTCAATAATCCGCCCTATCTGGCCAGCGTGAGCAAAACGCGCGAAGTGGCGCTCAAGCGGGATGGCGACGTCAATGCCTCGCGCTGGTGCGCCGGCTGTCACGATCCGGCGCCATTCTTTAGCGGCGCCTTCGACGATCCCAATTTCGACATGATCAATCATCCGACGTCGCAAGCCGGGATCACCTGCACCGCCTGCCATGCGATCACCCATGTGAACAGCACGAAAGGGAACGCCGATTACACGATCGAAGAGCCAATCCACT
>JAICIG010000557.1 GCA_025924495.1 Pirellulales bacterium | reverse complement strand
TTCAGGAGGCGGATCCAGGGCTGGATGAATCGGTCTATGCGGTACTAGGGGCAGAAAACGCTGTCCGGGCGTTCGTCAGCTATGGATCGACGGCGCCCGAACAAGTGAAGCATCAACTAGCAGCCTGGCGGAAACGACTGGACTAATCCCATGAATCGCTGCTTCCCTTATCGCCGCTCGCTGGCCATCGCAGCCCTAAGCTCCGTGTTGTGGGCTGGCTACGCGACAAGTTGTGCCGCCCAGGGCGATCCCGCTCCTGCCGCCAATCCGCCGCCGGCGGAAGTCCGTATCAAGCCGTCTCGCGCCAATGATCCGGTTGTGCAAGCCTTGCTGGAGTCGAAGCCCTCGACGCCCAAGGAGTTGTTAAGCGCCATCGACACGCTCATGGAATTGGGCGCTATTGCCGAGGCCGATACGTTGATGAAGCAATTGGCAAGCCAGCAACTGGACGAGGGCGCCCTGACATGCCTGGCTCAACAGTTCGGCTCGGGCATGTTTCTTAAATTGGCGCTTGCTCCGGATCTGCAGCCCGAAGGCAAGCAATTCGCCGACGCCGTATTGGCCGCTGCCGTCAGGCAGGCTCGCGATCCAGAGCGGCTGGCGGCCTTGATTGAAAAACTTAAAAGCCCCGATCGCGCCGTGCGCCGCTCGGCCATCGTCCGGCTGCAGTTAGGCGGCGACGACGCGCTAAGAGCGTTGATGGCCGCTCTGGCTGACGAACGGCAAGCAGCGGCGCGACCTGGCGTTCACGAGGCGCTCGTCGCATTCGGCAGCGAGGCCTTAGGCCCGTTGTTGGCCGTCGCGCGGTCGGCAGAACCGAAGTTGCAAGCCGAGGCGATCGCGGTATTAGGAGAGCTCGGCCGCAGTGAAGCGGCCTTGTATCTGCTTGGACCCGCGTTGTTGCCCGACAATGCAGCCGAGGTTCGCGACGCGGCGCGATTGTCATTGCAAATGCTGCTCGGCCGGATTCCCGGCAGCGACGAAGCGGCGACTGCCCTGGAACGTCAGGCCCGGGCCTACTATGAGGGCCAGCCTCGCCTTCACGCCGATCCCGAGGGGCGCGCCATCGTCTGGCGTTGGGACGCTCAGAAATCAGAGCTTTCGTCAGAGCTTGTTTCGACCGCCGTCGTCTCGTTATCGATTGCCGCAAAACTGGCCGGCGACGCCAGCGCCTTAGCGCCGCACCGACGAGCGGCCCAGCTTTTGTACTTGGGCGCCTTGATTGAAGAGGCTGCTTACCGCGCCGGTCTCGGCGCCCCCTTGCCCGAAGGCCCCGACACAGCGTACGACGTGTTATCGGGCCAAAGCCCCGCCATGCTCGAAAGCCTGCTGGCGGAGAGCCTCGAGCACGAGCATCCGGCGGCTGCGGCTGCCGCGGCTCGCCTGCTGGGCAAGGTCGGTCGGCCAGAGTTGTTGTACCTTGGTTCCCCCCAGCCGAGCGCGCTCGTGCAGGCCGCCCGCCATCCCGACCGGCGTCTTCGTATGGCGGCCATCGAGGCCATCTTCCGTCTGAAGCCGTCGAAGCCCTATCCGGGTTCGAGTTTCGTTGTAGATGCCGTGGGCTATCTGGCTGCAGCCTATGGAGAGCCTCGCGCCTTGGCGGCCGATGCTCGACCGCTGGAAGTCGAGTTGACGGCGGGATTACTAGCGACGATCGGTTACGAAGTCGAAGCCGCGACGACCGACCGCGACGCCGTGGCGACCGTCATCGAGTCGCCCGACTACGAGTTGGCTTTGATTGATTTCAGCCTCGCGGCGCCCACCTCCGGTCAATTGATCGAGCGTTTTCGTCGAGATAATCGCACATCGCGGCTGCCGATCGGCATCATCGCTTCCAGCGAAGACTTAGACCGCGCCGAGCGGCTTTCGCGGCGTTTTCCCTTGACCGCGGTTATCATCCGCGCCCAAACGGCCGATGCCTTGCAGTATCAAACCGATTTGATGATGCAGAAATTTGGGCGGGTGACATTCTCCGCAGAAGAACGCCGAGCGCAGGCGCGGCAAGCTCTAGACTGGTTGGCGGAGATGAGCCAGGCGCCGCGAGGATTGTACAATCTGCGGCGCGTCGAATCGTCTCTGGCGGCGGCTCTTTCTGATCCGGAATTGGGACCCAAAGCAGCGCCGACGCTGGCAAAGTTGGGCACGGCAACCAGTCAACGAACGCTTGTCGATCTGGCGAGCTTTGCCACGCAGCCGATCGGGCTGCGCCAGGCGGCGGCCGAGGCGTTCGCGGCCAGCGTGGCGGACTTTGGCCCGCTGTTGACGACCAGCGAAATCAGGCAACAGTACGATCGTTACAACAACAGTGAAACCCTAGATCAAGATACCCAACAGGTGTTGGCCTCGATCCTCGACGTGGTCGAGGCGCGTGCGGTGGCGGACTCGGCGGAATAAAGCACGGCACGAAATCGGAGGAGCATCACTTTCCTGCATGCTACGAGCATTGAACCGGCCCGGCCAGTTGGCGGGCGGCGCGATGCGCACACACATGAGTCCATCCTACCGAGCTTTTGATCCGCACGCTTCCGGTCCGCCCATCGCCGGCCTCATTGGCGCCGGCCCGGCGATGCAAAAGGTTTATACGCGAACGCGCTTAGTCGCGCGATCCAACGCCTCTGTCTTGCTGCTGGGCGAAACGGGCACGGGCAAGGAATTGATTGCCAAGGCCATCCACCAGCTCAGCCCCCGCGGCAGCGGACCGTTTGTGCGAGTGAATTGCGGCGCTTTGTCGGAAAGCTTGCTAGAAAGCGAGTTGTTCGGCCACGTCCGCGGCTCGTTCACCGGGGCGATCGAGAACCGCACCGGTCGCTTTGAGGCGGCCCACACCGGCACGGTGTTTCTCGACGAGATCAACTCCACCACGGCCAAACTGCAGGTCAAACTGCTCCGCGTGCTGCAGGAACGCGAGTTCGAGCGGGTCGGCGACACGCAGACTATTCGCGTCGACACGCGAGTGATCGCCGCCAGCAATCGCGACTTGATGGACGAAGTCGAAGCCGAGCGGTTTCGCGAGGACTTGTATTATCGGTTGAACGTCGTGCCGGTGCATCTTCCGCCGCTCCGCGAGCGTCGCGAAGATATTCCGGAACTGATCGGCCACTTCCTCAACGTTTACAATGAGGCGAACGACCGTTATGTCGTGCATATCGAGCCCAAGGCAATGGAGGCCCTGCAGGACTATCATTGGCCGGGCAACGTCCGCGAATTGCAAAACTACATTGAACGCGCTGTGGTTCTGGCGCCTGGCGACGAATTGACCTGCGATCTGCTGCCCGAGGCCGTGCTCAATCCGCGGCGGCCGACGGCCCGTCGCCTGACCGAGGCCGACGCCGAAACGCTCGCCTACGAGCTCGTGCAGCAGGGAATCGCCGCCGCGGGCCCGAACGCCGAAGATCTCTACAATAAAATCGTCAACCGCGTCGAGCGCGAGCTGATTGCCCAGGTGTTGGTCGCTTGCGACAGCGTGCAGATCAAGGCGGCCGCCCGGCTCGGCATCAATCGCAATACTTTGCACAAGAAACTCAAGGAATACGGACTGGACGGAGCCGGCGACGCGGCGGAGTCCTAGTTCGTTGAATCTATGATTTCCGGGATCAGCATCCTCTGTTTCGCCGCCAGCTATGCCGTGGCTTTGACGCTGGAATGCTCGCGGTTGTTCTTTCGCAGCGGAATTCGCGGCGCCCTGCTGTTGACCTTCGCCGGCGCCGGCCTGTTGGCGCACACACTGTTCCTAGCCTACCGAGCCGCGGAAGCGTCGACGGCGCCTTTGTCGAGCGAATACGATTGGTATCTGGTGGTCGCCTGGGGACTGGCAGTCATGTACATCTACCTGACTGTTTCCTATCCTCGCACGGCGGTCGGGCTATTTGTGTTGCCGTTGGTGCTGGGTTTGATCGCGGTGGCTCAGTGGATTGCTAAGCGCAATCCCTTTGCCAGCTCGCAAGCTTCGCAGGCCTGGGGGGCAGTGCATGGCGTCTTCTTGCTGCTAGCCGTGATCACCGTCCTGGGCGGCTTTGTAGCTGGTCTCATGCATCTGGTGCAGAGCCACCGCCTGAAGCACAAGTTGCGCCCCATCCAAGGCTTACAGCTGCCGAGCCTGGAATGGCTCGAGCGTGTGAATGCGCGCTCCACGGTGGTTTCGGCGTTGCTGCTGGTCGTCGGCTTCCTCTCCGGCGTGATGCTGAATCTGGTAAATCGTCGCCACCATGCCAGCGACGTCTTGCCCTGGAACGATCCGGTAATTTGGAGTTCAGGCCTGCTACTGGTCTGGCTGCTGGCCGCAGCCGCGTTCAGCATCGTCTACCGCCCCGCGCGCCAAGGTCGCAAAGTCGCTTACCTGACCGTGGCCAGCTTTGTGTTTCTG
>JAICIG010000556.1 GCA_025924495.1 Pirellulales bacterium | reverse complement strand
TTGACTCCATCGGCGCCGAGAGCGTCGTTTGCGCCTAGCGCCTGCCATGCCAACAACAATGCGACGGTCAGCAGGACGAGTGCACAACCGCGTTGAGAAAAGTTCATGGCAGCTTTCTTGAGGGAGTTGAGGCGCCACCGAGGCACGGAGAACAGAGAGGAAGAAATAGCATAATATAGGATTCCCGAAGCGGGCGCCTTAGAGGTCCGCACACGGACTGGCACGGCGCATCTAGCTGCACGGCAGCGGCGCTCAGGCTTCACAAGTCACGCAGTACATGCCCCAGACGGCCGGCAGGTTGTCGGTCGAGAGCGACGCCAGCAAACGCTGGTCGTCGTCAATCTGAGTGGAAGTCATGACGTTGAGCGACACGTACTTGTCGCGGATTTCCTCGTAGTAGAGCAGCATGTTCTCGATGGCCGCGGCATTGGTGGGACATTCGAACCATTCGCTCTCGATTTGCCGATAACCGGCCAGTTCGAGCGTGCGGGCTAGCGTGGCGCCAATGCAAGGCGCCAAGCCGCAGCGCTGATAATATCGGCTGATCCCTTCGGCCCAGCGCCGCAACGGCGCCAGTTCGGTGCGGCCCTCAGCTTCCAAGGCCGACAGACGGGCGATCGGCACGCGGAACTCCGGCTCAATGAAGCCGAGTCGGGCCCCCGGCCGCAACACGTGGCGGAGCTTGCCAAGCAGCACTTCGGGGAAGGCAAGATGATGCAGCACGGTGCGCCCTGTGAGCACGTCGGACTCGGCGGCCAACTCGGTCGCTGCTTGAATGTCGGACAACACAAATTCGAGCTTCGCGTTGCTCGCCTTCGCCAGGTTTCGCGACGCCTGGTCGAGCAAGCCTTGCGAATAATCCACGCCGATGAAGTTTCCATCCGGTCCCAATCGCCCGACGATGCGTCGCGAAAAGCTGCCCGCGCCGATGCCGAGTTCGATGACCCGATCAGAGGAGGTGATCTTCAAGCGATCGAGCAATCGCTCGGAGATGACGGCAAATTGAGCATCTTGGATTTCCAAACGGCGTGCGGCGCTGGCGCTGGTTCCCAGGGCGTAGGAGATCGATTTCATTAGGTCGGCGCCATCACCATAGCATCGTTTCTGAATTCCTGACTGCGTGTGCAGGAAAGACAACCAGCTACCCTAAGCACTGGCCAGAATTCCCGCAATCGGTCTTCCAATTACCAGCGGGTGCAGGCGGCCCTGGCTGTCGTGCAGCATCGTATCGGCGGGAATGCCGAGCAATTGATAGACGGTTGCAGCCAGATCGCGCGGGTCATGCGGATTCGCCTCGGGGTAGGCGCCCAGGCGGTCGGAAGCGCCGTATACAATTCCGCGCCGCAGGCCGGCGCCGGCCAAGGCGATGGAGTAAACCCACGGCCAATGATCGCGGCCCGCCGAACGATTGATTTTTGGCGTGCGGCCGAATTCTGCCGTAGCCAGGACTGCGACGCGATCCGAGGAGCCGCGCTCGTCGAGATCGGCGACCAGCGCGGAGAAGGCTTGATCGAACGTTGGGCCGAGCGAGTTGCGCATTTGCCGGAAGTTATCGCCGTGCGTGTCCCACGAGCCACTGGGACTTTTGCAATAGTGAACATTCACCAGCGGGACGCCGGCTTCGGCCAACCGCCGAGCAAGCAGACAACACTGGCCAAACTGCGTGCGGCCGTAACGATCTCGCAATTGCGACGGCTCCGCGGCCAAATCAAAGGCGCGTTGAGTCGCATCGGACGAAAGCAGTTCGAAGGCGCGCTGCCGGTAGTGGTTGAGCTCGCTGGCGGCTGCGGCGTCGAGCTTGCGCCGTTGATCGTCAAGGCTCGCCAATAATTGCTGTCGACCTCGTAGTCGTTCGATTCCGATTCGCGGCTCGACGGCCTCGACTTGAACTGCCTCGCCGCGCAGATCTTGATCGACGATGAAAGGATTGTGCGTGTCGCCGAGAAAGCCAGGCAACTGGCCATGCAACACCGTGCCGTTTGAGCGGTGCATCAAGGGACCGAGCCGCACCCAGTTGGGCAACGTTCCGCCGGAGCCTCGCACGTGATCGACGACGGCGCCGAAGCAGGGAAAATCGTTGACCGAAGGTGGAAAATCGCCGCGGGAGTAAACTTCGCGCGGGTGCGCATGGCCCGTCATTGCCGGCAGGCTGGCCTGCACGTGGTTCGGATTGTCGTGAGACATCGCGCGGATAATCGTCAGCCGATCGGCCAATTGCGCCGAACGAGGCAGTACCTCGCCGAAGCGCACGCCAGGCAGCGACGTTTCAATCGATCCCAATTCACCGCGCACTTCGGCGGGCGCCTGCAGCTTGGGGTCCCAAGTTTCGTGTTGGGGATGGCCGCCGTGGAGATAAATCAGGATCAAACTCTGAGCGGCTGCGGGCTGCCTTGCTGCCGCCGCAGCCTGGCGCGCCTGAAGGAGAGCTGGCAGAGATAATCCCAGACCCGCCGCGGCGCCGAGCGAAAGCATCTCGCGGCGCGTGCTGCGCGAAACCTGGCGAAACTGAGGGCAACCGTCGGCATGCAGCATCCCGTCCACTCCTCTTGGCCGATATTGTAGGAGCCGGCGGCGTGATCAAGCAACAGACATACAAACAACACGCTCGCGATGCCGGCCGTGGGGCTGGAGCGCGGCGTTTAGCGCAAGAACCGGCCGCCATTGAGATCGATCAGACCGCCGGTCATGAAGCTGGACGCATCGCTCGCAAGAAACAGCACGCTTTGAGCGATTTCGTTCGCCTGCGAGTTGCGGCCCAACGGGGTTTGTCGGCGATAGTCTTCCATCTTTTCGGGCGTGGTGAAGACTTCATGGTGCGGCGTTTCTACGACGCCCGGCATGATGCAATTGGCGCGAACCTGCGGTGCGAGTTCGCGAGACAAGGTCCGCGTAAAAACCTGCAGCGCCCCTTTGGCCGCCGCGTAGGGGCCTGCGCCGCCGGAGCCGCCGGTCTGCACCGACAGCGACAGGTTGTTGATGATGCTGCCACGTCCGGATTGCTTCAGGTGCGGAATCGCGCGGCGCGTAATATAGAACGCCGAATGCACGTTGACGTCGAAAACTTTTCGCCATAGGTCCGATGGACAGTCTGCGATCGAAGTTCGCGCCAGCGGCGCACCGGCGTTGTTGAAGACGATATCCAATCTGCCCGCTTGCTCCACCAGGCGATCGACGACTCGCTGCGCCTCCGCTTCCTGAGTCAAATCGCCTGGCAGGAGATAGCTGTCGCCGCCGAGTTGGCCAATCGCTTCATGCAGCGACTCGGCCCCGGCGCGGCTGGAGTTGAAGTGCAGGCCGACTGCAGCACCCGCTTTGGCGAGCAACTCTGCCGCAGCGCGGCCAATTCCGGTTCCGGCGCCTGTGACCAGCGCAACACGTCCGGTCAGATCGAACTGAGTGTGAGCGAACAACGAAGGCATGGACCGGCTCCTCTGCGCGTCAAGGCGACTTCAGCGAGGCTGCCGTTGCAAGATCGCTTCGCGCGCCGCCTTGGCGGCCGATGCTACCAGTTCGACTTCATCGTCCGCAAGTCGTTCGAGCCCTGCCAGACTCGCGCGGCTGCCAATTTCTTTGAGCACCTGAACTGCCTGGAAACGAACTTCCTCATCCGCGTGCTGCAGGTAAGGCAGGACCGCAGCTTCTGCGGCTGGACCGATGCTTGTCAACCACTGGCCGGCTTGCTCGTGATGGCGCTGGAGCGCTCCCGCCGCCGCTTCGATCACCTGCGGTTGCTGCATCAGTTTCGGAACATGACAAATCGTTTGCCAGGCCAGGTCTCGATTGCCCAAATCGGCATCGTCGAGCGCCCGCAGGATGGCTGGCAGCGACGCCTCGGTAGCGATTTTCTTGAGCACCAACAGCGCATCGCGCCGCACGCGGCGGTCGACATGCTGCACGTAGTGGGCGACGGCAGCTTCGGCATCGGCGCCGAGCGCAATCAGGCCTTCCAAGGCGTCGCGATCATGCACAAGGAGTCGCTTGCTAAGCGAGTCGGCAAGGCTGGCGTTTTCCGCCGCTGACAACTTCCTTACTGCCGTGCGGCGCAGCGCATGGTCTTCGCCGCTGGCGGACTCGAAGTCCTGCGCGGGGCGAGGCGTTTGATCAGTGCGCCGATCTGCGAGC
Source organism: Pirellulales bacterium (assembly GCA_025924495.1). The sequence goes on along the minus strand of JAICIG010000556.1, from coordinate 244 downwards.
TGTCGAGGCAGTCGCTCACCGTGAGCCTGCACGTGGATCAATCGTTTCTCGCGGTCGACTTTCGTGACCTGTCCCAATTCAATTCGCGAGGCAAACGAATCCAAGTCGCTGATCGGCGCCAGTTGTACGGTGGCAATGTCGCCGCGCGTTGTTCCGAAATAGGACAAGTTGGGCGCCAAGCCCCGTAAATGTTCGTAAACATAGTTGCTGGCATCACCCGGCAAGCCGGCGACGACGACAGTCG
>JAICIG010000555.1 GCA_025924495.1 Pirellulales bacterium | reverse complement strand
GGAATGCTTTGGTGTTTTTGAATCGAGCCAAAGCGACGGACTTCCTGCGGGCGGAGACGTCGTTCTGCCGAGGTGGCCATAGGGGATCGTACTCCTCTAGATGCGACGAAATGTTCGAGGGCGGTCCGAACCGGGCGCTTTGCGCCGCCACAGCGCGCAGCACCCCAATCGGACCTTTGCGGGCGTCAGCGATTATACGGACCAAGTGAAGATCTAATGATTTCCTGCTGCGCCGCGCCGCCTGGCGTTGCGGACACGACGCTCCTCCCTGGGACGGGCGCCGGCATTCATCTCCAAACCACGGCAAGAAAGCCGTGCGATTGAGGATGCGCCTTAGCCTTGTATTGCGATCCTACTTGATAGAAACGGTCGCGCCGGCTTCTTCCAGCTCTTTCTTGAGCTTCTCGGCGTCTTCCTTGGAAATGCCCTCCTTGACCTTGCTGGGCACGCCCTCCACCAGGTCCTTGGCTTCCTTCAGCCCCAAACCCGTTGCAGCCCGAACGACCTTGATCACGCCGATCTTCTTGTCGCCGAATCCTTCCAGCACGACGTCGAATTCCGTCTTCGCTTCGGCGGCAGGCGCGCCGGCCCCGCCAGGTACCGGCCCCGCCATCATTACGGCGCCGCCGGCGGCAGGCTTAATGCCGTGCTCGTTTTCGAGGTAATCGCTCAGTTCTTTGGCCTGCTTCAGCGTCAGGCCGACAATCTTGTCGCCAAGCTCTTTGGTCGTGGCGGAGTATTCCATGGCGGGGGCGTCAGTCGACATGCGTTTCGTTCCTTTCTGTCTACGATTGAGCGCCGGCTACGCACTGTCGGCCGAACGCTAGTTACTGGGTCAATGATTTGGTTGGTGCTCGTGATCCTGCGGAACGGCGGGGCCGAAACAACAGGCGATTATCTCGTTATGCTTGCTCTTCAGGCCGCCGGCGTCTCGCCAGCAGGGGCCTCTTCTTCCTCGCCCTTTTGTTTGATCTGGCTCGCTAGCGCGCCGCCAGCGCTCGTCAACTGACTGACCAGGTTGGCGCCCGGACTGAGAATCTGACCCAACAAAATGCTGAGCTGCTCCTGGCGACTGGGCCATTTGCTGACTTGCTTGACTTGTTCCGCATTCAGCCGGCCTCCGTCCATCACGCCGCCGCGCGGCTCGAACGGAGCGAATTCCTTATCTTCCGAAAGCTTGACGACTTCCTTGGCCAGCGAGACGACGTCTTCGGCGCCCCAAACCAGGGCCAGCGAACCTTCCATTTGTTCGAAAGCGGCAGCCAGCGGAGTGCCCTCGGTAGCGCGCGCCGCCAAGCTGTTCTTAATCACAATCAGCTGGATGTTCTTGCTTCGCAGCGTGGACCGCAGGCGACTGTTTTTATTAGCGTCCATGCCGGCAACGCTGACCAGTAGCGCATTCTCAACGCCGCTGAGGCGACCCTTCAGATCGTCGGTTATCAGGTTCTTGACGTACTTGCTCATGTTGGCGACTTAAAGTTTTCGGGTCCGGGCGGTTAAAGCTTCGCGACGTCACGGCCGCGACTCGTTTGTTTTGTGACTCCGCTGAGGAACTTATTCGTTCGGCTCAGGCGGCGATGCGGATGCCAGGGCTCATCGTGGCGCTGACCGAAATCCCCTTGAGATAATGTCCCTTCACGCTATGCGGCTTGAGTCCCATGACGTGATTGATGAAGGCGTTGATATTGTCGGCCAGTTTTGCGGCGTCGAAGCTCAACTTGCCGACTACGGCATGCACGATGCCGGCAGCATCGTTGCGGAATTCCACCTTGCCCGCCTTGTATTCCTTCACGGTCTTCGCCACTTCGGGGGTCACCGTACCTGCACGAGGCGACGGCATTAGCCCACGAGGGCCGAGCACACGCCCCAAGGGACCCACCAATCCCATCATGTCGGGCGCCGCAATGCAGACGTCGAACTCCGTCCAGCCGTCCTTGATCTTCTTAGCCAGTTCGTCCGCTCCTACCTCGTTGGCGCCGGCGGCCTTCGCCTGCTCGGCCAGATCGCCCTTAGCGAAGACGACCACGCGAAGCGATTTGCCGATGCCGTGCGGCAACACGATCGATCCGCGGACCAGTTGATCCGCCTGCTTCGCATCGATGCCCAAGCGCATGGCGATTTCGACCGACTGATCAAACTTCGTCGTGTTGAATTGCTTCAACACCGAAACCGCCTGATCGACCGGAACGGGATCGCTCGAGGGAACCTTGGATACGAGGGCCTTCATGCGCTTCGATTGCTTCACCATCTGTTGCTTACCGACTTTGCTTGCGAATATGTTCGTAAAGTTTGATTTAGTTCGTGCTGGCCTTAGGCGCCGTCCATTCGATTTCTTCTCAGCCTTCGACAACGAGCCCCATGCTGCGCGCCGTGCCCTCGATCATCCGCTTGGCATGGGCCACGTCGCGAGCGTTCAGATCGGCCATCTTCAACTTGACGATCTCCTCGATCTGAGCCGAGGAGACCTTGCCGACTTTCTCTCGATTGGGCACGCCCGAGCCTTTGGCAATGCTGGCAGCCTGCTTCAATAGGGCGGCCGCCGGGGGGCTTTTGGTAACGAAGTCGAATGAGCGGTCGTTATAAACGCTGACCACCACGGGAATCGGCATGCCTCCCGCTTCGCGCGTCCGTTCATTGAATTGCTGAACGAACTGGCCAAGGTTGACGCCGAAACGGCCCAAAGCCGTACCGACCGGGGGAGCCGGAGTCGCCTGACCGCCGGGGACCTGAAATTTTACTTGAGCTACAAGTTGCTTTGCCATGAGTCTTTCGGGGGACCGTGTCTTTCGGGCTCAATCGTGGAAGTGGCGCGTCGAGCAGGACGCGGCCTCCGCTGAGCGGTTAAAGCTTTTCAATCTGCCAGTATTCCAGTTCGACGGGGGTCGAGCGGCCAAAGATGTTGATCATTACGGTCACTCGGCCGTTGCCACGGTCGATATTGTCTACGTCGCCTTCAAAGTTTTCAAACGTGCCTTCGTTGATCTTCACGCGGTCTCCCGCCTGGAACGGCACGGCGATCGGCGGCGCTTCGTCTGTTTTCTCTTCTTGACGAGCGACGATCTTGTTGACGTCGTGGGGCAACATCGGCGTCGGCTTGCCGCCCGAACCGGTGAAGTCGCCAATACCCGGCGTCTCGCGGACGAGAAACCAGGTGTCTTCGTTCAATTCCATGTGCACGACAATGTAACCGGGATACAGCTTGCGCTTGACGACCCGCTTCTTGCCGTTCTTGAACTCCGTCACTTTCTCGATCGGGACGATGATTTCATCGAAATAATCGTTCAGCCCCGCGACGGCAATCCGCCGCTGCAAGGCGTCGCGAATCGAGTCCTCGCGATTACTTTGCACCTTAAGGATGTACCAATGCTTTTCGCCGCGCGGCGGAGCATCACTGTCGGCGTCAGCGGCCGAGGAACCGGATTCCGGCGCCATTGGCTCCGCTTCCATCGACTCTGGCTCCATCGGTTCTGGCTCTTGATCGGCGGGGGATTCGGCGTGCGCACCCTCGGGCGCACGATCCGCGTCGGGAGCTCCGCCCCCCTCGCCGACCGATACATCGCCGAATTCGGCAGCCGATTTATCTTCTTCGTCGATCACGCCTAAATTCCCCTCTGGAGGCCCTGACGTCAGGCGCCCGGCTTAAGAACTTGCAAAAAGGTCAACAGCGTTTTCCATAGCAAATCGTAGGCATACAAAGTGCCGGCCAAGCCGAACATGGTGATCATCACCACCATCGAACTGCGGAACAACTCCGTGCGCGACGGCCATGACACCTTGTTCATCTCGGCTTCGACTGCAATCAGAAAATCTGCAAACCGCGGCAGGTTCACGATCCGATAGCACAACCACCAGCCGACCAGCAGCACGACGCCCGACACGCCCAGCCGCACCGAGGGCTGGGTATCGGACAGGAAATCGTGCAACGTCCACGCTCCTAGGGCGAACGTGACCGCCAAGGCGGCAAACGTCACCTGGCGCGCAATGCGGCCCTGGCTGCGCTTGTAAATGCCGAGACTGAACAAGTCTCGCCACATCGGGTTTACTGCGGCATTTCCCTCTTTCACCTTCAACCTCGTCCCTGGGGTTGTAAATACTTCGGGCATCGGCCGGCCCATCGGCCGGCCGATGCTCCACGTGGCTGGCAGGGGCGGCGGGAATCGAACTCGCAACCTCTGGTTTTGGAGACCAGCGCTCTGCCAATTGAGCTACACCCCTAACTTGGCATCTACCGGCTTTCCGAGCCCGGTCGCGAGACCAAACCCGGAGCAGCCGTCTACTACTCGATGATCTTCGTAACCACGCCCGAGCCGACGGTCTTGCCGCCTTCACGGATCGCGAAACGGAGCTTTTCTTCCATCGCGATCGGGGACTGCAGTTCGACCT
>JAICIG010000554.1 GCA_025924495.1 Pirellulales bacterium | reverse complement strand
CTGCGGTCGAAACTGGTACATCGACGCGGAGTTCAAGTGCGAACGGTGCGAGCAAGTTTTTACCTGGGCGGCCGACGAGCAAAAGGCCTGGTTCGAGGACTATTTTTTCTGGGTTGACTCGCGGCCCCGACATTGCAGAGAGTGTCGACGAGAATTCCGGCGTTTGGCCGAACTCCGGAAGGAATATGATGCGACGGTTGCCGCAGCGCGTGACCATGGCACGCGCCAGCAGAAGAATCGTATTATCGAGATTATATCGGAGCTGCAGCAGGCGTTTGTGAAGTTGCCCGAGAAGATGATAGAGACGATGGACGTATTCCAGCGTCAATTAAAGCGGGCAGGAGCGGACGGAGGAGCGAATGCGGCTCCGTAGAGTCGTTTAGCTTTGGTTATGCAGCAGAAGATCGCGTGCGTTTTCGTGGTCGCCGCCTGCGCCGGAGGCGCGATTGCTCCATCCGCAGATGCGCCGGCGCCCGACGCGTGCCGAGCGTTATCCAGTTGCCGGGCGGAAAAGCGGGTCTGAACTATTTCAGGAAACAGTTTTAACGCGCCCTCATCTCAATGATCTTCAGCGGCCACGTCAGTTACTATAAGTGCCAGGCGTGTGCGTCGGAATTCTCCAATGTCACGCCCTCGTCGTTGCTCCCTATCGCTGCCGTCGTGGCGTTCGCGACTGTCGGGTGGTCGCGGGTGCTGTCGCGAGTTGTTCCCTACCGATGGCTCGCCGTAGTGCTTGGCGTCCTCGTCTCGATCGCATCTCTCTGGCTGATCTACGCGTTGATCGAGGCCCTTACGACTCGCAAGTTGCGGCGTGGCGTTTGCCCGAAGTGCGGCGCGAAGCTAGCTCCCGCCGGAGGCGGCTTCTACGATAGTATTGTCCCGGAGCCGTGGGAACTGATTATCTACGCCCTGGCGGTCGCGCTGGCTTTCGGCGCGGCGGCGATCGGCGGGGCCGGCGCATAAGCCATTACGCGACCGAGTGGAGGCTTACCTTCAGTGCGGACTCTGGCAATCGGCGACATTCATGGCTGCTATCGGTCGCTGGCTGCGCTCGAACTGTACGCCAGGATCACGCCCGATGATCGCCTCATCACGCTCGGGGATTACGTTGACCGAGGCCCGGATACAAAGTCCGTCATCCAATGGCTGATCGATCGCGACTCCGACGGGTATCTGATTCCACTGCGCGGAAATCACGAATTGATGATGATTGCGGCTAGCAAGTCCGAACGCCACCGTGACGAGTGGCTCGCTTGCGGCGGCCAGGCAGTGCTTGAATCGTATGGCGTCAATAACCTGGAGCAGATTCCCGCGGCGCACTGGAAGTTTCTTACTTCCCGATTGCGCTCGTGTTGCCAGAATCGTACGCACTTCTTTGTTCATGCGAATGCATACCCCGATGTCCCGCTCGACGAGCAACCCGACTTCATGCTCTACTGGGAACCGTTTGGCGAGCCGGCGCCTCATGCATCGGGCTTAACAATGATTTGCGGCCACACGCCCCAGCGCAGCGGAGAACCGCGCGACGTCGGCCACGCCATTTGTATTGATACCTGGGCATGCGGGCATGGCTGGCTGACCTGTCTCGATGTTGATGCCCGATACTGCTGGCAAGCGAACGAGTCAGGAGACACGCGTAGCTTTTGGCTCGACAACGGCCCATAATCCGAGTCTCGTAGGGTGGGCATTGCCCACCGGAATTGCCTTGTCGCCCGAAATCGAGTGCGATGTGAGCGGCTGTGGCTCGGAATGCTGCTCGAAGCGCGCATCGGCAATCTGGATTGCCAACGTCGGAAACGCTGCGACGCATTTGGTGGGCAGTGCCCATCGCTCACCTGAAGCGAGCCGAGTTCAAGTTCTGGCGGGCAGTGCCCACCCTACGGTGCTCGACAACGGCCCATAATCGAAGACGAAGCCTATCCCGATTCCTGACCGCCTCAAACTGCGTCGCGCGAACAAGAAGCTCGTTGACAAAATGTCGGCGCTTTGCGATGCGATCGAAGACGAACTCGACTCTGGCGGGACCGCAGATGCGCTGCTCGAAGAATGGCACTCTCATGCGCGGCGCCGCTGCGAGCCGTCTGACTTCCAGACCTATTGGAAGTCCGTATCGAAACGGACGTTTGTCCGCGGCGCGCTGAACCCCAAACCGTCTTTCGACAAGGAGCTGGTTTACTCCGAGGCGCTGGCGGTGCTCGATGCGGTATCAAAAGTCGAAGTGCCGGAATCTGAAAGCATACACTATTTGAATTGGCTGGAGGCGCAGTTTCCAGGCAGCAACATGAGCGACCTGATCTATTGGCCCGACGAGTGGTTCGGCGACGCGTCGCTGTTTCGAGATGCGGGCGGCGCCTTCAGGCCCGAATCGGCGCTGTCGTACGATCAGATCCTCGGCTACGCAATGGCGAAATCGGGCCGGGCGCTACCGGGCGCGCCGACGGGCATTGCGCTGCCTTTTCCGCTGCCTGGAGCCTCGTAGGGTGGGCAATGCCCACCGGAACTGCCTTGTGACTCGGAATCGAACGCGATGTGAGCGGCTGTGGCTCGCAAGACTTCTCGAGGCGCGCATCGGCAATCCCAGTTGCCTACGTCGGAAATGCTGCGACGGGTCTGGTTGGTAGTGCCGACCGCCCACCTGAAGCAAGATTCAGTTCAAGTTCTGGTGGGCATTGCCCACCCTACGGCGCTGTTGCGCGATGCACGTCGCGCAACTAACTGCAGCCGCCGCAGCCGCCACATCCGCCCCCGCATCCGCCTCCTCTGCAACCGCTGCCGCAGCCGCCGTCGCCCCCTTTTTGCGGCGGCTGGGCGCCTAAGGCGTAACGGAGATCGTCGAGCGGGCCGCCGGCCAGGATCGCGGGACCGAATAGGCCGATGGCCAAGGCTAAGTGTTCGGCGGAAACGCCGGTGTAGTCGGAACGCTGGAGCGAGGCGTGCCGCTCTTTGAGTCGTTTTAATAAGCGGTCGCCGGCGCGGCTGCGGAGCGATTGGTTGAGAAACATCGCGGCCACGATCAACGTGGCGACGACGCCGAGCGCGAGAAAGATCACGGGCCGGCCGCGCGAAATGCCGACGGCGATCTTGATGGCGCCGAAGCCTGCCAGCGCCGCCATGATGAGCGCCGGCAGCCAGCGCACTTTGGCGGCCTGATCGGCCGAGAGGATCAGCCCGGCATCTTCCAGTCGGGCGGCAAGCTTCGCGGCTTCATCGCCCGCCGAACGATAGAGCTGCTTCATGGTCTGCCCGCATTTCGCCGCGTCGCAAATAGCGCGCTCCAGCGGCGGCGAATCGCGGCGCGGCGCCTGGCAGGCCACGAACGAGTATTCGTTGGCGCCGGGCAAGAACCCGAGCAGTTTCGTCTCCTCGCGCCTCACTTCCAACACGTCTTGTTGGACGAGCGCCGCTGTGGCAGCGCGGATGGCTTGCTGCTTGCCGCCGGCCAGGCAACCGGCTGCGTAGACGTCGAGTTTGTGAGCGTCCTCGCTCAAATCGCCGCCGCGGAGCGCGAATCGCAGGCCACAGGCCATCGTCAAAGCGATAGCGAACATGAGTGCATACAGGGTCAAGAAGTGCGGGCCATCAAAATCGAAGGGACTGGCCAGTAGGGCGACCGGCAAGAGCCCGCCGGCCATGAGGGTCGCGGCTTGCAGCTGCCGCCAGCCGGGCTTGGGAATGACCCAGCACCGGCCGAGATCGACTCGGCGGTGGGCGGCGACCGAGTGAAACCGCAATTCGGCCGGCGGCCAGATATCGCCGGGCGGTTCACGCCCGAATAAGCGGCTATAACTGGCCAGCGTCTGTGCATACCAATCGCTATGCTTGGCCAGTTCGTCGGGGCCGCCGCGCGTCGGCTGATGATGTAACGGCCGGCCAAGCTCAGCGCAGAAACCGTGCCAGTACGCACGCGTGGATGTCAGATGCAAGTGCCAAGCCTGATCGACTTCGTCGGAAGGCGCCACGGGATGGCCAGCGGCGACCGCCAGAAAGGCGAAGCGGCGATATTCGTCGATCACGCGCCGGGCGAAGACCTGCGACCAGCCGTTCTCGCGCGCCAATCGGGCGGAAAACGTCAATGCGGCCTGGGGCTCCTCGAGAGGAAACTCGTCGATCCGCCGATACAATTCTGCCTGGCGATCATCCATCGTCGCTGCCTCGACTGCGGGTTTCGGAAGGTGCGCGCCGCTTCTCGGTCGCCGCAGAATTAACGGCGGGCGCCGTAGTCTATGCATTCTTCACAAGCTTTCCAAAGAACTTCTGGAGCCGCTATCCGCTAAGTAATTCGCTGGCCGGCGCGAAATGTTGGAAGGATGGGGCGGGGGGGAGTTAAGAGTCAGGCGTCAGGCGTCAGGAGTCGGGAGTCGGGAGTCGGGAGTCGGGAGTCAGGAG
>JAICIG010000553.1 GCA_025924495.1 Pirellulales bacterium | reverse complement strand
CGTTTACACCGAGAACATCGCCGAGCTGAATCCCGAGAACTTGCGCCGCTACGACGCCTTGATTCTCTACGCCAACATCGATCGCATCGAGCCGCGCGAAGAAAAAGCCCTGCTCGATTACGTGGCCGGCGGCGGCGGTTTCGTGCCGCTGCACTGCGCTTCGTTCTGCTTCCGCAACTCGGCCGAAGTGATTGCCTTGATCGGCGCCCAGTTCCAGCGTCACGGCACGGGCACGTTCGATACGAAGGTGATCGATCCCGACCATCCGATCATGAAGGGGCTCGAGCCCTTCACCACCTGGGATGAAACTTACGTTCACGAAAAGCACAACGAGAAGAACCGCCGCGTGCTGCAGGTGCGGGCGGAAGGCGATGGCGAAGAGCCGTGGACCTGGGTCCGCACGCACGGCAAAGGACGCGTGTTCTACACGGCCTATGGGCACGACGGACGCACCTGGAGCCAGCCGGGTTTTCAGGCGTTAGTCGAACGCGGCATTCGCTGGGCGGCGAACAAGGGGGAAGTGTTCGACAGCAACTCGCACAAGCGGACTGACGTCCAACCGTTCGAGTACGCCAAGGCCAGGCTGCCCAACTACCTGCCGAAGCAAAGGTGGGGCACGCAAGGCAAGCCGATCGAAACGATGCAGTTGCCGATCGCCCCGGCCGAATCGATGAAGCACATGCAGTTGCCGCGCGATTTCGAGCCGCAACTTTTCGCCACCGAGCCCGACATCGCCAAGCCGATCGCCATGGCCTGGGATCACAAAGGCCGGTTGTGGATCGCCGAGACGGTCGATTACCCCAACAACCTGCAGCCCAAGGGCGAAGGGCACGACCGCATCAAAATCTGCGAAGACATCGATGGCGACGGCCGCGCCGACAAGTTCACTGTCTTCGCCGACAAGCTCAGCATTCCGACCAGTCTGGCCTTCGCTCGCGGCGGCATCGTAGTGCACCAGGCGCCCGACACGCTGTTTCTCAAAGATACGGACGGCGACGATCGGGCTGATATTCGCGAGACGCTGTTCACCGGCTGGAGCACCAGCGACACGCATGCCGGCCCGAGCAACCTGCGTTATGGGTTCGACAACTGGCTGTGGGGCATCGTCGGCTACTCGGGCTTCCAGGGGAAAGTCGGCGACGAGGATCACAACTTCCGCACGGGCTTCTACCGTTTCAAACCCGATGGATCGAAGTTCGAGTTTCTGCGCAACACGAACAACAATTCCTGGGGCGTCGGCTTCAGCGAAGAAGGGATCGTGTTTGGTTCGACGGCCAACGGCAACCCGAGCGTCTATTTGCCGATTCCCAACCGTTATTACGAAGCGGTGCGAGGCTGGTCGCCCCGCGTGCTCAGCAGCATTGCCACGAGCAACGATTTTCATCCCGTGACCGACAAGGTGCGCCAGGTCGACAATCACGGGGGCTTCACCGCGGCGGCAGGGCATGCTCTCTACACGGCCCGCACTTATCCGAAGTGGTATTGGAATCGCACCTCGTTCGTGACCGAGCCGACGGGGCACCTGGTCGCCACATTCCTGCTCGAACCTCGCGGCGCCGACTTCATCGCCGATTATGGCTGGAACCTGCTAGCCAGCGACGACGAATGGACCGCGCCGACGATGGCGGAAGTGGGGCCCGATGGCCATGTCTGGGTGATCGACTGGTACAACTACATCGTGCAGCACAACCCGACGCCCGAAGGTTTTAAAACCGGCAAAGGCGCCGCCTACGAGACCGAGCTGCGCGACAAGACCCACGGCCGCATCTATCGGCTGGTTTATTCGGGCGCCAAGCAAGCGAAGCCGATCCAGCTCGATCCGAACGACGCCAAACAACTCGTTGCGACCCTCTCGCACGAGAATCAACTGTGGCGGATGCATGCCCAACGATTGCTGATCGAGCGTGGCCAGGACGACGTGGCGCCGGAACTGATTGCACTCGTGAAGAACGAAAGCATGGATGAGATTGGGTTGAACGTCGGTGCCATTCATGCGTTGTGGACGCTAGAAGGCTTGGGCCAGTTCAATGGCAAACATGAAGAAGCGACGAAGGCCGCCGTTGTCGCCTTGCGACATCCATCGGCGGGCGTGCGACGCAATGCGGTGCAAGTGCTGCCGCGTAATCCAGAAATGACGACGGCCATCCTGTCGGCTGGCTGCCTGGCCGATGCCGACGCCCAAGTTCGCCTGGCAACGTTGTTGGCGTTGGCCGAATCGCCGGCTTCCGAAGAAGCAGCCAAGGCCATCGTGGCCGCGCTGCGCAATCCGGCCAACGCTCAGGACCGCTGGTTGTTGGACGCTGCGACCAGTGCGGCGGCCGCCCAGGCGCCATATTTCTTGAAGGCGGTGGCCAAGGACCAAGAGTTGCCCGAGAGCGAGGCTCTGTCGGCGCTCATCGCACGCGTGGCGGAACACTATGCCCGCAACGGACCGGTCGACACGGCGGGCGGTTTGATGGTGGCGCTGGCTGACGCCAGGCAGCCTCTTGCCGACGCGGTGCTGGCCGGCCTGGCGAAAGGCTGGCCGAAAGATCGACAGGCGAAGCTCGACGAGCAAGTCGAGACCGCGATGGTCGAGCTGCTTTCGCAGGTCTCGCCCGGCGCCAAAGGCCAATTGGTCACCCTGGCTCACCGCTGGGGCAGTCGCCGCTTCGAGCAATATATGGAGGAAATCGCCGCCTCGTTTTTAGCCTCTGCTCAAGACGAGCAGCAGCAGGACGAGGCTCGCGTGCGGGCGGCTACGGAGTTGATGGAGTTCCGCCGCACCGACCCGGCCGCGGCCGCAGCGCTGCTGGAGTTGATCACGCCGCGCACGTCGGTGGAATTGGCCTCGGGCTTGATCGAAGCGATCGGCCAGAGCGAATCGCCCGAGGTGGGAGCAATGACCATCGGCGAACTGTCGCGACTGACGCCGGCGATTCGGCCGCAGGCGCTCAGGATGCTGCTCACGCGGGCCGATTGGACGGCGGCGCTCATCGAAGGGTTCGAGAAGGGCCAGGCCGAATTGAGCGATCTTTCGCTCGACCAGAAGCAGGCGTTGGCCGGCCACTCGAATCCGGCCATCGCCGAGCGAGCGAAGAAGCTGTTGGCGATGGGGAGCGGCCTGCCCGATGCCGATCGGCAGAAGGTGATCGAAGAGCTTTCGCCGTTGGTGCTGCAGCCCGGCAATGCGACCAAGGGCAAAGAAGTTTTCAAACAGCAGTGCGCCAAGTGCCATATGCACAGCGGCGAAGGGAACAAGATTGGCCCCGACTTGACCGGCATGGCGGTGCATCCGAAGAAAGAATTGCTGGTAAATATTCTCGATCCGAGCCGCAGCGTGGAAGGCAACTTCCGCCAGTACGCCGTGATCACCAACGACGGCCGCACGCTCAACGGGCTGTTGACGGCCGAGACGAAAACCGCCGTCGAACTGGTCGACGCCGAAGGGAAGCGGCATTCGCTGTTGCGAGAAGATATCGACGAGCTGGCTCAGTCGCGAAAATCGCTGATGCCCGAAGGATTCGAAAAGCAAGTGCCGCCGGCGGCGATCGCCGACCTGCTCGAGTTCCTTGCGGCCCGCGGCAAGTATGTGCCGCTCGATCTACGCAAGGCGGCGACGATTGTCAGCACGCGCGGCATGTTCTACAGCCGCGACGCCGAGGCCGAGCGCTTGATCTTTCGCGACTGGTCGGCCAAGACGGTCGACGGCGTGCCGTTTTTGCTCGTCGATCCGCAAGGGGACCGGATTGCCAACGCGATCATGCTGTACGGGCCGACCGGTCAGTTTCCGCCCAGGATGCCGAAGTCGGTCAGCCTGCCTTGCAACTCGCCCGCCAAGGCGATTCACTTGTTGAGCGGCGTGAGCGGCTGGGGTTACAACGGCAGCGCGGTCGAGCCGACCGTGTCGATGATCGTGCGGTTGCATTACGACGACGGCACGACGGAAGATCATCCGCTGAAAAACGGCGTGCACTTTGCGGACTACATCCGCGTGGTCGACGTGCCCGAATCGAAGTTGGCCTTCCGCCTGCGCGGCCAGCAGATTCGCTATCTGGCCGTACAGCCCAAGCGAGCCGAGACCATCGAGAGCATCGAGTTGGTCAAAGGCCCCGACAACACCGCCCCGGTCGTGATGGCCGTGACGGTGGAGACGAGGTAGGTGGAGACAGGGAAGGGGCGACACTGTAGGGAACGGCCTCTGTGCCGTTCCGGGGATTCGCCGGGCGCCATGCCTTCGTCGGCGACTCGCCGAGGTAGGCATGCATGCTTCAATCGACTTGGCAACATGCTTAGCAACGGGAATTAAATAACTTCCCAATCCCTAGAACGCCGAAATTCAGTGGCCAGGCTTCTTCCTGTCTGCCACCAGCTTTAGCTGGTGGTATTCGAGCAAGAACATTTGTTGTCTTCAGTCGGCT
>JAICIG010000552.1 GCA_025924495.1 Pirellulales bacterium | reverse complement strand
GGGTTCGAATCCCTTGCCTTCCGCTTGGGCGACCAGACGAGTCTACGCGAAAATAAGTGGAACGTCTTTCGGCCATTTAATTCGGAACTCGGAACTCGGAAGTCGGAAATGGAAACGAACCATTTCGGATTTCTGCCGCTCTTCTTCCTGACTCCTGACTCCTGACATGGAGATACCCCCATGGTTGCCAAAATGCTGAATCGCCCGGCCCTGGTGCTCAACCGGAACTGGCAGCCGGTGAACGTCGCCACGGTGGCCCGGGCGCTGGTGCTGTTGTTCAACGAGGCGGCGCGAGTCGTCGACCCGCACGACTACCAGCTCTACGACTGGGCCGACTGGTCGCGGTTGACGCCGCCCGACGGCGAGCCGTTCGTGCAGGCGGTCAGCCAGCGGTTGCGCGTGCCGGAGGTTGTTGTGCTGGTTGGCTACGACCGGCTGCCGGAGGCGGCCGTGGCCTTCAGCCGGCGGAACATCTTCAAGCGCGACCATTACGCTTGCCAGTACTGTGGCGTGCAGCCGGCGGTCGATGAGCTGTCGATCGACCACGTGCTCCCGCGGTCGCACGGCGGAATGTCGACCTGGGAGAACTGCGTGCTGGCCTGCCTGGCATGCAACAAGCGCAAGGCCGACCGCACGCCGGCTCAGGCCGGCATGAAACTGCGGAAGGCGCCGGTCCGCCCGCAATGGAAGCCGCTCTACGCCGCTCGTCACGAGCGCATCGAGAGCTGGTCGAAGTTCATCAGCGAGGCGTATTGGAGCGTCGAGCTGAAGTAGTCGTTCGTTTCCCGACCCAAGCGCGGGCAGGCTTGGGTCGGCTTTACAGGATCTTGCTCCTGGGAGAGCACGCGGTCTCCAAAGCCGCCCGACGGGGTTCGAATCCTCGCGATCCTGCTTGCTGCCGATGTGGCGGAACAGTGAGAGGCGCCAGTCTTGTGAACCGTTTGGTGCTGGAGCCCAGCGCTGGCTGTTCCTAACGGATTGGCAGCCGTCGGCTTTGTTGGCGATTAATTCGTCCTGATGGTGTAACGGATCGCATCCGGCCCTCCGAAGGCCGTGGTCCTGGTTCAAATCCAGGTCGGGACGCTGCGTTTACGCTTTGCCCTGCGAGTGTGGCGGAAGCACGGCAGTCTTCGGAACTGCAAGACGAGGTTCGACTCCTCGGCGGGGTGCTGTTTTTGTTTTTTAATCTGTCCTCGGAGTGTGCCGGAATTCGCACGCGAGCCCGCGAAGCTCGTAGACCAGGTTCGATTCCTGGCGAGGACGCTGTTACGACGTGATGACGCGGTCAGGCGGAACTTTAACCGGCTGGGAGCCGTTGCCGACTATCAATCCGCGGCTCATTGCGGGTTTGATTTACGGCAACCGTCTTCTCGCGCAGCCCACTCTTCGGGACCGAAGCGACTAGACGGGCACAACGAAGAGGACGGGCGATTGATATGTTTGTGGCCGCAGGCGGCGGAGCAACCTACGACGACAATGCCGATCCACTTTCCAAAACGCCTACAGTAAGTCACTTTTGGGAGGATTTAATAGCTCAGCCTATTAACTTGCATTGGACTGCGCCCCTTGATGCATTAGCGGCCGCTCAATTGCCCAAGATTTCCGGCATTAATCGAATAGCGATTGGGGGAATGGCAGCAGATGCCGACTTACGACCACTTGAATCCATACACGCACACCGCATATGCATATTAGATTCCAAGCATACGACCACAACGGCTGAGACTCGCCTACAGCATCTCCTGCCGCAAACGGAGATTCTTCTTTACGGAAAGAACTACTACCCATTCGGGCCGATCGGAACTAATCATTTAATTAAATGACAATCCGTCGCCGCTATCTCGCCTTTAGCCTCCGAACCCTCTTCATTCTTCTGACGGCCCTAGCCGTCTGGCTGGGCGTCATCGTCAATCGAGCCCACGAGCAACCGGAAGCGGTGAAGGCGATTGAAGCGCTGGGCGGGACCATTGGTTACGACTGGCAAGTTGTTCCGCTCGCCCCGGACGCTTTATTCAGTCTCGACGGCCCTCTCACGCCACCTAGTCCCTCGTGGGTACGGCGGCTGGTTGGCGACGAGTTCTTTCAGGACGCCGTGGAAGTGGACTTCTGGAAGGAATCGAGTGCTCTGAAATCCATTGCTAATCTCAGCCGGCTTCGCACGCTCAAAACGGTAATTATTTCTCCCTTTGTGTCGACTTCCACTATGGACGAGCTAAAGGCCGCATTGCCCAATTGCGAAGTCAAGATGATCCTGTTTTGAATCTCGATCGCCCCGCTTCGATTGCCCCAGAACACGCCATGACATGAAACCGACTCGCCGCTGGTTCCAATACTCGCTCCGCTCTTTCCTCGTCCTCCTGACGGCCCCAGCCGTCCGGCTGGGCGTCATCGTCAATCGAGCCCACGAGCAACGGAAAGCGGTAAAGGCGATTGAAGCGCTGGGCGGGACGGTTGTTTATGATTGGGAGTTATCATCTTCGAGTCCAATCGACTTTGACCCTGATGCCACGCCACCGGGGCCAGCCTGGCTCAGGCGACTCGGCGGCGACGAATTCGTTCAGGATGTCCGCGTCGTGCACTTGGCCGGGCCGGAAGCAAGTGCATTGAGTGCGATACCACACCTCCAGCGGCTCCGAACACTAAGAATTCTTTGGCCAAACTTCGAGTTAACCGCCGAAACAAGAGCAAAGTTCCAGGGATCGTTGCCCGGATGCGAAATCTGGTAGCCGCCGGCGGCCCCGCTTCGCCCGCCGCTTATGCCGATCGGCCGAAAATGAGAGCCGGCAGCTCCACCCAAGCCAACGAGCACGAGGCCCGCGTCGGGCCTCGTATGCGACGTGTTGCCGCCAGAGCAGCCTAGCCCTTGAGCGCGAACTTGCCACGCTCGGTCTTCTTGAACCGGGCGTCCTTGCCCTTCACGTTGATCTCCCTGAGTATTGCCGAGTAAAGAGTGGCTTGCGGCGTCTGGCCGCCGGGGCTCGTCCAATAGCCCTTGTCGGCCATCGCCTTGATCATCTCCTGGCTGTTCAGCGGCGCGCCGGCTTCGCCGAGCACCTTGGCGGCAGCGTCGAGAGCGCTGGGCTTCTTCGGCTTGGGCTCCTTCTTGGCCTTGGGTTCCTTGGCGGCTTTCTTAGTCTTCGCAGCCTTCTTTGCCGGGGCCTTCTTGGTCGCCTTCTTCGTGGTCACGGCATTTCTCCTGGATCAAGGATTTCTCGCGTGGCGGCGGGGCGACGCGCCCCGGCTCGCTTAACGCAGTCGGACAGTTACCTCGGGTGCGCGGAGACAGCAAGGAGTTTAGGGGAAGATTCTGAGCCTGACGGGAGAGCGGCGAAGTGGTTTTAGGGGAGCCGAAAAACGGCCGGAAGCGGTCATCCCTGTTCGTGCAGTTTCCTACGCGGGTCTGCCGGACCCGCGTAGGTTGCGGGAACGTGGTTCAACAGTTGCGCGACGCGAATTTCGGCGTTGCGAGTAAAGACCAAAGAGGACATTGCGGTTGCCCCCGCCGAGGGGCGCCCTTGCGCTTGTAATTCCACCTCGGTTTGATAGATTCCGGATAGGAGGGCGTGGCGGCGGCGTTGTTGCCGCCAATCTGCGGGCGAGCTGCTTATCCCATCCTTTACGGCAGCGGACAAAGCGGCCGAGCCAAGGAAGTCCGGCTGCGCTTCGGCCCTCGATTCGATCGAAGTCTCGATGTGCTTCGCGTCGATCTTCCTGAGCGGTCGAGCCGGAATGTTCCCTGTTAAGGCGGAATAATCCGCGGCATTCTTGTTGGGAGGCTGACATGCCAAGTGCATTCAGCAAGCGTGAGCAAGAAACATCTCGTCGAGAAGTCCACGGAGCTTCAGGCGAGCTGTCTGCGGAAATGGCCGCTCTCCGCGACATTGTCGAGGGAACTGCTCATAGTACTGGCGAAGAATTCTTTCTCACTCTAGTGCGATACCTGTCTCGGGCGGTAGACGCCCAGTACGCTTTCGTCGCGGAATTCGCGTCGGTCGAGACGAAAACACGAGCCAGAACGATCGCGTTTTGGGCGAAGGACCGGATTGCCGATAATCTTGAGTGGACGCTGGCGGGCACGCCTTGCGAAGACGTGGTTCGCGGCGGACTTTGCCATCATCCGTCGGGCGTTCGGCAGCGCTTCCCCGATGACAAAATCCTGGTTGACTTCGACATCGAAAGCTATCTGGGCGTACCGCTTTTCAATCCCCAAGGCAACGTTCTCGGCCATCTGGCTGTCTTCGATGAGCGCCCCATGCCGGAGGAACCGCGAAAACTGCTGATCTTCCACATTTTCGCGGCGCGCGCGGCAGCGGAATTGGCGCGACTGCGCCTTGAGCGAGAGCTGCGCGAAAGCGAGCAACGGTTCCGAGACCTGTATGAAGAAGCGCCGATTGCCTATGTCAAG
>JAICIG010000551.1 GCA_025924495.1 Pirellulales bacterium | reverse complement strand
TGACATCGGCGGCGGTCCTCGATTTGCTCGACAGTGCCGTGGCCGACGAAACGATCGCCGCCGCCGACCGCCTGCATTTGTTGGACGACGCGGCGTTGGTCTTCGACGCATCATCGCCCGACGCCGCCAGCGCGTTCGTCAAGCAATATGAGCGGCTGGGCTACGCCCTGATGCGTGAAGGCAACTTGCGGCCTTACTCGACGGTCCGCCGCTCCTTGATGATGAGCCCGCTATGGACGACTCAGCCGATCGACGTATTGCCGGCGTCGCTGGTGCGCTGCGAGTTATCGCAGCTCGCAGGCGATGGAGACGATCGTCTACTCGGCGCATTTTGTCGCCGGCTCCGCTATTTCGCGGGCGCCGCCTGCACAAGCGAATCGGTCGTGGACGGGTGCGATCATCAAGAGGTGCGGCAGCTCATCGCACCGCATCAAGCCGCGGCGCGTGAGCCGTAGCGCAGATTCTTCAACAACCCACACTAACCCGACGCGTCAGCGAGGGCGAACGACCTCGAAGGTCGCCTACCGGCGACCGCCCTCCCTCGCTGACGCTTCGGGTTAGTGTGAAAGCGCGTTGTGACCGATTCGCGTGGGCTGATGAATAATCCGGGCTAGCCGGCATCAATAGAAACGGCCTCGCGGCAGGCGGATTATCCTGCGCGAGGCCGCTGTGTGCGGGTGTGCTTTAGCTCTCGTCCGAGGCCTTGAACCAAGGCGTCAGCGTCGGTTCGTAGGAGCAGATTTCCGACGACTTGAAGTAGAGATCGATTTCGCGTTTCGCGGCATCGGGCCCATCCGAAGCGTGAACCAGATTCATCTGGCGGCTCGAGCTGTAGTCGCCGCGAATCGTGCCGGCGGCCGCTTTCAGACCGCTGGTCGCGCCGAGCATCTCGCGGACGACGCGAATCGCTTCCAACCCTTCGATCACGGCCGCTACGACAGGCGCTCCGGTGACAAAGGCCTCAAGCGCCGGATAGAACGGCTTCGAGACGTGTTCGGCATAGTGCTGCTTCGACAGCTCGGGCGTGATCCGCATCATTTTCATGGCGATCACGTTCAGCCCTTTGTCTTCGAAGCGGCTGAGAATCCGACCGACCAGCCGGCGCTGGACGCAGTCGGGTTTGAACAGAATCAGCGTGCGTTCCATCGAGGAACCTCCAGCATTTCCAGAAAACGAGCGATTTTAGGTCATTTCCGCCCGACGCTCAAGCGGGGCATTCCCGCCTCTCGTTTGCGGCGGCCAACTTCAGGAGGGCGGACATTCCTGTCCGCCAGTATCTACAATTGCGGCGTTCTTTAAGTGCGAAGGCAGACAGGAATGTCCGCCCTCCTGAGGATGTTACGAGCCGAGATCGTCAAAGCCGGGAGTGGCGGCATTCGCGCTGTCGACGAACCAGGGAAGCCAGGCCAAGGCGATGCGCTCAATGGCGATTTCGCTCTTTTTGGCCCGGACAACCAGCGGCTCAATGACGAGCGCCTCGGGGTTGATTGCGGCGTCGATCTTATCGATTTCCTGTTGAAACTCGCCCTCAAGGTCGGAGAGGCGCTGCTGGAGCGACTCGACGGTCTCTTCGGCGTGCTGAATATCGCCATGTTCGCGGGCGGCGCGGCCAGCGGCGCGCATGGCCGAGGCGGCGCGGCCAACGTTGGCGGAACTCGCGACTTTGCGTCCCATGAGGGCGCTCAACACCGAGGCGCCGAACGAGATGGCGGCCTGCACCGTCTGCTGCGTCGATTGCGACTTCTCGCGCTCGACGCGCTGCTCGGCTTTACGGATCTGCTCCTTCAAGCCGGCCAGTTTTGCAGCATAGCGGCTTTGCAACTTTTCGACCTGCGCGTCGCGCTGCTCACGCCCGGCATGCGCGAGCCGGGCGATGAAATCTGCCTTGCTTTCCTCGGGCCGCGAGATCTGCCTCAAGCGAGCGCACTTCCAAAGTTCCAACGTATGGCAGCGATAGAGATAATCCTTTAGCGCCGTCGTCCAGGCCGACGTGTAATTCTTCGGCTTGGCGAATTCCGTCGGCAACGAGGCGAACTTGGCCTCCCCGTGCGGCTGCGTCTCGAAGTCCGGCGCCCGATCGGCGTCGCACAAGACCCGCGCGTGTTCCCAGACGGCTCCTTCGGAGCTCTCTTCAGCCGGCGCCAGCAGAGTCAGATTGTGCCACAGATCGATCGCCGTCTTCGCATCAACGAAGTGCAATCGAGCCGAGCCGAGCAGGGCAGGGCGGTAGACCAGGATGCGCCCTGCTGGGGCGGCAGTTTGCGCGGGCCAAAAGACCTCGGGAATTCCCGGCGGCAATACCGGGCGAGCCTCAGTCGGCAGGCCCGGCGCCGCTTGGGCGGCTGCCGCGACCGCGGGCTCCTGCGCGGCCCGCGACGAGGTTTCGGCCGGCAGCCGGCGGTCGTGCATCAGCGCCTTGGTTTGCTCGCGCGTCAGCGGTCCGCGCAGATAAGACAATGTCCAGCGAGTCTGGAACACGACCGGTTCGTCTTCGTGGACATTGTTCATCAGAAACACGCGATTGCCGAGCGAGGCCAGCGTGGCCGCCGCCTGTTGGCGGTTAAAGCTCGCGCCCGCCGCGGCCGACGCGCCTTCCAGCCCGTCCAGCACGCGAGCTTTGTCGCGTTCGGTCTGCAAGCGGCCGAGAAACCACGTCCCGGCATTCGAAAGGCCCTTATAGTCGAGATCGACCGGGTTCTGCGTCGCCAGCACTACGCCAAGTCCGAAGGCTCGAGCCTGCTTGAGCAGCGTCAACATCGGCGTCTTCGACGGCGGATTGGCCGAGGGCGGAAAATAACCGAAGATCTCATCCATATAGAAGATGGCACGCAACGTCGAAGTGCCGGGCTGCGTGCGCGTCCAAGCGAGCAACTCGCCGAGCAGGATCGTAATGAAGAACATCCGCTCGCCTTCGGACAGATGGGCAATCGAAAGAATCGAGAGCCGCGGCTTGCCCTCCGCCGTGTAAAGCAGCCGCCCGACGTCGAGCGGTTCTCCTTCCAGCCAGCTGGAAAAGCTCGGCGAGGCAAGCAGGTTATTCAGGCGCATCGCCAGTTCGAAGCGATCTTTACCTGGGAAAAACGCCTCCAGGTCGATCAGACCGATCTTATCGATCGCCGGCGCCTGAATTTCGCGGATCAAGGCGGACATGTCCAAGGTGCGTCCCGAGCGCCAGGCGCGGTCGAGCAGATTCGAAATCAAGATATGCTCGCGACTGTTCAGCGGGTCGGCCTCGATGTCCAGCAAAGCCAGCAACCCTGAAGTGGCCGACGCAATACGTTCGCGAAACGCGTCCGCATCGTCGATAATCGACTCTGGCGGCGCTGCAAACGAGCGGAGCACGGTCAACGGCAGGCCGACGTTGCTGCCTGGCGTGTAGATGGCGATATCGACTGCCGAGCGAAAGCGGGCAATCCGCGCACCGTCTTCGCCCCACTCGGCTAGCCCTTGCCGCCATTTCTCGGCGGTGTCAGCGGCAAACTGCTCTGCCGTTTTTCCGCTGCGCTGAATTTCGCCCGGATCGAGCCAGGGTTGAAAATCGGCCGGCCGCAATTCGGGAAACGTCAGCAGCAGATTGCCCAAGTCCCCTTTCGGGTCGACGGCAATCGCAGGAATTCCGTCGATCGCGGCTTCTTCGAGTAACGCGAGACATAAGCCCGTCTTGCCGCTGCCTGTCATACCGACGCAAACCGCATGCGTCGTCAAGTCGCGGGAACTGTAAAGCAGCAACTCCGGCTTCGTATGCCGTGCCGCAACGTCGTAGGTGCGCCCTAGATAAAATGCGCCCAACTTCTCGAAGTCTTCCATCCCTGCTCCTCGACCGAGATGAACCGCGACGTGATTTGAAACTCGGTCGCCATTCTAGCAGGCATCACTGCGGAGGGCAGACATTCGTGTCTGCCTTGCTTCCTGCCTCATTCGGCATGAACAGCAGCAGAGCGCGGCAGCTGTTGCAGTGCTGCCGCGCAAGTATGCAGCATCCTGCCGGCCCGGCTTGGATTCCAACGCCTGCGGCGCCGATCGGCTCATTTCGCCGGTTCAGGCCATTTCAGATGTTGGTGCAAAAACGCGAAGGTGCCGACCCCGTGGATCGTATGCGGACCGTCGAAGAATTCGATCGTCGTTCGCTCGGGAATCTTCAGGTCGGCATACAATAAGCGAACTTTGGCGTACTCGTAGGCGACCCATTCATCGGGCGCAACGCCGTCGCGATGCCCGCGCTCGACCATGAACGGCCGCGGGGCAATCAGCCCGGCCATTTCGGAATAGTTGAACGTGTTGCCCAAATCGAATTCGAAAATCTCGTACTCCATCGTTCCCAGGTAGCTATAAATGGCCCGCGACGAGGTGTTCTTCCAAATCCATTCATTGAAGTCGGCCGAACAGATCGACAGGCAGTAACCTT
>JAICIG010000550.1 GCA_025924495.1 Pirellulales bacterium | reverse complement strand
TGAATTTGACCCCGTTGGGGTCGCGGCGGGGACATGGCGCATTGTCGTTTTTAGCACCCGCGAAAAATCTCCCATTTAGCGGGAGCGAAAAGCGACACTTGGGAACTCTCGCGGGAACCCTGAAGCGGTTTGGGCGCCTACCGGAATTCCAAAACCGGCAGTTGAAAAGCGCTTTCGGGGTCATAATAAAGCGCATCCACGGTGGTCCACTGCATATAGTCAGCGTCCTCAAAGTCCGCTAGCGCCCAACTAAACATGGCAAAGGCCGGCCCGATGGTTTCATTGTATTCAAGGCGGAATGTGTGCAACTCGCCGGTCAAATCCACGACTATGGCTTGAGTTCCCACGTTTTGTTCCCACCGGTTAATGAGCGGCTGGCCGTCAATCCAAAGCCGCACGCCATCGTCGGTGTAAGTCGCCAGCCTGTAACGTCCGCTCACCGGCGGTTTGATAAAGCCGCTCCAGCGTACCGAGAAAGAGTTGTTGGGGATTTCCGGCCCCGGCGATCCCTCGCCGAAATGGAAGTCGATGGCCGCGTCTTCGCGCTCCGTGAGCAGTCGCTGAAAGTTGGCGCCGGCAAAGTATTGCCCCGCAGCGCCAGGCCGCAATCGGCTGAGCGGATAGCCGGCCAGTTTTTTGACCTGCTCGACGACCTCGGTTGGAATGGCGCCGCTCTGACCTGCATCTCTGGCTCGCAGGTAAGCGTACTTGGCCTGCAATTGACAACGACGTTTAAAAAACTCGTCCGCTTCAACTGCAGCGGCGCTCCACCAGGCGGCAGCTAACGGGGCCCACTGGCTGAGGTCGGCGCGGGCTTCGCCCTCAAGCCCTGCAATGGCGGCATACCCTCCATCGCTCGACGCGGCAAGTTTCAGCAAGCCCTCTCGCCATTCGCCCAACACGAGCGTTTCATATTTGCCCGCGACCAGATTCGCCGCCACATCGTCCGGCGATTTCTTCAGATTGGCCAGCGCTTTTAGGTACGCCGCGCTGCGCACAGATTGTTCTCGCAGCGCTGCCTTGCCGCGGTCGACCTGCACAATGAGATTCTCATTTTTCGTCATGCGGGCGAACGCCGATGCCTGACTCGCCGCCCGACTTGCAACGTCGCCTCTCCCCGCCAGGGCGGCGCGCTCCGCCAGGGCCAGCGACTGCAAGGCGCCTACGGCAAATGCGGCGGGGGTCGTTGCGCTCTTCCCCGAGGCTTCCAGCGCCTTCAACTTGATCTCGTGAGGATCAACCTGGAACTGTCGGGCAATCTCGTTTGCAACGAGATAGGCGGGGCCGATTCGGCCCTGCGTGCTGGCCGAAGCGCCGGCGTTTAGCAGCATCGCGTACCGAATCTCGGACGGCTCGGCGCCTTCCTTCGCGAGGCGAACCAGCCGAGTCCTTAAGTTGCGAACCTGTTCCTGCGTGTTGGCGCTCGAGATTTCCTGGCCGTATTTCTTCATGAAGGCGGCTTTGGCAGACGTCAACTCTCTGCCGTTCGGGGGCGGCTCACGCTGGGGAGACTTGAGATGCTGGCGGTCGCCGCTATCCAGCAACTCGGCCAGCGAGCGCGCGCCGGACGGCGGCGGAACGGGGGGCGGAACCGCGATCGGCGCTGGGGAAGGCGTTGACTCCAATGGCAGGCTGTTCGCCATTTTGTTATCGGCCGCTTTACTTGATGTCTTATCGCTCGCCGGCAGCGCGCTCGCGGTAGGTGGCGCCTTGGGCGCCGGCGAACTTTTGAGAGATTCGCTCTCGTTCTTGGAACGCCGCGGAGCTGGCGTCGCGTCGAACTCGCTCACCGCGGCACGCGATTTCCCGTTGCGAGCATTCTGGATCGGAGGTAGGGGTCGAGGATCCTGTCGGGCCGGGACTTCGGAGACGTTGCTGTTCGCCGACCGACGCGCCATCAAGGATAACGCAGCTATTACGAGCGCAACCACCGCCAAGGCCGTTCCCACGGCCGGCATGGTCCACGATCGCGGTCGGCGGCCGTGCGTCGCAATCGGCACGACTCCTGCTGGCGTAGGGTAGAGCGGGAGGCTCTCGGAGGTCGATGCGGCCGGCAGGCGGCGCGGCTCTACGTCGCTCTGCGCATGCAACACGATTGCAGGAGGCGACGATTCTCGGGGCGCGATCTGCGGACTTGCGGCGGCCAGGGGAATTGGAACGTTAGGCGCATGCGCCTTGGTCGCTGCCAGCGCGGCTCGGAGCTGCACATCGTAGGCGGCTTTTTTCTGTTCATTGAGTAGCGTCACTCGGGCTGCCGACAACTCGTTGAGTAGACTTTGCGATTGAGCCGAGTGCGGACCAACTTGAAAAGTTCGGACATGGGCCATTCGTTGATCTGCCGCGCTTTCGATGACGTCGGCATCGTCTTCGAAGACGCTAATCCCGAGCAGTCGATAGTGATGCGGCGGTTGCTCTGCAGGCGGAATGCCGAGCCATTTGCGATAAGGATCGAAGTCTTCCTGCTTGACTATGCCTTCTCGCTTAACCATCTCGCGACTCCCGAGCGAAGAACCAGTGCCTGCCGATTATCCGGTTTCGCCTTCGTCACGACAACCAATTGCTGCCTTCGCGCCGTTTGCAGCGGGAATCAACTTACGGCGCCGAGAAGCGGCCGATTTGGCTACTTGGGCCGATAGGTCGCCGCCGCAGACGCCGTGGGCGCAAGCAAGCGGGACGTATTGTCGTTTTTAGCTCCCGCGAAAATCTCCCTTTTAGCGGGAGCGAAAAGGGACACTCGGGTGCCTGAGGCTTCGACGCACATATCACTCAGTGGGGCGGCGAGCAACGCTCGCGAACCGTTGCCGCCATTCCGGTTCGGGCATACGTTGTAAGTAGGCCTTCCTTAATGCCATGAGCCATCGCATGATTCTACGAGTCGCTGTCGCTTGCATGTGCGGTTCGGCGCTCGCGACGGGTTGTAGCAGCGATCCGCCGTCTGTGGTGCAGAAGGCGGCGGCCGACGATATGAGCGGCGCTGCTTCCGAGGCAGAACAAGCAGCGACCGAAAAGGCAGCGGCGCCGGCGATCCATGAAGTGGTGCGCAACTATGCGAGCCTTCCGTTGCTCACGCCGCAGCCCGTGATGGTCGACTTGGAAGTGTTTTTGCTCTGCGATTCCCGAGCCGTCGAGTCAGCCTCAACCCGGGCCCGCGAACGATCCGGCCCTCATGCGGTGACGGCAATCCGCGTGTTCATGAGCGATTCGGCGGCGGAGGCGTTTCGCGACTCGAAGACGTATCCCGTCGGCGCCGTGATCGTCAAAGAAAAGCAGAAAGCTAGCCAAGCCGCGCTCGTAGCGGCTCATGAGCCGGTTGCCAGGCCGCTGGCCGTGGCCGGCATGATCAAACGTGCGGCGGGTTACGACTCGACTCACGGCGATTGGGAATACTTCTATCTCGCCGACCAGGGCAAGCTCCAACACGGCCGTCTTGCCTCATGCATTAACTGCCATCGCAATGCTGCCCCTTCCGACTATGTCTTCGGCGATTGGTTCCAAGGCGAGTAACGGCGAAAACGTGAGGCGGAGCCCGTCGACGCAAGTCGCCTCGCAAGCTTATCATGGATGAGCGAATTCAGACTCCAGCGCGACGGAGACGCCCATGGGCGACTGGTGGATGGTCCGTGGACTACTAGGCGGGATCGCAACCGGCTATGCGCTCTGCCTGGTGCTCGGTGCGGGCGGCTCGGTGGAAGCCGTAACTTTCGTGGGAACTGCCGCGGCCTTGGGCTTGCTCGTTGGGTTTGGATTTTCTTGTCTCAAGCAGCGCTCCCGTCGCATGCCAGAGACCGCGTCAGTACGGCGAAGCGCGTGGTGGCTGCTGCGCGGCCTGTCCGCCGGCGTGCTCGCGGGCGTTGCCGCCGCGTTCTATCGCGACGCGCCCGCCACGCCATCCCGGGTTTCGCTCTCGCTCAACGTGTTCGTTTTCCTTTTCATCGGCCTGTTTTCGGGCTGGTGCATCGACGTCGGACTGGCGATCTTGCGAAATCGCACATCACAGCGACTGGCTGACGGCGGTTGACGACGTAATACCGCCCGACCGCCGATGCCTGTTGATCGCTCATCGGTGGGGCCGGCTCGTCATGCGGCCGATCGCCGGTACGGCAACAACCACGAATCGTCACTCATGTACGTTAATTTTGATTGGGGCGGTTTTTCTTCGCGAACAATGTGGACCTGGCGAGCATGAATATCGGCGACTTTGCCTCGATGCCTTGGGCCGGCAAGATCACCACAGCGATGCAAAGTTATCTGGGGTTGGCGTCGCTCGCGGAGATCGTGGCAGCAGCCGGGGCGAAGGGGGCGACGCGGTTGCTGGCGTGCCCGGCGCTGCAACCGATCGAAGCGCTGACGCTGACGTTTCTCGACGGGCAGATTCAAGCCTCGCTCGTCGTCTCCGACGACGAGGTTTG
>JAICIG010000549.1 GCA_025924495.1 Pirellulales bacterium | reverse complement strand
CTTTAGAATAAAATCCGTCGCACACGCCCGTTACACTATTAACGGCGAACGTCTTGCTGTGGCCGCTACAATGTCGCCTTTCGCTCCCCGCTAATGGACGTATCTTTTGCGGAGCAAAAGCCGACAATAGCCCCGTCCTTTGGTTGCGCGGCGCTGCGTTATGCTAAAGCATAACCTACGACGCTTGACCTCAGCTCGTGGCGTCTTGGAAGAACTCGTCGGAAGCAGCGATCAGTTCGATCAACTGCTGCTCGGTCATGCCGCTTTGCAAGGCGACGGCAAAGTGATCGAGCGAGGCGGCATCGGCCTGGCGATTAAGCAGTTCGCCGTAGAGATGATTCACCTCGTCGCGGCGGAATTCCTCGCTGGCAAAGATTTGCCCGGCGACTTGCTGGCGGCTGGCGCCGGCGGCCAATTCCTGCTCGAAAAAGGCAAGGCTGGCCGAATCGGCGTTTCGCCCCAGTGCATCATGGAACATGGCGTCGATGAAGCCGTCGGCGCCGGCGCCATGAGCTTGGTAATACTCGGCCGAACCAACGAGCGCGGCGGCCACCGCCTGAGGACTTCCCCCGGCGGCAAGAACCGAGACGAAATAATCGGTCGCGCCAGTATCCGCTGAGCGATGTAGATAGGTTCGAAACAGCAGATCGACTTTGTCGGCGAGGTACTCGCGGCTGGAAAGCAAAGTGGAAACGCACTGCGAACGGGAACCGCCCTGAGCAAGGAAGTCGGTCCAGAAAGCCATGCCCGCCGTATCGGGCGTCCGCTTGAGGAGATCATGATAGACCGCGGCTATGAACTGCTCGTTGGGCGTAATGGTTTGAGCTGGCGGATTGGGGTTCACGATAGGCCCGCTGCTCACAGGCGCCGGAGAGGCAATCGGAGGAGTGGGCGGTTTGAGCCAAGGCGCATCGGCAGAAACCGGGACGTTCGCGGCACTCGACTCCCCGCCGCCGGGCGTGAAGACGGTGACCGAGTAGCTCGACGTTCCCTTGATCATCAAGTCGCCGACGATCGCTCGCAGCTCGGTTGGACTCTCAAAGTAAGTCGTCAGCTCCTGGCCATTCACGCGCAAAATCGAGTCGGGATAGAAACCGGTTCCGTGGACGATTAAAGTTTGACTGCCAACCCAATCGGGCTGGCTGCCGCCCCATCGGCCTTCGGACGTCGCTTGCGTGATCACCGGCGTTGGCGGAGCGAATTCATAAGCGCCGATATCGGTCGCCGTGCCGTCGGGGCGAGCGACGCCGCGCTGGTCGACATCGGGTGCGCCGTCACGAGCTCCCATGCCAATGGCAGGACTATCGGCCAGTAAAGCCTGCGTCAAGATACCGCCGCCGTTGTCGGCCAGCGGCCCAAGCCGTGGATCGACGGGATGGCTTGCCGTTCCGACCAGGCCCGGATCTCCAAACGGCGGCCCGCCGATACCCGGAATCATGTAGTCAGGCAATGCATAAAGAAACGAAAAGCCGCTATTATCGCGATTGCCGATTAAGTCGGGGCCATTCGCTGAGGGACTGGAGCCGAACTTGCCCTCTACATCAATGCCATTTTGAGCAACGATCGTATTGCCCAGGTTAAACGTGGCTTGCCGCTGGAGCAAACCGCTGGTGTTGCCGTCGATTGTATCATTGAGCAGGTTGATCGTGCCGCCCGACGTGTCATCGGCTAAGGCGCCACCCAAATTTCCTGAGTCCGTGTTGCCGTAAATCGTGCAATTGGTAAAGGCAGCGGTCGTCGTGTTCGATGCAATGTCGATGCCGCCGCCGCTCTTGCCGGATGCGTTATTGGCGATGGTGCAAGCACTAAGCGTGAGGGTGCTCGTACCGGCCGCTTCGTCGATGCCGCCGCCCGCACCGCCGGCCGTGTTACCATTGACCATGCATTCGGTGAGCGAGAGTTGCGAAACGGTCGCCGTATCGAGAATGCCGCCGCCGTCGCCGCTGGCATTACCGCCTTGGATGGTCAGCCCTGAGAACGAGACTGACGCGTTGCTTCCCTCGATATGAAATACACGGACCTGTCCCCCGCCGTCAACGAAGGTCGACATCGCGCCGGCGCCTTCGATGGTGACAGAGTTGCTGATTTCCAATTCGCCCGCCGCGGCGGAAAGCTGATAGTTGCCGGCCGGCAGTTCGATCGTCTGTGGCGTCGCGGAACTATTGGCTTGCTGGATCGCCTCGCGCAGCGAAGTAACCCCGTCGTTTGGATCGACGACATCGGCCGTGGTTGTCACTTGAATTGGGGCGGCTGAGAGAGCCAGCCGGCCTTCAAGCATCTCCAACTGCGGCGAGAAACATGGCCGCAAGGCGTTGAATTGCCGATTGCGCTTGCGAAGACGCCCCTGACGAGCGCGGAAATGCGAGGGCTGAAAAGTCATTCCTGCCTCTGTAGTTCTTAGCCGAGGGCGCCGGACAGATGATCGCGATCACGAACGCCCTATTTGCTTACCCCAAGAAGCGGATCGCGAATAACCACCAGGATAACCGCCATCGCGAATTAGGCAAGAATTCTACGCGGCCTCACAGCGAGAAATATCCGCATAACCGCAAAGTGCGGCCGATCGCACTCTCGCATGGGGCCTGCAGGCTCGCCGGCAAGAGTGTGCGACAGTTTGTCTTACGGCTTGTAGGTTGCCAGAAAACAAAAACGCCCTGGCAAAAGGCCGCATTGGAGCGCCAACGCGAAGCTCCGCCAGCCAGCAGGCAGGCGGGATTTTGCCATCTGCCCCGCCGTCTCGTCGCCTGCCCATGGAAGGTCGGTTTTTCGCAGGGAGCAAAAGACCACCTTCGGCGGCGATGACCTTATA
The DNA here is from genome assembly GCA_025924495.1 of Pirellulales bacterium. Next base: position 1,618 of record JAICIG010000549.1, on the reverse strand, counting down.
TTACAGCGTCAGGTTGGCGACGCGGGTCGTCTCTTCGTCATCGTTATCCCAGAGATCGGCCAGAGCGCGATGGATGCGGCGGCCGGCGGTCTTCAGGTAGTAGCGGCCGATTTGCAAGCTGCGAGCCAACTCGTCGGGAGCGATGTGCTGACTGCGGATCAGGAAGTCCAGCCGGTTGAGAACGCAACTGGAAACGTAGAGCTCGATCACGGCATCGGCGACCCTGCCAAGCTGATACTGACGATCGAGAATCGATTCCTGGTAGCGCCGCAACAGTTTTTCGACGTTCGAACCAAAGGTTCCCACGAGCCGCGCCAGCTGGTCGGCGTCTCCTTCGAGCGCAGCACTGCGGACTTCGACGGAAGGGGGACCGAACATGGCGGTAATGCGACGCCCGGCAAAGCCGCCAAGCTTGCCGAGATTGGCCAGCGGATTCATGATTGCGTCGAGCACGCCTTTTAGCTCGAGGCCGACGTCGCGCATGCCAACCAGGGCGACAAAGGCCCGGAGCACGTCGTTGGCGCCTTCGCCGATCATGTTGATTCGCGCGTCGCGCATCATCCGCTCGTACGGCTCGTCGGTGAAGTAGGCCTTGCCGCCGAAAATCTGTATGGTGTCATTGACGATCTTCCACAGCACGTCGGTGGCGAAGACTTTGAGCATGGCGGTTTCCAGCATGTAGTCTTCGGCGCCCGAGTCGATCAGGGCCGCGGTTTGATAAGTCGCCGCTTCCATGGCAAACGCCCCGGCTTGCATGTATGCCAGCTTTTCTTTGACCAGTTCGAACGAGCCGATCGTCTCGCCGAACTGCACGCGCGTGGCGGCATGTTTGCTCGCCCGAGCGAGGCAGAACTTGGCGGCGCCGGTGCAGCTGGCGCCGAATGTCGTGCGGCCGAAGTCGAGCACCGTGAGCGCCACGCGCAAGCCTTTGCCGAGCTGACCAAGAACATTTTCCTTCGGCACGAACATATCTTTGAACGCCAGCCGCGAGGTGGCAGTGCCGCGCACGCCGCATTTGGGCATCCGCGCCTCGACGACTTCAAAGCCTGGCATGTCGGGGGTGACAATAAACGCGGTGATCTTCGTCTCGCTGCTGCCTGCCACCGGCGTGCGCGCCATCACCGTCAACACCTTGGCCAGCGAGCCGTTGGTAATCCAGCGCTTTTGTCCGTTAATCAAATAGCCTTTGCCGTCGGGCGAGGGCGTGGCGGCGGTCTGCACATTGGCCGCGTCGCTGCCGGCTTCGGGCTCGGTCAGGGCGAACGCACTGATCCACTCGCCGCTGGCCAGTTTGGGCAACCAGCGTTCCTGCTGCGCCGGCGTGCCGAACAGAACCAGCGAGCGGGGGCCGATTGAATGGTGCGCGTTGACGAACAGCGCCGTGCTGGAGCAATGCCCGCCGAGCACTTCGAGAATGCGGCAATACGAAGTCTGGCTTAGTTCCAGCCCGCCGCAGCTTTTCGGCAGGCAGGCGCCGAGCACGCCCAGCCGTCCCAGGCCCGCGACGACGTCGTCGGGGGTTTTCGCGTCGCGATCGATAGCGACTGGGTCGATCTTTTATTGGCAGAAAACCCGCACCTAATAGACGAGCTCGTTTGCATGATTATAGGCCATCACG
>JAICIG010000548.1 GCA_025924495.1 Pirellulales bacterium | reverse complement strand
TGGATGCGACCCAGTTCCGACTCGCGCAGCTTCAAGAGAGCTGATTCAAAATAGAAGAATGGATAATAGGAACCAAACAAGATTCGCTCGGCGGTCACTTGCTGCACCAACTTGGCCAGCCCTCCGACTCCTTCGAGCGCCGCAATCTCGAAGTAAACCTGTCCCGCAGCGGCCAACCGGTCCACCAATTCGCCGCGCAGGCCGCGGAATGCATTTAGTAAGACGATTCGCAGCCGCGGGAACTTTTTGCCCAGCTCCACCAGCGGCGTCAGGTCAACGTGCGGAACTTGCACTAAAGGATGCTGAGTTCGCTCGTCCTCCATCGTCACTGCCAATTGCACGATGAGCTCTCGTTCCCCGGCGATCGCGAACAATTTCGCAACCAGAGGGTCATCAAGTTTGTAGCCATGATAATTCGGATGCAAGCGAATCCCCGGCATCCGGTGCTCCTCGTGAGCGCGACGCAAATCCTCTTGCCAATCGGGTAGGCGCGGATTTACGGCGCCAAAGGCAACCAATAAGCCGTGACCCACGTCGCGGCAAGCCGCCGCCAATCGCTCGTTAACGCCGGCAATGTCTCGATGCAACAGAGCCTCGAAGCTGCCGGCCCACGCTTGTGCGACGCCTTGGCTGCGCAGCTTCTCAACAAGTGCGGAAGTTTCATCGTCCGGCACGCGCCGAAACGGCCACTGCTCTAGATAGACGTTGACGTCGACCAATGCATCATTCACGCGCGGATCCCTTTTGCGTCGAGGATGGGCTGCAGCATGCGCCGCAAGTTCTCGCTGAAGATCAGTTGCTTAGCCTCGGCAGGAATACGAGCGCCGTAGACTTTGCCTAACTGCGAAGCGAAACTGCGTCCTCCGGCGTCGCTGCCGTAAATGATCCGCTCGGGTCCTAACTCGCGAACCGCCATTTCCACAAAGCCGTTAGTCGGGTCGGAGCCAGCAAGGTCGATCGAGATCGTTTTCGTTTCTCTCACGGCGCGAATGCCGAGCTCCCACGTCCCGCCTGTGTGCCCGCAAATCAACGGCGTTTCCGGATGCCGCTTCGCCAGTTCGATAAGGTCCAGCGGCGTCGATTCGCCCGGATAATTTCCGCCGTCGGTCTTGAACCACGTGTGCTGAAAGATGACGGCCTTGTACTTCACGGCTCGCTCGATGATCGGATCCAAATCGGCGGCGCTCGCGCGTTTGGCCACCCACAGCTTGATGCCGACCATCGGCCCATCGCCGACGCAACGATCGATCTCTTCCAGACTGGCCTTCACGTGCTCGCCGCTGACATAGCAAAACCCGAACGCGCGATCATGCCAGTGAGCGAGCGCCGCCAGCGCTTGGTCGTTTTCCTCACGCAACCGCTCGGGTGAGGGATTGAGAGTGAACGACATTCCCATGTAGAGGCAGATTCGCTCGATCCCCATCCGATCGACGTATTGCATTAACTGAGCCATGCGCTCGTCCGGCGTGCGGCCCGAGACGCCCGATAGATGGCAGTGCAGATCCCAGATTTTGTAATTCACTGACGCGCCCATTTACCTGGCTAACAGAAATGCGAGCAAATCCGCCATCTCTTGAATGTTGATCTTCTGTTCCATGCCTTCGGGCATCAGCGAGTGGCCGGTGCCGGAAAGCTCATCGATGTCCTGGCGGAGGATTGTCTCTTGCACGGCCTGAGCGCGCCTGAGCGTAATGCCGGTGGCGGTCTCTTCGGCAATGACGCCCGTGATAATCCGCCCATCGTTTAAGGCGATGACGTATTCCATGAAATTCGGCGGCACTTCGCGATTCGGGTCGAGCACGTGCGTCATCACCTCGGACGCCGTGCGGTGCTTAATGGTGAGCAAATTCGGGCCAACGTCGTAGCCCTGATCGGCCAGGCGATGGCAAGTCTGGCACTCTCGCAAAAAGACCTTCCGCCCGCGGTCGCGATCGGCAGACATCGAAAGTGCGGGTTGATAGCGCGCGAGGACTTCCTTTCGCGGGCTCGGCGCTTCGGCCGAAAACAGCTTCTCGGCGCGCGAGCGAATTTCCCGATTGGCGTGTTGCATCAATAACGCGCGGCGGTTCTGCGGGATGTGGCCCAGCCCGACTTTGCGCGATTCGACGGCATCCAGAAGCGGGCCCAAGCGCTCTGGCCGGGCCAGCAGCGCGTCGATCGCTTCGCTGCGCACCGCGGGGGTGAAGCTGGCATAGGCATCCAGCAGCGGCGGCGCGACCTTCTCGTTGGTGAAGCCTGACAGTGCTCGAATGGCGCCAGTTTGCACGAGCTGCGGTTGCCGCGACTTTAGCAACTCTGCCAGGATCGGTTCGACCGCGGCAAAGTCGCCATAACTCAGTAATTGAATTGCCTGCTGGCGAGCATCGACGTCTGCACGATCGTCTCTGGCGATTTCTTCGGCCTGCTTCATCGCCATGGCCGCCAAGGGATGCGTGAGCGGCAAGCGAGCGCCGGCGCGTTTGAGTCCGTCGCCTAGTCCGAGAATCACTTCCATCTGAAGGCCACGATTCGCCCGGCCGTTCAAGGCGTCCGCCGCCGAGAGCGTGGCGTCGACTTGCTGTTGGCTTTTCTGTGCTCCGACGGCAAAAGCCAGTTCGCGCACCCACGGCAGCGCTTCGGTTTCGACGGTCAACTTTTCATCCCCCAACAGCACCGCGAGCAGTTCGCTAGCCGTCTGACTCGCTGAGCTGAGCACTGCCGCGCGGACCCACGAGTCTGACAGATCCAGGCGCGCAATTGCCGCCAGTGCTGCCACGGCCCGGGGATCGTCAGTCTCGCCCAGCGTGAACGCGACTTGGAATCTCACTCGAACGGACGGATCGACGGCTAATTTCAGGACTCCGTCAAGCAGCTCGGGCGAATGACGCATCCGCGGCTCGGCCAATCGGACGGCATGTTCGCGGATTCCCTCGCTATCGTCGCCGAAAGCCCGCTCTAAATTGGCCGTCTCTAATGCCGCCAACCCTTCCAACGACCACAAAGCATGCAACCGAGCCAGAGGGAATTTGCTCTCCTCAAACAGCCGCCGGAGAGGTTCGACGGCCGCCCGGTCTTGTCGCTCGAACAATAGGCGATGCGCGGTATCGCGCTGCCAGGCGTTGGCGTTTTCGAGCTCCTTCACAAGCTCTTCAGCGCTGGCCTCACGCAGCGGCGTGAACTTCTGCCGCTTGAAGTCAGGCGGCGCCAGGCGATAGATCCGCCCGCGATCACGCCCGCTTTCCAGGTCGAGGTGCTCTTTGATGTCGTCGGGAATCGACCACGGATGCTCGATCGTCTCGCGATACATGTCGCAGAGGTGCAACGTGCCGTCCGGCGCATTGACGAAATTGACCGGCCGGAACCAATTGTCGGTCGAACGGACGAATTCCGTCTTGGCGTCGCCTCGCACCGATTTGAACGTCACGCCGTCGGGCGAGACGATCTGGCGGTGAATCAAATTGCCAGCCACTTCGCCGATGAAGGCGTTGCCGTAGAACTGTTTTGGATAGGCCGTTCCCCGATAGATCGTAATGCCGCTCGTCGAAGTGACGTAGGCTTGCGAAGTCTCGCTGCGCGGCACCTTCATGCTGGCATCGTTGGCCCACCGCTCGGCGCGCACGGTGCGCCAGGCCTCGGGAGGGCTAGCTCGATAGACCGGCAGGGTATCGCCCGCCTCCGCGGCGTTGTGCAATGCCGATGGAACGCGCAAATAGGGATTCCGCGCCAGATAGCGGCTGGGCAGCACGACATGCTCTACGGGATTGCGAATGTCGCAAATGAAGCGATTGCCCCAGTCGTCGAAACAATTGCCGAAGCGGGCCCCGCCGGAGATGATTTCCAGCGCTTCGTCGCGCGGGTCGAACCGAAAGTCATTGCGGCTCAATAAGAGAGGCTTAGCGTCCGGTAGATCGGCGGGCCTCAATTGACCGCCATTGCTCGAACCCGCGCCATAAATGCGATGATCGAGCCCCCACTTGAGATTGTTCATCACCGCTTGCACGTTGAACTTGCGGAATCCGGTGAAGAGCTTGCGCCGCACGTCGGCCTTGCGGTCGCCGTCCGTATCTTTGAAATACCAGACATCGGGCGTGGCCGTGACGAACACGCCCCCCTTCCAGCAGGCCACGCCCGTCGGCCAGGAGAGCTCTTCGGCGAAGATCGTGCTGCGATCGAACCGTCCATCGCCATCGAGGTCTTCCAGCACGCGAACTCTGCCGATCGGCAGATCGCTGGTCTTTTCCGTGAACGCCTTATCCGCCGTTTTGTCGGTGTAGGGGTAATCCGACATTTCGACGACATAAGCCAGGCCGTTTTCGTCGTACTCAATCGCTACCGGATCGGTCACCAGCGGCTCGGCCGCCAGCAGTTCCATTTTGAATTCGAATAACGTCTGGAATGTCTTCTCAGACTTGCCGGGCTCGGTCGGGGGAGTGCGCGGAAAGGGGGATTGCTGCACTGTCGCCGCGGCATC
>JAICIG010000547.1 GCA_025924495.1 Pirellulales bacterium | reverse complement strand
GACGTGGCGCCCAGCAGCGAGCTGCGCAGATGGTACGGCCACGATCCCGCTCGCTGGGACGAGTTCCGCCGGCGCTACTGGGCGGAGTTGCGAGCGAATTGCCAAGCGGTGGATGATTTGCGAGCCAAGGAGCGAAAAGGAAAAGTCACGCTCGTCTATGCGGCCCGCGACCAGGAGCACAGCGGCGCGCTGGCGCTTGCGGAGTTTCTCAAACAAGGCAAGCCCCAGCCTCTCGACGGCGGGCGCCGAAAGGCTCGCGCCAAGCCGTGACCGCAGCCATCATGGACTCGTACCAGTTTTCGCTCACGCCCGTGCCGCCCTTTCGACTCGAGCTGACGGTCTGGGCGCTGCGCCGGCGGCCGGAAAACGCCATCGACCGCTGGGACGGCGAGACGTATCGCCGCGTGCTGCCGCTTGCCGGCGGCGTGGTGGAGTTGGCAGTCCGACAAACAGGACCCGCAGAGCGAGCCAGAATCGAAGTCTGCGTTCACGGTCCCGGAGCCCGCGTGGTGACAAAGCCCGCGGTGACCGCTGCGCTTGAACGAATGTTGGGCTTGCAAATCGATATGACCGAATTCTACCGATTCGCAAGTTCCCAGCGGCGGCTCGACCACCTGGCCGCCAAATTTCGCGGCATGAAGCCGCCGCGATTTCCCACCGTCTTCGAGGCGCTCGTCAACGCGATCGCCTGCCAACAGGTAACGCTGAGTTTAGGAATTCAACTGCTCAACAAACTGGCCGCTCGTTACGCGGTTTCGCGCGCTGACGGCTCATCGCAGGCGTTTCCTCTTCCGGCGGATCTGGCGGATCGGCAGCCCGAAGACTTTCGGCGACTCGGCTTCAGCCGTCAGAAAGGCCGGGCCATGATCGAACTCGCGCGATCGATCACCTCGGAGCAAGCCGACTTGGAAGCTCTAGCCGGCGAGGGCGACGAAGCCGCGGTCGCGAAACTTCAATCGCATCGCGGCATCGGCCGCTGGAGCGCGGAATACGCGCTATTACGAGGGCTGGGTCGAACGCACGTTTTTCCGGGCGATGACGTCGGCGCACGCAACCGGCTGCAATATCTGTTGAAACTGCCGCAAAAACTGGATTACGCCGCCGTAGCGAGGCGATTGCGCCGCTGGCGCCCTTACGCGGGGTTGGTGTACTTCCACATGCTGCTCGATGGGCTGGCCGAGGCGGGCCGCCTGGAAGTATTGACAAGTGTGCACGAGTCCCCGAGTCCATGAATAAGGATTGCTGTTTCAAGCAAAGCCGCGAATTGATCGAGAGCTTTTCAAGGAGTTCGTTTCCATGGCGCACGAGTTCAATGTCGGAGATCACGTCGAATGGAATTCGGAAGCAGGCCGAGTTCGAGGCACGATCATTAAAAGGATCACCTCTGAGATCGAGTTAAAGGGTTACACGGTCCACGCCTCCAAAGAACAGCCGCAGTATCTGATCAAAAGCGACAAGACCGATCATCTGGCGATGCACAAGGGCTCCGCGCTGAAGAAGCTTCGGGCGACGGCCAAGCGTGCGCCGCGAGCTAGAAACCGCAAATCGCGATAGAAAGGTTCACGAATCATGGCCGAGTTCCAACAAGCGCCGACTGTTTTGGATGGCGGCGAACCAGATCCGGCGGAAGCGGCCGAATGGCTGGCATCCTTGCGATACGTACTCGACGCCGAAGGGCCAGAGCGCGCCCGCGCGCTCGTTTCCAGGCTCAATGAGGTTCTGGCGACAGAGGGATTGGCGACTCACGGGCTACTTAACACTCCGTACGTCAACACGATTCCTACTGAAAGGCAGCCGCCCTACCCGGGCAATCGAGGAATCGAGCAGCGAATTGAAAGCTTGATTCGCTGGAATGCGATGGCCATGGTCTCGCGAGCCAACCACGAGCATCATGGAATCGGCGGGCATATCTCCACTTATGCTTCGACCGCCACGTTGTTCGAAGTCGGCTTGAACCACTTCTTCCGGGGAAAAGGCGATGGTCATTCCGGCGACCTCATTTATTTCCAAGGCCATGCCTCACCCGGCCTCTATGCGAGAGCGTTTCTGGAAGGACGGCTGATGGAACATCAACTGATCCATTTTCGACAGGAACTCGCGCCGGGGGGCGGCTTGTCGAGCTATCCCCATCCTTGGCTAATGCCCGACTTTTGGGAGTTTTCGACCGTTTCGATGGGCTTGGGTCCGATCCTGGCCATCTATCAGGCCCGCTTCAACCGTTACCTGGCCGACCGCGGCCTGCTCGACACGAGCCGCCAGATAGTGTGGGCCTTCGTGGGCGATGGCGAATGCGATGAGCCCGAAACGCTCGGCGAGATCACGCTGGCGGCTCGCGAGCAGCTTGACAATCTGATCTTCGTCGTGAACTGCAATTTGCAGCGGCTTGACGGGCCGGTGCGCGGCAACGGAAAGATCATCCAAGAGCTGGAGGGAGTCTTTCGCGGGGCCGGCTGGAACGTCATCAAAGTCATTTGGGGCGGCGACTGGGACGCCTTGCTGGCGCGCGATGAATCGGGCTTGCTCGTCCGTCGGATGGGCGAGGTCGTCGACGGGGAATTTCAGAAATACAGCGTGTCGCCGGGCGGCTACATGCGCGAGCATTTTTTCGGCCGTTACCCGAAACTGCTCGAGCTGGTCGCTCATCTTTCCGATGCCGAGCTTCATAGCCTGCTCCGCGGCGGGCACGACCCGGCGAAAGTCTACGCCGCATACAAGGCGGCCGTCGAGACGGTTAGCCAACCGACCGTGGTTCTGGCTCACACGATCAAGGGTTACGGCTTGGGGGAAGCGGGAGAAGGCCGCAACGTCACGCACCAGCAGAAGCAGCTCAACGAACAGGAGTATCGCGAGTTCCGCAGTCGCTTCGGCATTCCAATCTCGGACGAAGCCGTCTCGCAGGCGCCTTTTTATCGGCCGGCCGACGATAGTCCCGAGATTCAATACCTGCACAATCGACGACAGGAACTGGGCGGATATCTTCCGTCGCGGAACGCTCAACCCCTGTCAACCAAAATGCCGCGCATCGAAGAATTCCCCGATTCGGTCGCCGGCAGCGACGAGCGCGAAGTCTCGACGACGATGGCCTTCACGCGGCATTTCGGCCGCCTGTTGAAGCACAAGGAGATCGGCCGCCTGATCGTCCCCATCATCCCCGACGAGTCGCGCACGTTCGGCATGGACGCTCTCTTCCGGCAATTCGGCATCTATTCGCACGCCGGGCAGTTGTATGAGCCGGCCGATTCCGAGCAGTTCATGTATTACCGCGAGGCGACGAATGGTCAGATTCTCGAAGAAGGGCTCACTGAGGCGGGCGCCATGTCGAGCTTCATCGCCGCCGGCACGGCGTACAGCACGCACGGCTTGAACATGATTCCCTTTTTCATCTTCTACTCGATGTTCGGCTTTCAGCGCGTGGGCGATCTGATCTGGGCGGCCGCCGACATGCGCGCCAAAGGCTTTCTCATCGGCGCCACGGCCGGCCGCACAACGCTCATGGGCGAAGGCTTGCAGCACGAAGACGGGCACAGCCATCTGGCGGCGATGGCCTACCCCACCATCCGTCCGTACGATCCCGCGTACGCCTATGAAACGTCCGTGATTGTTCTGGACGGCATGCGGCGAATGTTCGAGGACAACGAGAGCGCGATCTACTACCTCACGCTGCACAACGAGAATTACAAGATGCCGAACATGCCCCAGGGCGTGCAGGAAGGAATCTTGCGCGGCATCTATCCGTTGGCTTCGCTCGACGCCGGAAACGATCACCCGCGGGTGCAGTTGTTCGGTTCGGGAGCGATTCTTCGCGAGACGCTGCGCGCACAACAGCTGCTGGCCGAGCGCTACGAAGTATCGAGCCAAGTTTGGAGCGTCACCAGCTATACGCAACTCCGGCGCGACGCACAGGTGGCAGCCCACTGGAACCTGTTCCATCCCAACGAGCCGCCGCGCAGCTGCTACCTCGAGCAAGCCTTGGCAGGGTATCAGGGACCATTCATCGCCGCGACTGACTTTGTTCGGGCGGTGGCGGAACAAATCTCGCCCTGGACGCCAGGCGGCCTTTTCGCGCTGGGAACCGACGGATTGGGGCGCAGCGACACCCGGGAACGCCTACGGCGGCATTTCGAGGTGGACGCCGAGTGCATTGTGCTGGCCGCCTTAACGCAACTCGTCGCGCTTGGCCAGTTCGAAAGGCATCGGCTGGCGAAGGTTATTAAGGAATTGCAAATTGATCCCGATAAGGTCGACCCGCTGTTGGCCTGAAGGAATGTCAGATCGTCAAACACTGCGGTTTCAGAAGAAAAACGAAATGCAATTCTGGCCTCGCGCAACTTATCATTTTGGAAAGCCGGATCGCCATAGAGCAGCCGATGTTGGCAACGGATGGAATGGGCGGGCGGCCGATCGTACGCCGCGCGACTCTGAGTCTGATTCAGACGCTGCCAGTCGAAGGTAGCCGATGATTGAAGCAAATCGATTGCATTAGTCGGCCCTAT
>JAICIG010000546.1 GCA_025924495.1 Pirellulales bacterium | reverse complement strand
GTCGGTTTTCGCCATGAGCATTCTGATCAATAAAGAGACCCGGGTTTTGTGCCAGGGCATCACCGGCAAGGTCGGCCAGTTCCACACCAAGGGCTGTCTCGAATATGGCACGAAGATGGTTGGCGGAGTCACGCCCGGCAACGGGGGCTAATGGGTGCTGGTCCTGCCGTTTTTCGACAGGGCCGTCGACCCGGTGGAGAAACCCGGCGCCAATGCCACGATGATCTTCGTTCCGCCTGCCTTCACTGCCGATGCAATCCTGGAGGCGGTCGATGCAGGCATCAAAACCGTGATCGCAATCACCGAAGGCGTGCCGGTTCTCGACATGGCGAGAGTCTACGAGATCGTGCGTCGCAGCGATTCGGTGTTGATCGGTCCCAACTGCCCAGGCGTGATTACGCCGGAAGAGTGCAAAATTGGCATCATGCCAGGCTATATCCACCGCAAAGGTCCGGTCGGCCTGATGAGCCGTTCCGGCACGCTCACTTATGAAGCCGTGTTTCAGCTCAGCGGTCTCGGCCTTGGACAATCGACCTGCGTTGGCCTCGGAGGCGATCCGATCGTCGGCACTTCGTTCATCGATCTATTCCGCATGTTCCAGGCCGATCCGGCCACCGAGGCGATTCTGATGATGGGTGAAATCGGCGGCACGGCCGAAGAGGAGGCCGCCGCGTTCGTCAAAGAGCACGTCACCAAACCGGTTGCCGCCTTCATCGCCGGCCGTGCCGCGCCCCCGGGCAAGCGCATGGGCCACGCCGGCGCCATCATCTCTGGCGGTAAAGGCACCGCGGCGGAAAAGGTCGCCGCGCTAGAAGCCGCCGGCATCGAAGTCGCCGAAAGCCCCGCCGATATGGGCGCCGCGATGCAACGGGCGATCGCCAAGAAGCGCCGCTAGGCCAGCGAGTAGCTTTCAGTCATACCCAATTCCAACCTCGCTCGTGCTAGTGGAATCGGATACGCCTTGAGCGATTTTTCAGCTCGAGGCATTGCTATCGCGAACCTGGAACCAAAACGCGGAAAGCGGTAATTATTACTTCGACGGTTGCCCGCTCGCCTCACGGATTCTGACCAACTCGGCGCGCGACTTGTTAAAATACTCCTGCGCCATTGGTTGTTCTGGAAACTTGCGGGCAGATAACTCTTTGATTCGCTCGTCGAGCCGCGCGAGGAGCCAATCCAAATCGGCGGCGCGATAGGGCGCCTTCCCGTCGAGATAGACATAGACGGGGTTCGTGTGCGCTTCGGCGTCGGGCTTGCCGCCAGGCGAAACGGACGACGCACGTGCGGCAATCCAGGACGAGTCGCTGAGCGTCAGTTCATGCTCCAGTTCAAGCCAATCGCCGCTCGCGGCCGCAACGGCGTTCAACTGTGCAACTGCCTGGCCGTTCACGATCAGTTCCAGATTTGCGACCCGCGCCACTTCCGAGCGCACGCGCGCGCGCGCCGTAAATCGTCGCGGCTGATCGCCGGTCATTTCAATCGCGTCTCCCGGCCGGCGTCCATCAACTTCGAGCAATAACAACGGCCCGGTAGTGAAGAAGCTACGTCCAGCGGCGGCGCGGCGAGCCCACTCGAGACAGCTCGGCCGCTCGTCGCTGTAGGCGTAAGTCCGGCAATCGCCTAGCGCGCGGCAATAAGGATAGTCGCTGGCGCCGACGGCCGGAAAGCGATAGCCGATCGACAGCATCCGATACCAGCCATCGAGCGCAATCCCGCGATATTCGGCGAATTGCAACAGCTCGACCCCGTCGGTCACACGCTGCGCGAAATCGGCCAGAATCTCCTGCGAATAACCGCCGTGCGCGTGGAACGAAAAACCGCCGAGCTTGCGCGTCTCGATTCCGACCAGACCGAACACGGGCCAGTTGTTCGGGTTGACGGTCAGCCCTTCCAGCACCAGCCGGTCGTGCATCAAGAGGCAGATGTGACCATAAGTCCCGCAGCGATATTCCTGCCCGGAGGCAATTGCGTAATCTCCTCGCCTCGTCGTGGAGTTGGCGCCGAAGCCATTTCGTTGCGGCCATTCCTGGCGGTCCATGATGCCGGAATAGGTCCGCGGATCGTTCATCGCCAGCGTAAACCCATATTGCACGTCTTCGGCCGCGATCAGGTCTAGGGCACGCTGGTCGTCGTCGGCATTGCGGCGATTGAGATGCAAATGCGTATCGCCCGAGTAATAACCGAGCGTGGCCATTGGCGCCGCACGCTCGATCTCTATCTTTGCCTGCACCGTCTGTCCGCCAGCCGCCCGAGCGATCAGCCTGGCGGGCCGGAACTCAAAACCTTTCCAGACCTCGACTCGCACGGCTCCGGCGGGAACATCGACGCGAAACTCGCCGCTCGTGTAAAAGAACCAGCCGTAGTAACGGATCGGCGCCTTGCCTTGCCGATTGCCGGCGCGGTGCAGGCTCCAGGGGGCGAGCGGATTCTCTTTCGGCTCGTAGTAGTTGCCATCCGAGCCAACGATGTTTACTCGGCAGTACGTCGGCTTGTGCGTGTCGCGATCGACGATGGTCACTTGCAAGGTCCCAACCGAATCACCGCCCGCCGCGGCGGGCTTGCCGGGATGTTCGAAGCCCGCAGGCGTGTGGACATAAGACTCGTCGGCCGGATCAACGTCGGCAGCACGCTGCGGCGGATGTGGGCCAGGATGCGCCGCTGCGGTTCGCAACTCCGTTGTGACAAGCAAAGCAGCCGCCATCGTTACGGCTGCAACCAAGCCGACAGTTCGTTGATACTCTGTCATATTCGTACGGCTAGCCAAGGCGCCGATACCTTCAAAGATCACTTGGCATTGCCTGCAGGATTTGAGCCAGCCTGGAGGGCTAATGGGTCGAACTCGCTGCCGAGCAGAGCATACCAGGACTTCAAGTCCGTTAGTTCCAGCTTAGCGCGGGCGCTCGCCCGGCGGAATGTAACGGGCCTTGGAGACGCCAAGGCGGCCAATTGCTTGACGTCGAACTCTTTAAGTAAGCCGAAACAGTAGAGTTCGGGCGCCTGATCGACCGTGCCGTTCGCCTCGATGATTTCCTTCAGGCTGCCGAATGAATCGCACAATTCGACGCCCGCAATGGCTTGCTCCAAACCGGCCGCCACGAGCGAGAACAAGCTCGATCGTGGTCCGACGGCGACGATCATCGCAGGTTCCTGGGCATGTTCGGCCTGCGACCAGCGGGCGATCGCCGCCAATTGGCTCGCCTGAATCCCTAGCGGCCGCTCGCCAACCGCAGCCAAAAGCAAGCCGAACAGGTAGCCGCGCGACTGAACCTTCGACTCGCCGAAGTAGAACGGATCGACGGCCAGGACTCTCGTACCCTCGGCTAGCAAACGTTCGATTTCGCTGACCGCAGCCGCGCTCGCGCGGCCGTCGTCGGCGACGAGAATAGCCGACTTTTTTGCATCCCGCGGCGTGAGCTCGACAGCTGGCACGGTCCACGCATCGCCAATTCGCAGTCGCCAGAAAGCAGTTTTGAGATCTGTTAGCTCCTCGGTTCCCGCAGGTTGGGCCCGCAGGCTATACGAAGGCGCTCGCACGATGCCTTGCAGCTTTTTGCGCGAGGTCTCCTGCCAGGCTACAGCGGCCTCCTTTTCGGTTGGCAGCGCTGCCTCACGCGGCAGGCTTTTCGCCAATCTCGCGGCCCAGGTGTGAAATCCGGCGTTCTCGGGCGGCAGTTCTACGTGCAGCTCTTCTTTCGTTTTCACTTCCTGGTCCGAGGGGATCTCGGCCGGGGTAAAGTCGGCGCTGCCGGCGAAGAAGCGGTCCGCTAACAGGCGGTAAAGCGCCTGGCGATTGTCCAGGCCGAAATTATGGTCGCCGGGGGTCGTATTGATGTGCGATCGGAGAAAATCTTCTTTGCCGAACAAACGATAAACCGGCCGCGCGGCATCGAGCAGCGGCGGCAGCGCGTGGTCGGCCTTAAAGCAACAGTTGTCAGCAGCATTGAACGTAAGCAGGGCTGGCCGGGGCGCGAACATGGCGGTCAAGTAGCTGTAGTCGGCGAAGACTGCCAGATCGCAAGGCGTTTGTTCCGAATCGCCCAGATCGCTGTGAAACTCAGCGCGAGTACGGAAGCTGGAATAACCGGCCACGGGGTTGCACAACGTGACCCGCGGATCGAGAGAACTGATGAAAATCGTCTGCCAGCCGCCGCCTGAAAGTCCTGCGACGCCGACACGCGCCGGATCGGCGTGCTCGAGCGCCAACAGCACGTCGATGCCGCGCTTCATCGTCAGGAAGAACGGCGCAATGCCGCTTGTGCCGCAAAGATCGAGCTGGTTCATGCGTGCATGGGAAAAGTCGGCATCGCCGAGCTGCCCCATGCCAAACCATTCGACGTTCAGCGCCAACATGCCCCGCTTCGCCTGATTGATGCAGCGAATCTGCTTGTAGTCGGCGGCCTTGCCTTTGCCGTCGTGTCCATTCACATTCAACATCACAGGGACTTTGCCGGCAAGCTTTTCCGGCTCGTAGAGTAACGCGGGGATCCAAGTGCC
>JAICIG010000545.1 GCA_025924495.1 Pirellulales bacterium | reverse complement strand
GGTCCGATGCACCGACGCGGACAGCCGACGGCTCTTTCGACGCTACTGGGTGGCCGCGACACCGTTCACCCATGTGATGCGGCTCATCGCCCTACCCGCGCTCGCCCGGAAGGCGGAGAGCGCCGGCTGATCCGAGCGGCTCAATTCTCGGAGTCCGCGAGCGCGCTCGCCCACATCGCGAGAGCGCCCGGGTTGCGACCACATCGGCATCGCTGGGGACGTTGTGCCGATTGAGGAAGGCATGAATGTAGTTGAACATGACTCTGGTCTGAAAATTCAGATACCAGTTCAGGCCCAGAGTGACGTCGTTCAATCTTCCGCCTTGAATGTTCCGGTCGCTTAAGTTCAAGGAAGAAAAAAGCGCCGCCACTTCCCAGGCGCCAAGCCCGGTGCAGATCCCGCGGTCCGGGCGCACGCGGAAGAAATCGCCGAACGGTTTGACCGCTGTGAAAACCCCTTGTTTGCGGTCGTACGGCCGATGTTCCCCGGTGAGGAAATAGCTGCCGTAAACATACATGCCTTGGAAAAAGACGTTGGGATGGTTGATCTGATTGACGTAGGTTCCGTAGTACTCGGCCTGAAACGATAGCGGCCCCAGCACCGTGAACGCCTGCGCCTGGAAGATTTGCATCGTATTCACGTTCAGCGCTCCCGTGCTGACGAACGAAGGAATGACGCTCGTGGCGTCGTACTGCAAATTGACTTCGGGAGTTGACGAGAACGATTGTGCTATCCCCGCCAGATTGCGATAGCTATAGCCTGTGCCGAGCGACGCCAGGTAGCGGCCGCCTGACGCCTCGTCGTACCACGGCACCCAATCGACTCGATTGACGTAGGCGACGCGCGGAGCATTGCTGAAGAACTCGCCAAAATTCGTCGCCCGCTCGGCGAACAGGCCGTTCCACCAATACCACTTCTGGTTCTGCGAGTTATCGTAAAGCATCGCGCCGAAATTACGCGACGTGTGAAACGCCTGAGGCAAGCCACGTTCCATGAAGGTCAAATCGTTCGCGCTCGTATATCGCTCGACGCTGTACGGCTCGCGGTACTGGCCCAGGCGAAACGTGCCGAGCCAGGGCAACTGGCGGACCTCGAAATAGGCATCGGTCAATCGCGGGCGTTTTTTCGTCACTTCGTCGGGTTGCACGAAGTCGACTTCCATTCGGTAGAACAGCACATCATGGCCGGCGCCTTGCATGCCCAAACGGACGCGGCGGAAGTCGACGCCGTTGGGAATGTCGCCCAATTGGGCTCGGTTGGCCGCGTCTTGGCTGAACGTCGCACCGTCCGCTTGAATTCGACCGAAGATGTTATGTTCGAAGCGGTCGCCTTTCTTGTCTTTGCTTCCCTCTTTGGCTTTCTTTTGCTCGTCCTCGACTTTAGTTAGCCTGTTATGAAGCTCTTGGATGCTTTTGCCTTCGTTCGTATCACTTTGCCAGTACGCCAATCGCTCCCGAGGCTGCTCAGCCGTTAAAGGGTCGCTTTCGACCAATTGCGCAAAGCGCTCCGCCGGACTATCAGGCAATTGAGCCGGAGCCACTTCCTCTTGGGACGCGACCGGCCCGGATGTCGGTTCGGCGCTGGCAAACGCAAGAAGCATCGAAAGATGGCAACTGATCGCCACCACAGCGGCTGCGGCAAGTCGCCAGCCGGATGGCTCATTGACATTGCCGCCGCTGGCCATGAGCGGCAGATGCGGGGCACGTCGACTGTTTCGACCGCCGACTTCCATGCTTCTTCAGCGCTCGTTACAGACCTCAGAATCTGCACAATTCAATCGCCTAGCCGGCATTTATCGGCCGCTCGCCTGATCGACACGACAAAAAGTCGCGATCGGCGGCAAAGGAACAGAGAAATCGCTCGCAATCGCAAGTTGGGGCGCCGCTGCTAGATAAAAGCTGTTCGCGCTGGACAAAAAGTGCCCGGTGGTCTGTGGCACCAACGGTCACGCACGCAAGGCTGGAAAACTGCGAAAGACGGCTAGTGCGGGGAATCGGGGGACGCTAGCCTTGGTTTTGCTCGCCAGTTATTGCCGGCGAGTCGCCCTGGAATGATCCTTCGAATTTCGTTTTGCCGATGCCCACCGACCCGTCCGCCCCAATGCCCGATTTGGCAACTGCGCTCGAGCGAAACCAAATCGATCTGCCGCAGGACCAGATCGCACTGCTCGATCGCTACTGCCGGTTGCTTTGGGACTGGAACGAGAAAATTAATCTGACACGCCATACGGACTACGAGAAATTCGTCGCCCGCGATGTGGTCGATACGCTGGCCATTGCCAGGCATCTCGAACCGGACGAGCGCATTCTCGATGTCGGCTCGGGCGGCGGCGTGCCGGGCATTGTGCTGGCAATCGTACGCCCGGATTTGAAGGTGGCGCTCTCCGAATCGGTCGCCAAAAAAGCCCGCGTCTTGCAAGAAATGGTCCAGACGCTGGCACTGCCAATTTCCGTGCACCACTGCCGCGCCGAGGATGTGCTGGCCGCCCAAGCCTTCGATGCGTTGGTCATTCGGGCGGTGGCGCCGCTGACCAAGCTGCTTGCCTGGTTCGAGCATCATTGGGGCGCCTTCGAGCGACTGCTGGCGATCAAAGGGCCCAGTTGGGCCGACGAGCGGCATGAAGCACGCGAGCGAGGGCAGTTCGCGAAGCTCCAATTGCGTAAGCTGGAAACCTGGCCTCTGCCGGGGACCGAATCAGAAAGCGTGCTGTTGGAAATCCGGCCCAAGTCTTGACGGAAATGCGGCCTTTTTGCCCGCTGCAGGGCCGCTTCAGTCGGCTTTTCGCCGCCCGCAACTTCCCTTATACTTGCCCGTTTCACCCCACCCGCATTTTCTCACAGATAGCGTCTGCGAAGGAAACGATCGATGTCGAAGCTCCCTCCTCCTCATGGCGGCCTGAAAGAACCTGTCTGCCGCATGGTCCCCGCCAGTGACGTTGAAGCGTTCAAGGCCGAAGCGGCCAAACTGGCGCGCGTCCCCATTTCCGACGCCGACTTGTCGACCGTTTATCGTTTTGGCGACGGCGTGCTGAGCCCGTTGACGGGCCCCATGGACTCGGCCACTTACAACAGCGTGCTGGATCACGCCTACATCGAACATGGCGGCAAGCGCTACGCCTGGACCATTCCTCTTTCCTTCCCCGTCACCAGCGAACTGGCCGACAAATTGGCGACCGGCCAGCGAGTCGCTTTGACGAACAAGAGCGGCGACATCGTCGCCACGCTCGACATTACCGATGTTTTTCCGTGGGATAAAGAAAAGTACCTCAAGAGCGTCTATCTCACCGAACGGACCGATCACCCGGGCGCCGACATGGTGCTGAAGGGGGACGCCGATAAGACGCACCTGATCGGCGGCACGATTCGCGTCCTTCCGCAGCCGAAACATCCCAAGCTCGGCAAGTACGTGTTGTCGCCGCGCGAAGTGCGTTCGCTCTTGGCCTCGAAAGGTTGGGATCGCATCGTCGCCTTCCAGACTCGCAACCCGCTGCACCGCGCTCACGAGTATGCGCTGGTCTACGGCCTGGAAACACTGCTCCGCGCCGGCCACAACGCGGGCGCCTGCCTGAATCCGCTGATCGGCGAGACCAAGGGAGACGACGTGCCCGCAGACGTCCGCATGGAAACCTACGAGGCGCTCATCGAAAAGCGTCAGCTTGGCGAAGGGGATAGCGACGCCAAGCTCTGGGGTCCGCGCAAAGAGAGCGTGCCCGACCGCGTGATCCTGCTGGGCGTCGACATCAAGATGTTCTACGGCGGCCCGAAGGAAGCGGTGATGCATTCGATTTACCGCCAGAACTTCGGCTTCACCGACATCGTCATCGGCCGCAAGCACGCCGACGCACCGTACCACGACGGCACGGCGATCTGGGGCGACTTCGACGCCCAGGAGATCTTCGGCAAGCTCGCCGGCGACTTGAAGATTCAGCCCGTCAAGGTGGGCTTCGCCGCCTACTACGAATCGGCCGGCCGCGTCGACCTGATGGAATTGCACAAGGACGAAAAGCCTGTATTCATCTCCGGCAAGGACGTCCGCAAGACGCTGGTCGAGGGCAAGCAGGTCGATCCGCGCATCATGCGCGAGAGCACCTCGCAGATTCTCGCCGCCGCCATGAAGGGCAAGGCATAAGCCGATAGCCGCAGCGCGGCGGTCAAAGGAATTGGCCGAACCAAACTTGCACGGCGACTCTCTCATCCTTTCGGAGCGAGTTAGCTCATTGCAAAGCAACTCCCTCTCCCTTTGGGAGAGGGTCGGGGTGAGGGCCGATGCCATTTGTTCTGGTTCCCACGCTCCCGCGTGGGAACCGCCTTCCGACGCTCAGCGTCGATGGAGTCGCCGGCGCAGATCGAATCACCGCATGCCCGCGATGCGGTTGAAAACCCCTCCTCGATCTGCCATACTCGCTTCTTCGGCCGGTTCGCCAACCAGGCGGCCGACCGAACCACACGCTTCGGGGCGTGGCGCAGCCTGGCTAGCGCGCTTGACTGGGGGTCAAGAGGTC
>JAICIG010000544.1 GCA_025924495.1 Pirellulales bacterium | reverse complement strand
GCAAAGACGAACTCGCGGCCGCGAACGCGACGTCGCTCGGCAATCCATGTGCGCCCTTATGGAGATGCGGCCTTGATGGACCGGCAACCACGGATCACCGATTTCATTCCGCAGCGTTACAGCATCATCGCACTGTTGTTTCTAGCAGGCGTCACGATCGTCGCCGGACTAGAATCGCTGTACGCCTACATGCCCGAGTTGGCCCGTCGCACCAGCGACGGCACCATCGCCGCCTTCGATCTCGATAATGAAGGCAGCCTGGCCGTCTGGTTTTCATCGACGACTTTGCTGCTGGCCAGCCTGACGTCGACCATCGTTTATTCCATTCGCCGCCACAAGGCCGACGACTATCACGGCCGTTATCGGGTTTGGCTCTGGAGCGCGGGCTGCTGGCTGGTGATGAGCATGGACGAAGGGGGCAGCCTGCACGAAGGCTTTAAGGAATTGATGTCCTATGCTACAGGACAGCGCGGCTTCGGCGACGGGTCCATCTGGTGGGTCGGCGCTTACTCGCTGGTGTTGGGCGGCGTGGGTTTGAGGTTATTGCTCGAAATCCGCGACTGCCGTAGTTCGACCACGGCCTTCGTGTTGACCGCCGGGTGCTATCTGACCGCGGTCCTCGCTCAGCTCGGGTTCATCATGCCCGACGCCGGAGCACGCGAAGTGATGCTCGAGGAAGGTTGCGAAATGGTCGGCAACCTGTTCCTGTTGCTGACCATGACGCTGCACGCTCGCTACGTGATTCTCGACGCGCAAGGCATGATATCGGCAAAGCGTGAAAAGCCCGCGAAACCCAAGGCGGAAAAGCCTGCCAAGACGGAGAAGAAGGCGGAAGCGGAAGCCAAACCCTCAGCCGTGCCGGCGCCAGCGGGCAAATCGTGGTTCCGTAAAACCAAGATCGATTCAGCACACGCCAGCCCGCCTGCCCCCAAAAATCCGTCGACGAAAAGCGCGCCGGCCGTGGCCGCAGCCGCCAAAACAAGTTCTCGCCGCGCCGAAGTCGAGGACGAATACGATTACGACGACGAACCGCCTGCTCGCCAGAACCGCAAGGTGAAAACGCCAGCGCGCGGAGACGAGCAAGATTCCTACGGCGACGAGCGCCGGATGAGCAAGGCCGAACGGAAAGCCATGCGACGCGAGCGCGACCGGCGCCATCAAGACGACGATGACAATTAAGTCATCGCCATAGCGATCGTGTCCTCGATCTGCTGTACCACGCTACCGGCGGAAGCTAATCGCTGATCAGTGCCGATCAGCGTAGATCAACGGTTTAATCTGCCGAGCAGCGAATGCACTATTCCGCTTTGGGGCACGGATTCGCGACGTTCTGCGCGGAACGGCAAATGATTCGTCTCGGCCGCAAGATCGCCGTCTTTCGCTGCCACGAAAGAAGTACTTTTGCGGAGCAAAAGGCGACTATGGCTGCGGTTTCTCTGCGTCATGCGTACGGCTTTTACCGCCGCTCGCGTGCCATGTGCTAAGCTAAACGAGGGGCGGCCACGGCACGGGTTTGCGATCATGGAACAGCCAGCGCATGCCAGCGAACCGCACGCTTCGCGCGGTCGGCGCGTGCTTTGCGCCCTGCTCGAACCGCTGGCCATCGACATGCGCTCGCTGGCCGCATTTCGCATCGCAGTCGCCGTGGTGCTGTTAGTCGACCTGGCGACTCGCGCCGTCGATTTGAGCGACCACTATACCGATCATGGGTTTTACCCGCGGTCGGCTCGTATCGCCCTGGAGCAAAGTGGTGCCTACGACGGCGAGGTGCGCTATCAATGGTCGCTCCACATGCTCAGCGGCGAATCGTGGGCGCAAGCAGTCCTGTTCCTGATGGCCGCTTTGTTTGCAGCCGGCATGCTCGTCGGGTATCGCACTCGACTGTGTACGATCGCCAGTTCTGTCCTGCTCAGCTCGCTGCATGCCCGCAATCCGCTGGTGCTCGATGCGGGCGACACCTTGCTGCGCTGCATCATGATTTGGTCGATGTTTCTGCCGCTGGGCGGCGCAGCCAGCGTCGATCGTCGCCGCGACGCGAGCGGCAAGCCGCGACGACAAAAGGTGTTGTCAGTCGCTAGCGCCGCGCTGCTATTGCAGGTCGCCGTGATGTATTGGTTCACGGCGGCCGCCAAGAACGATCCGATCTGGACCCGCGATTACTCGGCCATTTATTACGTACTCAACGTCGACATCATTACTACGCCGCTGGGGCATTGGCTGCTGGGCTATCCGGAGTTGCTGCGCGGTTTGACCTTCTGCACGTATTGGCTCGAGTTGGTCGGGCCCTGCATCGCCCTTTGCCCCTTCCTGACGCGCTGGCCGCGTGCACTTGTGGTGCTTTGCTTCTGGCTGCTGCACTTGGGCATGGCGTTGACCATGGCGCTTGGCATTCTGGAATGGGTCGTGATCGCCGCCTGGCTGCCGTTTGTTCCCGGCGTCGTCTGGGATGCGCTGGGTCGCCGCTTCGGCAAGCGCAAAATCAGCGCGTCGGCAATACGTCCCGGCATCGAGCGCATGCTGGCCTGGCTCGATCAGCGCGTGTTCACGCGTCCCGCCGTTGCAGATTTCCGTCTCAGCAGAGCAGGCGGCGCCATCGTGAGCGGGCTATTGCTGTACACGGCCGTCTGGAATCTGCACGAACTCTCTCCGCGATTCCGCGAGGCGGTGCATTTCCCTAAAGGCTGGAGTATTCCGGGCCGCATCACGCGGCTCGAGCAGTGGTGGTGGATGTTCGCGCCGCAGCCGATGATGAACGACGGCTGGTATGTGATGAAGGGGGTGCTGAAGGACGGCAGCATCGTGAATCTCTGGGAGCCCAGTGAACCGCTGCCGCTGACCAAGCCTTCTAGCGTGCTCGAGACTTATCGCAACGAACGCTGGCGCCGCTACCTGATGAGCCTGTGGGAGCCGATGTACACGCCCACGCTGCGCGAGTGCGCGCAGTGGCTCGAGCAGCGCTGGAACGAGCAGTATTCCGGCGGACAACCCGAGCGCAAGGTCAAGAACGTCGAGATCATCTATTACCTTGAAGAAACGTTGCCGCCTGATCGCATCAGCCCCTCGGTCACGCCGATGATTCTCTGGAAGACGGGCTATGAGGCGCTTTTGGCTCCGACAGAAACGGCAGACGGCGCGGGACGTTGAGGCAAAATCGGAAGTCGGAAGTCGGAGGTCGGACATTGGAAAATTCGCGGAGCCAGCCAAGGCTCGCCTTTCCGACCGCCGATTTCCGACCTCCGATTTCCGACTTCCGACTTCCGACAACCTCCGACTTCCGACTTTTCATCTTGCTCTCGCGCCTCTAAGCTGAGCGTTTTCGATACGCCATCCAGCTCTCGGTTGTTTCATGGTTCGCACTCGTTTCGCCCCCAGTCCGACGGGTTACCTGCATATCGGCGGCGTCCGCACGGCGCTTTTCAATTGGCTGTTTTCGCGCCGACACGGCGGGCAGTTTCTGTTACGCATCGACGATACGGACCAGCAACGCAATGTCGAGGCGGCGCTGGCGCCGATTCTGCACGGCTTCCGCTGGCTGGGCATCGACTGGGATGAAGGGCCCGAACTTGGCGGTCCTTATGAGCCGTACTACCAGTCGCAGCGGCTGCCGCAGTATCAGGCCGCCGTCGACAAGCTGCTGGCCGGCGGCTTCGCCTACCGAGATTTCGCCACGCCCGAGGAACTGCAGTCCGAGCGGCAAGCCGCCGAACAGGAAAAGCGTCCCTTTCTCTATAGCCGCCGCTGGATGGCCGAAACCGAGGCCGATGCCAAAGAGTTCGCCGCCGAAGGACGCAGCGGAGTCGTTCGCTTGAAGATGCCGCGTGAAGGGAAGCTGGTCATTCCCGACCTGATTCGCGGCAATGTCGAATTCGAATGGGCCCGCGAGCAGGACCATGTCGTGCAGCGCGCTGATGGTTCGTGTTTGTATCATCTGGCCAGCGTGGTCGACGATTACGATTTCAAGATCACGCATGTCATCCGCGCTGAAGAGCACCTGTCGAACACGCCGCGGCAAATCTATATCGCCCAGTCGCTCGGCTATCCGCTGCCCGAGTATGCCCATCTGCCGTATGTGGCCGAGCCGGGCAGCAAGAACAAACTGAGCAAGCGCAAACTCGACAAGTATCTGAAGAACCGTGACTTCGCGCTGGTCAACGAGCATGGGCTGGCGATCGCCAAGGCGCTGGGGCTTTCCACGGCTGCTGAAGCGTTCAATCCGGTGATCGTCGATTTCTACGAGCAAGTCGGCTATTTGCCCGACGCGATCATCAACTACCTGATGTTGCTCGGCTGGTCGCTCGATGACAAGACCGAGTTCTTCACGCGACAGCAGATGATCGACAACTTCTCGCTGGAGCGCGTCACCAAGGCGCCGGCCAGCTTCGATCCGAAAAAGCTCTGGGCGTTCCAGGACCATTACATGCAGCAATTGCCGTTGGACGAAAAGGTCGAGCGGACGCTGGCCTTTCTCGTCCGAGCCGGGCTGATCGCCGAGCCGGCCAGTG
>JAICIG010000543.1 GCA_025924495.1 Pirellulales bacterium | reverse complement strand
GCGCGCTAGGAAATGGGAAGTTATATAATCCCGATTGCATACCTACTTCTCTCCGTTCAGGTATGGCTCGGCGGCGATATACTGCTTCCTGCTGCGCTTACCGCATCACCGTGAAAAACAGCGTCCTGGACGGCAGACCGCGAAATCGAACGACGGCAAGGCCCTGAATCATGAAGCGGCTTGGAATCGCAGTCGGCCTGCAAGTCGCGGCGGGGCTCATCACGGGCGCAATGTTGGCGACGGATTATCCTCCCGGGCCCGCGGAAGCCATTCCCGTCTTATACCTGGCGACCACCGCCAGTCAGTGCGCGCTGTTGGCGATTTGGAGGTGCATTGGCTCCAAGACAACATCGAAACACGCGGCGGGTCTGGTCGCCGGAGCAATCTATCTGTGGCTGAATCTTGCCTTTGCCATGGGTTCGCCCGGCAGGCTCGACCAGTGGCTCATTGCTTTTGCCTTGGTCGCCTGCGCGATTGGCGCCCTGTGGACCAGCTTGATGGTGACGAGTAGATGGCGGCCCGGCTTTGCGCTGGCGCGCGATCCAAGTTCGGACAAACGCCCCAGCGCCCTGCAGTTTTCACTCCGGCATATGATGGCGCTCGTCGTAGCCGTTGCAGTTGTCCTGACCGCAGGCCGGTTAGTGCGGGCGACCGAGAAAAGCGAGACGCTCGAGATCGTTGTCGTGTGTATTGTGTTGGCAGTTTGCCTGGCGGAGGCTTCGCTGGCCGCTCTCTGGGCGACGTTATCGTGCGGACAAATCAAGGCGAAACTCGGCGTCGCGATGGGACTCGCCCTGCTGACGGGCTTTATCCCTCCGTTCTATTTCGATCTGGAGCCGCGCGATTATTTCCTGGTCATGCTCGTGGCGATAATTTCACAAGCATTCACCATCGCCACGCTGCTCGTCGCCCGCACCTACGGCTACCGACTCGTTCGTCGAGAATCGCCGTCGACGCTAGCGTTCGAGGCGCCGGGCGAACTGGTCGTCCACGCGCTCGATTAGCGCCGCTGCGGCTGCAGCATAGAGCCGAACACGCGGAACGCTGAGAACGTCAGGCGGGCGCCCTGCGGACTCCGATGCCAGCCTTCACTAGCTGAAGACGCCGAGAGAATCCGGCGGCGATTTGCGTTATAATGCCTTTTCGTTGGCAGCGATCCGGCTTACGGCGCTCGAGCCGATGGAATTGCCGCATGATCAAAACACGTCCAGGTTTTACGCTCGTTGAGTTGCTGGTGGTCATGGCCATCATCGGGCTGTTGATTGCATTGCTGATCCCTGCCGTCCAAGCGGCGCGAGAAGCTTCGCGCCGAATTCAATGCGCCAACAACCTCAAGCAGGTCGGCCTCGGTCTGCAGAGCTATCACGACGCGGCGCAGAGCTTCCCGTCCGGCTATCTTTCGGGGGCCGATAGCCTGGGCGATGACACTGGACCTGGCTGGGGCTGGGCCACCCTTATGCTACCGCAGTTGGAACAAGCATCGGCGTTAGGAATGCTGGACCTGGATCTTCCGGTGGAGCACCCCGTCAATGCCCAAGGAAGAATGCTGAGCTTTCCTGTCTTTCTCTGCCCTTCGGATCCATCGACTCGGGCGTGGCAGGTCAACGAAGGCCCGCCGAGCAACTCGCCGATCTGTTCGATTGCCGAGGCAAACTATGTCGGCGTGTATGGCACGACGGAACCCGGCGTCGATGGCGATGGCGTGTTCTTCCGCAATAGCCAGGTCAGCTTGCGAGACATCGTCGATGGCGCCTCCAACACGTTGATGGTTGGCGAGCGATCGATGCTGCTCGGCCCAGCAACGTGGGTCGGCATCGTCGCCGGCGCGGTGATCGTTCCCGATCCGTCGGACGGCGTAGGGACGGGCCCGCCCGAGAATGACTCGGGCATGGTGCTCGGCCACACGGGCGATGGCTTCGGCCCCGGCGAACGGACCTCGCACGTCAACCAGTTTTACAGCTTGCACAGCGGCGGCGGCGTGCAGTTTTTATTCGCCGACGGGCACGTGTCGTTCTTGAGCCCGTCGCTCGATGACCGAAGTTATCGGGCGCTGACAACCCGAGCTGGCAATGAAGCAATCTCCGGAGGCAATTGAATGCGATTCACGGCATGGTTCATCGGACCGTTGATGTTGATGGCGGCTGGCTGCGGGGAGGCGCTGGAACCGACCGAAATGGTCCCGCTCGACAAGCTTCCTGAGCCGGTGCTCAAGACCGCCCAGGAGAAGTTGCCTGACGTGAAGTTCGACACGGCCTGGAAAGAGAACGAAAAAGAAGGGGAAGAAGTCTTCGAGGTGCGAGGCAAGACCAGCGGCGGCAAAACTCGCGACATCCGCGTCACGGCCAGCGGCAAGGTCTTGGAGGTGGACTAGGCTTGGCGACCGCGCTCAGAAGATTGCTGATGCTGGCCGCTTTGGGTTTCTGGCAAGGCGGGTTTACGTTCTATGCGACGGTCGTTGTTCCCCTGGGCGAACAAGTTTTGGGTTCGTCCGTCGAGCAAGGCTTTGTCACTCGCCGCGTGACGAATTATCTCAATCTTGCCGGCGCGGCGGCTCTACCGCTGCTGTTGTGGGACATGGCGGCTACCGAAAGAAAATCCCGGCTGCGAGCCCTCGCCTGGCTCGTCATGGCGCTCGCTTTGGGCGCGCTGGCGTGGTTGCATCCTCGGCTAGATCATTTCCTGGATGTGAAAACGATGGACGTTTTAGATCACGATCGATTCTATGCCGTGCACGAGGTCTATCTCACCATTTGCGCCCTGCAATGGGCCAGCGCCTTGGTCTTTCTCTTCGCCAGCCTGCGCGCCTGGCATGTTGATGGGCTCAATCGCGCCGCTGGGCACGTCCCGCCAGGCTTACAGAGCGAGTAACGCGAGCTTGGCTTTGATCTGCTAAGCCGGGCACGATCTTCGACGTGCGGCGGCTGGGGCCTCGGCGGATTGCGGACTATTCACCGGATTCAGCGGCGCTATGTTCCACCTCGCGATCAGGCAGCGAAACCCGACGCAGAGATAGCCGAGGCAATTCCCAGAAGCATTTCGATGCCGAGGCGCCTTGCAATTCTAGGGTACGCGTAAGGGATGAAGGAACGCTGTATCAATGCCTGACGGAACGAGAGATTTCTCCTTGTCAGGAAAGGCAACTCATCCGTGATAGAAGGGCTATCGAATGAGGCGTTAACAAGCTGCGTGGCGAAGGCGTGCGCGCGGTCGAATTCCGTGGTAACGTGCATCCCCTCAGCGGGCCGATCCTTGAGGAAACTGGTGGATGCCGGTTATTTTCTCGATGATCGAGTTCAGATGGTTCCGCGCGGGCCGAAGAATTTCGGCACGCCAAAACGGTAGTTGGAATGCCGCCGCCTGGTCATCGGCTTCTCGTCACCCAGCCTTCCGCAACTGTGGCTCGTTGGGCTGCGTTCTAGGCGGTAGTTGGCCTCTTGCCTCTTTACCATTGCCGGAAGTCGTTGAAAGAAAAGAGGCGCTGGTGGGAGTCGAACCCACGGTGGCGGATTTGCAATCCGCTGCCTTAGCCACTTGGCTACAGCGCCTTAAGTACCGTGCAGCCTGTACTTTAGCCGATGACAGGGAGGCCGTCGATGGGGGGCGACGTCAACGCCCCGTTTGAAATGGAGTCGCCATTTCCCCGAGATCAGCGATGCCAGATATTAACAAAAAGCCGGCTGCCAGCAAGCCCGCCGCAACACTCCGAACTTGCGAGGCCGCGTGATTCAACCGTGTACCTCAACAGCCGGTAACTGCCGGCCAGCGTTTGATCGGCGATGTTTTCTATAGAAGGCGAATGCGCCAAATCGCGGTGGCGATTTCGTTGCGTTTCCTGTGCGGGTTGACGTCGGAGTCTCGCCTGATGGGTCGTCACGGCAACGCCCGCTTTGCAGTGCATGGTCTCGACGCCAATCATTGCACTTTGGCGGCGAGATCAAAGCGCGCGGGCATTTGCTGTTTTTGGGCTTTCGGCCGAGCGCCCCATGTGTTCCGATCCCCGCTACGATCATGCCACAAGGCGCGCAATCTCAATTTGCAGTGCCGCTGCATGAGTAAACGCCGCGGTCTTTCATCGGCGATCGTCAAGTACATGCGTCGGACCTTTCCCTTCGGAAGATCCTGATTCGAAACATGGGCAAGTACAACGGTTTGCCAGCAGCACTACGCGACTGGTTGGCGCCGCCCGCAAACTCAACGTCACTTCGCGCGGATCGCTGGCCGGTAAATTTCGCTTTATTAACTGGTCCATCCGGCATGGATCTTCAAGCGAAATGCGCTGAAGAAGAATGGCCTTGCGGAACGATGGGTAGGGATAGGCGGCGGTTTTCGCCCATGGTTTTGCAGCAGGAAGCGAGCAGACATGAGTTTCATTGACTTTGTGTCAACCTTCTGGGGCGCCCCGTCGGTCCAAGAACTGGCCCGGCAGTTGGCTCAACGCACCTATGCTCTCGTCCGCGATAGCGTTGAGGGGCGGACCTCGGGCATGAGCCGGGCCGAAGCGCGCGGTT
>JAICIG010000542.1 GCA_025924495.1 Pirellulales bacterium | reverse complement strand
GCACTCGCGCGGCGAATTGAAGACGCCGGCAATCAATTTCAACGACTCGGTCACCAAGAGCAAGATCGACAACCTGTATGGTTTCCGCGAATCGATCGCCGACGGCATCAAGCGTGCTACCGACGTCATGGTGGCCGGCAAGGTCGTTGTCGTGGCAGGCTATGGGGACGTCGGCAAGGGCTGCGCCCATTCGATGCGCTCGCTTGGTGCACGCGTCATCGTCACCGAAATCGATCCGATCAATGCCTTACAGGCGGCAATGGAAGGTTTCGAAGTCACGACGATGGACGAGGCCGCATCACGCGGCAACATCTTCGTTACGGCCACCGGCAACCGGGATATCATCCTGGGCAAGCACATGCAGGCGATGCCCAACGACGCGATCGTCTGCAACATCGGTCACTTCGATCTGGAGATCGACATGGCCTGGTTGACCAAGCAGAAAGACGTCAAGAAGCTGGAGATCAAGCCGCAGGTCGATCGCTATACCTTCGCCGATGGCCATTCGATTTTGATCCTGGCCGAAGGCCGCCTGGTGAACCTCGGCTGCGCAACGGGGCATCCGTCGTTCGTCATGTCGACCTCGTTCTCCAATCAGGTCATTGCACAATTAGCCCTGTGGACCGAGCCGGAGAAGTATCCCCTCGGCGTCCATGTGCTGCCCAAACAGCTCGATGAAGAAGTCGCCCGGCTGCACCTGGATAAGCTCGGGGTTAAGTTGACGAAGCTCACCAAGTCCCAGGCCGACTACATTGGCGTGCCCGTCGAAGGGCCCTATAAGCCGGAATACTATCGGTATTGATGACTTCGGCGGCCGTCGCTCGCCTGGCGTTTGATCGCCAACGCCAAGTGATTGCGGTCGAGCTTTTCGTACTACGGTTTGACAATTCACTCAGGCTTCGGGATAACACCCGAAGCCTTTTTTTGTTCCTGTCGCCTGACTCCTGATACCTGATACCTGTCAAAAAATGCCTGAAATCCAAGCCTTCCGCGGTCTTCGTTACGATTTGGGCCATGTCGGTTCGTTGAGCGACGTCATCGCTCCGCCCTACGACGTCATCGGCGCCGAACTGCAGGACCAGCTCTACAAGAAACATCCGGCCAATGTCATCCGCTTGATTCTCAACCGCGACGAGCCAGGCGATGATGCGAACAACAACCGCTACAGCCGGGCCGCCAAATTCCTCAAAAACTGGCGCAACGAAGGCGTCTTGTTCACCGAGTCGGATCCGGCAATCTACGTCTATCACCAGGTGTTCGAACATGGAGGACAGAAGTTCACGCGGCATGGTTTTATGGCCCGCGTGCGGTTGGAGAAATTCGGCGAAGGTAAGATTTACCCACACGAAGAAACCTTGTCAGGCCCCAAGCAGGACCGCCTGCTGTTGACCCGTGCCTGCAAGACGAACCTGAGTCAGATTTTCGGCCTTTATCCCGACCCGACGGCCGAGGCCCAGGCCATTTTGGAGAAAGCGATCGAGGGCAAGACGCCGCTGGAAGCCACCGACCACTTAGGCGTGGTGCACCGGCTCTGGCCAGTGACTGACGTGAAGATCGCTTCCGCCGTCGCCGGAGTGATGGGGCCTAAGCCGGTGTTTATCGCCGATGGGCATCATCGCTACGAAACGGCCTGCAACTACCGCGAGGAGTTGAGCGCGGCGGGACCGCTGCCTGCCAACCATCCGGCGAACTTCGTGCTGATGATGTGTGTCGGCATGAGCGATCCGGGCATGATCGTATTGCCGACGCACCGGCTGTTTCGCGGGCTGCCCGCCATGACGTCGGCTGAGCTGATCGCCAAGCTGGGCGATTCGTTCACCACGCGCGTTGCGGGCGAAGGAAGCGACTTGGCGCCGACCGTTTGGGAAGAGGTAGAAACCTCGGACGAACAGGGCACGCTTGGTCTCTATACGGCGAAGGATGAGCGCTGGGTGGTCGCCACGATCACCGAAGCCGGCCGCCAGCGTCTGGCTCAAGCCGCCGCCGACCATAGCGAGCCTTGGCGCGGGCTGGGCGTCGCCATCCTTCATCGCCTGGTGATCGATACCCTCTTGGGCTCTCCGGACTTGCCGAAGCCGCGCTACGTGCACCTGGTTCAAGAAGTGGTCGATGGGCTGGAGACGGGAGAATTTCCCTTAGCCGCACTGGTCATGCCCGCGACTGTCGAACATATCCGGACGATCAGCCAGACTCACGAGCGGATGCCGGCCAAGAGCACCTATTTTTATCCCAAGCTACTCAGCGGGCTGGTCTTTAATCCGCTGGAATAGGCTCAACGTCTGAAGTCCATGGCCTGGGTTCAAAGCTGGCCGAAAGGGCAGGGCGCTTTTTCTGGCGGCCCGCACCGGAAAGTTTCACGTGAAACGCCAGCTTTGCGCAGCCAACGGCAGCGCTAGCAACTGCCAGGATGCCGATACGTGGCAAAGGCCCCACGATCCCGTTTCACGTGAAACGTGGCGTTTTCGGACGCCGCCTTGAGGTCTGAATTCAGGCGATCGCCAGGGAACCTTGGACTTTGGACCTGCGCCCTGGCTTGCTACAATTCCCGCCCGATGGACGACGAAGGATTGCGTCGTTGGCGAAAAACGTGAACGGAAGGAACCGTTTCGGTGGGCCGGATCCTGTGCGTGGCCAATCAGAAAGGGGGCGTCGGCAAGACGACCACTGCGGTCAATCTGGCCGTCGCACTTGCCAAGAGCGGCGCGCGGACGCTGCTGATTGATCTCGACCCGCAGTGCAATGCCACGGGCGGTCTGGGGCTGCTGCCCGCCGATCGCCACCCGTTGGTCTCGTGGCAGCCGATGAAAGAGTCGCTAAAAGAGACGGCGACGCCGGGCCTCGAGCTGTTGCCTGGCAGCCGCAACTTTCAGGACGTCGACTTTCTGGCCAGCGGCGACGGAGGCCAATCGGCTACTCTCCGCCAGCACCTGGCCGGCGGACTGACCTCCTACGATTACGTGTTGATCGACTGTCCGCCCTCGCTGGGGCAGCTCACGCGAGTCGCTTTGGCTCATTCCAATGAAGTGCTGATGCCGATCCAGTGCGAGTACTTCGCCATGGAAGGCCTCACGCAAATGATCGAAGTCATCCGCCAGGTAATGACGCAAAATCCCGGGCGGCTCAAGTTCGGCGGCATCTTATTGACGATGTACGACCACTCGCTCGAACTGACCCGCGAAGTGGACGAGGAAGTCCGCGACTTTTTCGGCGAGATTGTGTTCAGGACGGTAATTCCCCGCGACGTGGCGGTGTCGGAGGCGCCCAGCCACGCGCTCTCAGTGCTTGATTACGCCCCGCGCGCACGAGGCGCCCGGGCTTACGCCCAACTTTGCATGGAGGTTTTGGAACGTGAGTAAAGAACGACGATTGGGACGCGGATTGGAAGCCTTGCTTGGCAAGCCCATGGAAGGCATGCCCGATTCGCCGGTGACTTTGCACTATCCCACCGCGACGACCGAGTCGGCGACGCCGAGCCAACTGAAGGTCGGCGTGTACGATATCGAACGCAATCCGTTCCAACCGCGGCGCGAATTTGATGAGGCCGAGATCGATTCTCTCTCCGACAGCATTCAGGAGCACGGTCTGCTGCAGCCGGTGCTGGTCCGCCGGATCGATGAGCGCTATCAACTTGTCGCCGGCGAGCGCCGGTTGCGGGCGGCGATCAAGGCGGGCTGGGGCGAAGTGCCCGTGCAGGTTATCGAAGCCGATGATCGGCAGACGGCCGAGATTGCGATCGTCGAGAACTTGCAGCGCAAAGACCTGAATGCGTTGGAAAAGGCGGCGTCATTTCAGCGCTACCTGGAAACGTACGGCTGTACGCAGGACGAACTGGCCAAGCGTTTGCAGATCGACCGCTCGACGATCGCCAACTTGATCCGGCTGCTGGAATTGCCGGAGGAAGTGCAGCAATCGGTCCGTTCGGGCGAGATCACACAAGGCCACGCGCGAGCGCTTTTGCCGCTGGGGGATGAGCGCGAGCAGGTCGCGTTCTGCCGTCGGGTGGTAGCCGAGGGGATGAGCGTACGCACCGTCGAAACGTTGGTGCAAGAGACAATCAACGCCGCCGACGCCGAACCGCTTTCCGTCGTGACGGCCGAGGGTCAGACGGCGCCCGTCAAGCGAACCCGCAGCAAGCACGTGGCGTCCTTAGAGCAGGAGCTGAGGTCGGCTCTGGGCACGAAGGTCGACGTCCGACAAGGCGCCAAGGGGCGGGGCCGGATTGTGGTCCACTTCGCCAATGCTGACGAGTTCGAGCGGTTATATCAGTACCTCTGCGCCGAATCGGTCGGGCAAGGGCAGAGCCAGGTCGGATAGTCGCGTGGAATGGATTGTGTACATTTGTATACATTCTGGTGTCGTTCGGTCGCGGCCGATACGATGACAGAGCGAGCGGCTTGAGAACCGCTCTTTCACGCTTTCGGGGCGTGGCGCAGTCTGGCTAGCGCGTCTGGTTTGGGACCAGAAGGTCGCAGGTTCGAATCCTGTCGCCCCGATTTACATTTCCTAACGAGTTC
>JAICIG010000541.1 GCA_025924495.1 Pirellulales bacterium | reverse complement strand
ACATCTGCTTCGACGTTCTGGACCACCTCCTCAGCGCAAATCCTATCGGGCGCATCGTTGCCGGCGACGCGCTGAAGTTCGGCGGCTGGCAGCGATTGCACGCCGAGTACGCCAAGCAGTTCGGCGTGGAAACCCGCGGTTGGCCCACTGGCACAGGGAGCTGAGCATGTCCCGCTCGAAAGCAACGGCCATTGGCTATTGGATCGTCACCGCGCTCTTCTGCCTGCAGATGGGCTTCACCGCGTACGCGCAACTGAACCTGCCCCAGGTGGCGGAAGCATTTGCCCATCTCGGCTTCCCGGACTACTTCCGCGTGGAACTGGCATGGGCCAAGCTTGTCGGCGTGACGCTGCTTATCGCCCCGGCGCCGCCGCGGCTCAAGGAGTGGGCTTACGCCGGATTTGCCATTAACCTTGTGTCGGCGCTCATCGCGCATCTATCGGCAGGCGATGGTCCGGACGCGTGGGGCTGGGCGGCGGGGACGGGAATGCTGTGGGGGCTCTCGTACTTTTTCTGGCGCCTCCTGCAGATCGCCGACCCTTGGCGACGACCCGCGGTGGCGCTTGCCACCAACTAACGACCGTCCGAAGAGCGAGCGAAAACCATGAAGCGAAAGAGCGCCGCGAAGGCGGCGGCAGGCCCATCTCCATCTGATTTGATCGATGCCAGGATCGAGGAACTCGGCGACTGGCGGGGCCGCATGCTGGCGCGGCTGCGCAAGCTGATCCGGCAAGCCGACCCCGAAGTAGTCGAGGAGTGGAAGTGGCGAGGCGTGCCGGTGTGGTCGCATGCCGGCATCATTTGCACCGGCGAGACATACAAGAACGTCGTGAAGATGACGTTCGCCAAGGGCGCCTCGCTCGAGGACCCTGCCGGGTTGTTCAATTCCAGCCTTGAGGGGAACACGCGTCGGGCCATCGATTTTCACGAGGGGGACAAGCTTGATGAGAAGGCGCTGAAGGCGCTCGTGCGAGCTGCCGTGGTGCTGAACATGTCGAAAGGCCGCGGCTAGGGCAAGCGGTCCATCCGTTCTCCGCAGTCGCGTCCGCTTCGCTGTGGGATCGGCCACATGGCACATAGTCGCTTTTCGCGCCGCGAAAAGACAACTTTTCGCGGAGCGAAAAGCGACACTGGTTGCGGCGCAGGCGGATTGACCTTGGACGTTAGTCTGCTTGGGGTCATCTTCAGGTCCGCCTCGAGGGACAAGCCAGCGGGCAGCTACGCTTGAAAGGATTTTGGCGCTCGCGATATGCGCTGAACGTAGGACAAATAATGAGCTGGCTGGGCGGTGCGTGAGAATCGCCAATGTGAGGCTCCGGCCGGCAAGCGGAGAATCAAGTTATCGAAGGCGGCCAACTGCTCGCAGGCGTCTTGGGCATCTTCGCGTCGGGAGCGAGGATTGTGCGAGGGGCCAAGGACGCAGAGCGTTGGAAGAGGTGCTCCCACGCAGGGGATGGGAGCGAGGGCTCGAAGGTGGCCAAGTATGTGCGGGCATGTTGGGCATCTTCGCGGCGGGAGAGAAGATCGTGCGAGACGCAAAGGACGCAGAGCGTCGGAAGAGGTGCTCCCACGCGGAGCATGGGAGCGAGAGGGCGTCGAAGGTGGCCAAGCTTGTGCGGGCGCCTTGGCCAAGTTGGCCAACATGAAGGTCGCCCTCGCCTAACCTCTCCCAGAGGGAGAGGAATGGAGCAGAGAGGCGGCAGGTGTCGAAGGCGGCCAAGTTGGCAAGGGCATCTTGGCCAAGTTGGGCCACCTGGCGGCGCCTGGGAGTGGAAGTACCTCTTTTGGCCTTCGCCTGATTGAATCGCGCGGCGGCATCACGGATACTTGACGCCATGAAGACATGCTATTTCTCCGTGCCGTGCTGGATGTTGTTGGCCGCGGCACTGCTGGCCGCCGAGCCGTCGGCGCCCGCCTATCTCGATCATTCTCG
This sequence comes from Pirellulales bacterium, assembly GCA_025924495.1. The sequence goes on along the minus strand of JAICIG010000541.1, from coordinate 2,593 downwards.
GCTGATGGTCTATCTCGATGACTCGGGTCAGGAACACCCCGTCAAAACGGCGGCCGATTGGGCCATTCGTCGGCGGCATATTCTGGCCGGGATGCAGCAGGCGATGGGGCCGTTGCCGGAGCACGACTCGCAGGCGCCGCTCGAAGTTCGCGAAATGGAGCGAGTGGAGATTAATGGCGCCATACGAATCAAGTTGTCGTACTTGGCGGAGCCTGAGCCGGGCGATCGCGTCACCGCGCATTTATACCTGCCGACCGGATTGAAGCCGGGGGAGCGACGCGCGGCGATGCTGGCGCTGCATCCGACGGGCGCGCAGGGGAAAGATATTGTGGCCGGCTTGGGCAAGGCGAATCGTGGTTATGGTCTGGAACTGGCCGAGCGCGGCTATGTGGTGCTGGCGCCCGATTATCCGTCGTTCGGCGACCTAGCCAACTACGATTTTGCCGCCGATCGCTACACGTCCGGCACGATGAAAGGCATCGTGAATCACATCCGCGGCGTCGATTTGCTGCGATCGCGGCCCGAGGTCGATCCGGAACGGATCGGCGTCATCGGCCATTCGCTCGGCGGACATAACGCCATGTTCGTGGGGGTTTTCGACGAGCGGCTGAAAGTGATCGTTTCGAGCTGCGGCTGGACGCCGTTTCACGACTACTACGAGGGCAATATCAAAGGCTGGACCAGCGATCGCTACATGCCCTTGCTTCGAGACGCCTACGGGCTCGATCCCGACCGCGTGCCGTTCGACTTCTATGAAGTCGTGGCCGCCTTGGCGCCACGGGCCTTTTTCTCGGCTTCGCCGGTGCGCGACAGTAACTTCGAGGTGGCGGGGGTCCGTCGCGCCGAGCCGATTGCCCGAGAGGTCTACGACTTGTTAGGCGCCGGCGATCGGCTGGTCGTCCGCTACCCTGAGTGCGAGCACGACTTTCCGCCCGAAGTGCGGCGCGAGGCCTACGAATTTGTCGATCGGATCCTCGGCCACACGCCGCCCGCTCGCTGACTCATCAGTCGCGACGTTCCTGAGCACGGGACAGCAGATAGAGCAAGGTCAGCAGGCTCTGCAGCGTTGCGGCGACATAGGTCCACGCAGCGGCATCCAAGACCTTGCTGACGTATCTCAACCCTTCCTGGTCGATAATGCCTAGAGCGACCAACTGCTGTTTGGCGCGCGAGCTGGCATTGAATTCGACCGGCAGGTTCACCAACTGGAAGAACACTACGCAGCCGAACAGCCCGATGCCCGCCCAGATCAGGAAGTGTAGCGGTTGGATGAACAAACCGATCATGAACAAGATCATGCTGAACCCGCTGCCAAAATTGGCCGCCGGAACCGCCGCATTGCGAATCGCCAGCGGGGCATAGCCCATCGCGTGCTGCAAGGCATGCCCCGCTTCATGCGTAGCGATGCCCACGGCTGCCAGCGTGCGGCTTTGATAGACCTCGTTGCTCAGCCGCAGCACGCGATGACTCGGGTCGTAATGATCGCTCAACTGGCCAGGGATCATCTCAATCTCGACGTCCTGCAAGCCGGCCGAGTCGAGCACGTGACGCGCCGCGGCGACGCCGCTCAAAGGCGCGGGCATGCGTTGGGCCAGCGCGTAGGTCGAACGGACCTTCATTTGGGCCCACATCGCCAGCAACAAGGCCGGCGCAATGTACAACAGATACTTGAAATCAAAGAAATACATGGAGTCTCTTGTCTCCGAAAAAACGTTGCATCCCGCAACGAGTTTGATGTGCGGTAAGATCTCTTCGCGAGCAATCGCGAATTCTTGTGTCTCGTCGGTATTCTACGCTGGCGGACCTGCGTCGGTTCCCGCGGTTTAGGCGCCGACGCCGTATGTTCTTACCAGTACAGGGGTTTTGTTGCAAGGCTCAAGGCGGTCTGGCGATGCTCAAGGGAACTGCCTGCATAGGGCTTGGAGACGGGCGCCACGGGCATCAGAATGAAGGATGATCGGTTGGCCGACGCGTGGATCGCGCTAAAATCGACGTACTCGTGCGGATTGTCGCCCTCGATGGTTTTCCAGTGGCAGCAAAGACTGCCAGCGGCAGCAAGGACTAATTGTGCAGCATCTGTTAGAAGCATCCCCGGAACAACTGGCTGCCTGGCTGGCCGAGCGGAAATTGCCCGCTTATCGTGCTAACCAGATCCGCCGCTGGCTGTTTGAGCGGCGGGCCGGCGATTTTGAAGACATGACCGACCTGCCGAAGGCGTTGCGCGCAGGCCTGGCGGCCGATTTCCGTTTGTGGTCGACGACCATCGCGGCCCGTCAAACTGCCGCCGATGGCACCGAAAAACTGCTGCTCGCCCTGGCCGACGGCCAACAGATTGAATGCGTGCTGATCAAGGAGGGGAGCCGGCGCACGATCTGCATCAGCACGCAGGTCGGCTGCGCGATGGGCTGCGTGTTCTGCGCCAGCGGCCTGGATGGGGTGGCCAGAAATCTGACGACGGGCGAAATTATCGAGCAAATGCTGCAATTGAATCGCCTGCTTACGGACGACGAACGGCTAAGCCATATCGTCGTGATGGGCATGGGCGAGCCGCTGGCCAATCTCGATCGCTTGTTGCCGGCTCTCGAAATCGCTT
>JAICIG010000540.1 GCA_025924495.1 Pirellulales bacterium | reverse complement strand
GTCGTTACGTCTATGCCAACGATGCGGCGACTCGCGCCTTCCGCAAAGGCCGCGACGAACTCTACGGCCAGACCGACGATGAGATCTTTCCGCCGGAAACCGCCGCTCAGTTCAAAGCGAACGACCAGCGAGCGCTGGCGGGCCCTTCGGGCGTACAGACCGTCGAGACTCTGGAACATGAAGATGGCGTGCTGCATTACTCGATCGTCAGTAAATTCCCTATCCCCAGAGAAGTTGACAGTGGGGCGTTGGTCGGCGGCATGGCCATCGATATCACCGAGCGGCGCCGCGCGGAGATGGATGCTCGGTTTCTCTCCAGCGCCAGCGCCGCTCTGGCGGCGTTGGTGGATTATGAAAGCGCCTTGCAGAACGTCGCCCGGCTGGCCGTCCCCGCGTTTGCCGATTGGTGCGCCGTAGACATGCTCGATGCCGACGGCGCTTTGCGGCGGCTGGCGGTCGCGCATGTCGATCCGGCCAAGGTACAAGTCGCCCACGAGCTGCACCGCCGCTACCCTCCCGATCCCGCGGCTTTCTATGGCGTCTGGAACATCCTGCGCACCGGCCAATCGGAACTGACGAGCGAAATCAGCGATGAGATGTTAGTCGCGACGATCAGCGACGCCGAACATCTCTCGACGCTCCGACAGTTGGGTCTGAAGTCTTACATGGCCGTCCCGCTCAGCATCCGCGGCAAGCCGCTGGGCGTGATGACGTTCATCGCCGCCGAATCGGGCCGCCGCTACGATGCCAATGATCTGGCCATGGCCGAAGACTTGGCGCATCGCTCCGCCATCGCCATCGAGAACGCCAGGCTGTACCAGACCCTTACCGAAGCCGATCAGCGCAAGAATGAGTTCCTGGCGCTGTTGGGGCATGAATTGCGAAACCCGCTGGCGCCGATTCGCAATTCGCTGCACGTGCTGCGGCTGCCCGGCGCCGATGCGGCCATCACCGAGCGCGCCCAGGAAATGATGGAGCGGCAGATTGAGCAACTGGTCCGGCTGGTCGACGATCTGCTCGACGTGTCGCGCATCATGCGGGGCAAAGTCGAATTGAGACGTGAACCGATTGAACTCGCCACGGTTGTGGCCCGCGCCGTGGAAACCTCGCAACCGCTCATCGATGCGGAGGCTCATCGCTTGACGGTCTCCGTCGCGCCCGATCCTCTGTGGGTCCATGGCGATCTGGTGCGCTTGGCTCAGGTCATTTCGAACCTGCTCAACAACGCGGCGAAGTACACCGAACGGGGCGGCGAGATATTGATCGGCGCCGAGCGAGCAGGCGACGAAGCGGTCATCCGCGTGCGCGATACCGGCATTGGCATCCCTCGCGACGCACTGCCGCGCCTGTTCGATATGTTCTATCAGGCGGATCGTCGCACGAAAGAATCGCAAGGCGGTCTGGGCATTGGCCTGTCGCTCGTGCAACGGCTCGTCGAATTGCATGGCGGCTCGGTCGAAGCGCACAGCGCCGGCCGCAACGCCGGCAGCGAGTTCATCATTCGCTTGCCGCTCATCGTCGTCGACCGAAACGGGAACGGGCAACACAGTCGCCAGGCGCCTCAACAGCAGCCAAAGCTTGCGCCGCGCCGCGTGCTCGTCGTTGACGACAATAAAGACGCCGCCGACAGTCTCGCCATGCTGTTGCGCCTGCAAGGGCAAATTGTGAGCACGGCGTACGATGGCCCGTCGGCGCTCGTCCAGGCCGAACGCGAACCGCCCGCCATCGCCTTCCTGGATTTGGGCATGCCGCAGATGGATGGCTGCGAACTGGCACGCGCATTTCGAGCGCGCTCCGAGCTTCAACACGTCGAACTCGTCGCGGTCACCGGCTGGGGCCAGCCGGAGGATCGCCAGCGCACGGCGGCAGCGGGCTTTGACCATCATCTGGTGAAGCCCGTCGATGCGCAGGCGCTTTACCGCTTGTTGGAATAGCCTTGCTAGTAGAAGCGACGCGGCGAGCAGCAAGCCTGACGGTCGAACGCCCGAGGCGAATGAGCGGCGGGCGGGCCGAATATTCCGAATGAGTCCGGTCCTTCGCGTCGCTGTACCAGCGCGAACGGCGCTGGCGCAGCACTAATATCTCACGGCTTTGCAGTGGGATTGCAGTCGCATTGTGCGCTTTGACCCGGTTGAAGGAAGCGTTGGTAACGCCATTCATTAATTCGAACGCATTTTTCTATTCGTCCCGTGCCGACGCGCCGATGATCAAGGCGGGCAGACATGAGCGGGCAGGAACAGCCCGCGAGGCCTTGCTTGGCGCTTTGAACCAGGGCTGGGTCTTTTTTGCTGCCCAACAAAGTTCCAAATACCGCCGCCGTGGAACTGAGATCTGTTTGGGGAGGCAGCCAGATGATGCTCTTTGAGTTCAACGGTCCCGATCTCGATCATCCGCCGCAAGAAATCGTCGAATTCGTCCAGCGGCTCATCTCGCAGTACACGCAGGATGGCCGCTTCGCGGGGGACAACGAACGCCGCAGCGAACAACGGTTCCCGATTGCCTTGCCTGTGATGGCCAGGCCGATCGGCGACGACTTGCAATCGGCCGGCGAACCGTTCATGGCCGTAACCAAAGACATTTCGACGCGCGGCATCGGCTTGCTGCATTACGAACCGATCTCGAGCAAGTTCCTGGCCATCCGGCTCACCGATCGCGACGGCCTGAAGCTGACCGGCGCCATCGAAGTCTTGCGCTGCCGACCGGTCGGTCAGTTTTTCGAAGTCGGCGGCAAGTTCGTCACGAAGCTGTACGACGGCCTCGAGCGGATGCTCAAAGACCATTGAGCCCGAGCGACGACGCCTTGTCGACTCGCTGCTTGCTCATCCTCAGGCTACGCCTGGCTTCGCCGTTTGAAGAAATTCGGCGGTCCTTCGAATCGGCGCCGGCGCCAAGCTTAGCAACGCGAACTGAATAACTTCCCAATCCCTAGAACGCCGGAATTCAGTGGCCAGGCTTTTTCCTGTCTGCCACCAGCTTTAGCTGGTGGGGTTCGAGCGTGGACTGCGCCCTCTTCAAGTGGAAGCCGGCTAAAGCCGGCTGCACGACGGTTCGCGATGGCTCTCTTACCACCAGCTAAAGCTGGCGGCAAGCATGCCAATGCAGATCCGCTCGCTCATTGTCATATCTCTTTGCCGATCGCCTTTGCGCGCCAAGGAACAGCCAACCCCCTATGCACAACGACTCGAAGCTCCAGCAGGAAATCACCTAGCGACGATTTCTTCGCAGTTTGCCAGGTTATTTAATCCTCGATCCTTACCGTCTCTTGGCTCTGGCTTTTGCACTCGTACCGCGCGCCACCATCTTTTTGACCCACGCGGCCGTGATGCTTGATAGCGACTCCGGCGCGACCCAAATCACATTGGAGCGGTACTTGCCCATCCGATCGCGAAGACGGAATGCGAGCGTATGGTCGCGTGGAGCGCGATGCCCTCCGAAGTCTCCGTGGCTACCCCAGACGACGTCGTACTCCGGGTAGGCTTCTTGGATCACTTGGGTCGCATGCGCCATCTCGTCCTTCGTCGCTTTTCTGTTGGCATGGCTCCCCTTCATCTGAAGTCTCCGCGAGCAGCAGCTTGAAACTGAACTGGAATTGGCGGGGCGTTCTGGCATTGTAGCCGGCTTGCTGGCCTTTTTTGATGGGCGGGGATTACAATCAGGGCATGTGGAACCCTCTGTTGCCAGAAGCGATTGCCGCATTCGTCCGCGAGGCCAGGGAGCAAGCCGAGGAATTCCGCAGCAGGGCTGAGGCCGCCCGCATGATGTCGCTCAGCATTCAGTCCCAAACAATGGAGCGGCGCTGCGTCAAGGAACACCAAACTGCCATGACGCGGATTGACGCTGAAATCCGCGCCAGTTGGCCGGCGACACGGGAATAGCCAACGGCCCATTCGCTAATCCAACACTCGCCGCCCCTCTTTCAGCAGTTCCTCAATCTCACCGGGCTATTTCGCCAGTCGTCCTGAACGCGTCTACAAATGGCGAACCGGTGGAGTGGCTATCGGTGAGCAGCTTGCCACTCGCCGATACCGAACAGGTGCGGCAAGTGATTCAATAATACTGCGTGCGTTGGATGATCGAAGTGTTCTTCCGCGTCCTCAAATCGGGTTGCCGCACCGAACAACGGCGTTTCGAGGTCCCCGACCGGCTGTTGACGTGTCTGGCCGTGTACGCGATTGTCACCTGGCGCACGCTGTATGTGTGCCGCTTGGAACGGAGTTGTCCGGAGATCAGCTGCGAGGCGATGTTCGAACCCGCCGAATAGAAAGCAGTCTGGAAAGTCGTGCGTCAGGAAGAGTTGCCTGCGTCGCCCCCAGTGCTACGAGAAATGATCCAAATGGTGGCTCAACTCGGGGGCTACGTTCCTCGCAAAAACTCGCCGCCTGGACCGCAACGCGTCCATGACTTCGCGCTATGCTGGAAAAAGTTCGGCCCGGAGAACAGAAGTCAAATTCAACTTATGTAGAACAACGAGCCCCCAGCCCCACCTGGTACCGCTGTACGGTTACGCGTGACTACCATGAGGATATTTGGCTC
>JAICIG010000539.1 GCA_025924495.1 Pirellulales bacterium | reverse complement strand
GGTTAATTCCCGGGAGAGTGGTTAATTCCCGGGAGAGTGGTTAATTCCCGGGAGAGTGGTTAATTCCCGGGGGTAAAGAGTTATGTTCAATCGTTTACGCGTTATTGTCGCCGATGAAGAAGCCGGGGCCCGCGAGACTGTTACGCTGATTCGACGCTGGGGTCATCAGGTCGAAAAGGTCCACGATGGCCAGGCGGCCGTCGATCAGGCCCGGTTGCTGAAGCCCGACTTGATGCTCGTCGATCTATCGCTGCCCAAGCTCAATGGCTTTGGCGTGGCGCAACACGTTCGCCGATTTCCTGAACTTCATGCGATCAAGCTCGTCGCGCTGATCAAGTCATCCGCCGACCAATCTGCTCGCGGACTCCGCAAGGCTGGGTTCCGCGAGAGCTTGCTCAAGCCGGTGGCGCCTCTGGAACTTTTGACGACCATTGTCAAGGCACGCGAGTTTGTTGCCCGCTCCGCAAGTGCGTCAGGCGCCGCGCGTCGAATCGCCGCCGAGACGAGAAATCGGGCGAGTTCTGCCAGGCAGGGCATCGCCGACTCACGCAGCCTCGTCGCCGCTTCGCAGCAAACGCTCAGCCGCCCGCTGCCGGCAGACGCTAAAATCGTCCCCGCAATTTCGTCCGCGACGCTTCTGCAGGCGCTGCTCGAGCGCTGCATTTTAGACCACGAGCATGCGCTGGTCGCCGCGAAAGCGCTGGCTTGCGGCAGCGAGTCGTTGATGGCGCTGGAAAGCAAGATGTACGCCCAGTTGCGCAGCCGATACTTGGAGCCGGCGTGCAAGCTTTGCCGCTATCGCATTCCGCAAGACGAAGTCGTAGCCTCGTGGTCGAACGGCGGATACTGCAGCCTGTGCGTCGATGTCATTACATAATTAGATTATTGTCCTCGAGAAAGTAGGCCGCATGCCGACGCGCAACATCATCGTGATGGGCGGCTCCGCCGGAAGCGTATCGGCATTGCAACACGTTGTGGGGGGCCTGCCGACCGATCTGGCGGCGGCCGTGCTGGTGGTCGTCCATCAACGTTCGCGCGAGGTAAGCCTGCTACCGGAGCTTCTCTCTCGCGTGGGTCCGCTTAACGCTCGCCACCCTGAAAACGGCGAGACCTTGCAGCATGGGCAGATTTATGTCGCGCAACCCGACTTCCACATGCTGCTCGCCCCGGACGAAAAAATCCGCCTCAGCAAAGGGCCCAAAGAGAACCGCAACCGCCCGGCGATCGATTCGCTGTTCCGATCCGCCGCAGTGTATTACCAGCGCCGCGTGATCGGCGTGCTCCTCTCGGGCATGCTCGATGACGGAACCGCCGGCTTGTGGGCGATCAAGGACCAAGGGGGCGTAGGCGTCATCCAGGATCCTGCCGACGCCCAATGGCCCGATATGCCCCTGAGCGCCATGGATAATGTTCCGCATCTCGACTACATGTTGCCGGCGAGCCAGATGGGCTCGCTGCTGGCAAGGTTGAGCGCTGAATCGGTTACTGTCGAAGAGACGAGTCCCGCTGCCGATAATCTCAGTGCCGATAACCTCAGTGCCGAGGTGGCTATGGCTGCTCTCGAAGGCGAACCATTGCACGCAGACGAACATCCGGGCGTTCCGTCGGGGTACGCTTGCCCCGACTGCCACGGAGCGCTGTACGAGATTCACGAGGGCCGGATCATACGGTTTCGCTGCCGCACAGGACATGGCTATACGCTAGCGGCCTTGGAGCAAGAGCAAGGCGTCCAAGTCGATGGCGCACTATGGAACGCTTTCCGCTCGTTGGAGGAATATGCATCGTTGCTGAACTTTCTGGCAGCGCGTTCGCAACCCGGCGGAGCAGCGCAGGCCGATGCCTGGCGCGAACAATCGGAAAAGATCCGCGATCAGGCGGAGTCGTTGCGGCGCATCATTGAACACAGTTCCGGCAATGGCACCAATCGCGGCGGCGCCAATCGCGGCTCAACCGCGCCGTAAGAAGAGATCGCTTAAACGGGCTGCCAGGAAAATGGCGCGCCAGAGAAGAGCCTGCTCGGCTCTACAATTCGGCGTCGTGCGTGCGCCGCCGGTTGAGCCAGTAGTCGTTCAGCGAATCTCGGGTCTTGCGAACCGTTTCTCGGGTAGCCGCAGCTCGCTGCCTCGTTTCATCCGATGCCGCATTCGTCTGGCAGATCGTAACTTGCACCCGAGCGATAAGACCTTGCAAGTCCTCCAATGTGAACGGCTTGCTAAGGAAGCCGTCGAAGCCGGCATCAAGCGCACGCTGGCGATGCCTGGCGTCGACGAAACCCGAGACGGCAATCAGCGGCGTCTGGCCGAAGTCTGGCATCAGCCGCAAACGATTCGCCAGCTCGCATCCATCGAGCTTGGGCATCGCCAGGTCGATCAGCATCAGATCGGGACGGAATGCCGGGGCCTCTGTCAGGGCGCCTTCGCCGCTAAAAGCCGCGCGGCTGCAATGCCCCAGGGTGCGGAGCAAGAGCGACGTGCTCTCTGCGGTGTCGACGTCGTCTTCGACGACAAGGATGCGAAGCGGCGTTCCAGCGGTAGCCATAGGACACATTCCTTTCCTCGCCTGCCCTTCTGCTGGCCCGTCCTAAGTAGTATTGTCCCGCCAAAATGATTCTAGCGGCTTGCCAGGCGCTAATCCACCATGCGCGTCAAGATTCTAGCGTTTGTCGATGCCCTGCCAGTAAGGCCGCCAAATCATCGGGTCGCATTTTGCAGCGCATGGCGGGAATCCGACATCAGTGGTCTGACGAGTTCTCGGCCGTCCCTTACAGCGACGGAAATCAATCAAGCTTTGATCAATTTGAAATGCCCTGCCAACCTGCATCGAAACCGATTCGGATCTGTCGTTCCATCTCGGTGCGATGCAGGGAGAGGCCCCTCCTGGTTTCCGCAACGAGCGCTTGGCTCTGCTCCACGACTGCCTGTGAATTGGCGATCAGCCATCGAGTCGCCTCGATGCGCGCCTCGATCCTGGCGACAAAGCAATTGACCATTCCCGCACCTCATCGGTTGCGGATGGTCAGCTTAGAAGTGAATGAGCGCCTCGACTGGGCGAGCATAAGCTGGGAAGTCGGCCACCCTGATGCCTGCAGCTTAACAACCTGCAGAACGTGCGAATAGGCGGCAACTGCAAATCGCCAAAGATTCTCTTAGTTGAAAACTCCTGTCGTAAGCGAAGGCCAAGCGTGCTTGCACAAGCGCCCGGCGCCGATAAGATTCAGTGCAGGAAGGCGGCGTTTGGCGCTCTAATTGCCCGCACATTTGAGTGACGGCGTCCGGAAAGACGTATTACGATTGGCCGTGCCGGGCTGAAGCCAGCGAGGGGCCCCGTTTGAATATGCTCTCTTCTTGAGTTTTGTTGTGCTGCAATGCCGCGGCCGAAAATCGAGGGCTGCAGCCCGCGGCAAAGCCGCTCGTCATCGACTACCCAAGCCGCCGGCCAACCACGCATTGCCCAACCGATCTCAGAGCGCAGGAATGACGAAGAAGAAATCGCCTCGCAAACTCGCGGACCAAGAGCAGCCAGGTACAGTCGAGCCGCTGGAAGACCAGCCGTCCGAAGCGGAAGAAGCTGCAGCGCCCCTCGTCGTCGGCGTCGGCGCGTCGGCCGGAGGACTGGAGGCCTTCACGCACCTACTCAAGGGTTTGCCTGAGAAACCGGGCTTTGCCATTGTCTTCGTGCAGCACCTGGCGCCGCAGCACGAAAGCGCGCTGGCCGTACTGCTCTCCGACGCCACGCGAATGCCCGTACGGCAGGTCGAAAATGGCATGCCGCTGGAATCCGATCAGGTCTATGTCATTCCGCCGAACGTGCAATTGCGAGTCTTTCGCGGACAACTGCAGCTCTCCGATCGTCCGACCGATCACTCGCAGTACACGCCGATCGACTACTTCTTCCATTCGTTGGCAGACGAGTATCAGAGCCGCGCCATCGGCGTGGTTCTCTCGGGCACCGCGCGTGACGGCACGCAAGGCCTGCGCGACATCAAAATAGCGGGCGGCATAGCGATCGTGCAGGATCCGGACACGGCCAAGTTCGATGGCATGCCGCGCAATGCGGTCGCCGCAGGGGTCGCCGATCTGGTCCTGCCCCCTGAGCAGATCGGCGCCGAGTTGATCCGCATCGCCCGGCATCCCGATCTGCGGGCTAAGGAGGAAAAGGAGGAAGAAGAGGGCGAAGAGGACTTTGAGATGTCGGAGGGGCAGATGCAGCGTCTGTTCGCGCTGTTGCGCCGTGAGAGCGGCGTCGACTTCTCGCCTTATAAACCGCCCACGATCAAGCGTCGGCTGCAGCGACGGATGGCGCTGATGAAATTGACCACGCTCGACGGCTACCTCGATTACCTGGAGCACAATCCGCTGGAAGTGAACCGGCTGTTCCAGGACGTGCTGATCCAGGTCACGCGATTTTTCCGCGACCCGGAAACGTACGACGTGCTGGCCGAACAGGTATTCTCGGAATTGCTTGCCGCGCGAACGATGGAACAGCCGATCCGCATCTGGATTCCGGGCTGCGCCAGCGGCGAAGAGGCGTATTCCGTCGCGATCACGCTCGCCGAAGCGATGTACGAACATG
>JAICIG010000538.1 GCA_025924495.1 Pirellulales bacterium | reverse complement strand
AGATCGTCGGTTCGCAGCACGCTGAGGCCCGAGTAATGATCGGATGTGAGCAAATGCTTTTGGATTGTCAGCAAGACCGCGGGCTGACCATCGCGCCCGAGGCCAGGCATGGCGACCGGCCGCGGATGGAACCAAAGGAACTTGCGGTCGTCATGCGTGAGCACCGTTTCCAGCTTTACGTCAAAACCAACGCGGGCAACGTCCGTGCGCAAGGCGTCAAGCACTACCGGCAACAATGCATCAGCCAGTTCCTGGTGCCCCCGCGGATTCGGATGGCAGCCATCCGTCGTCCAGGCATTCAAATCCTGCCCGCGCTGCTCTGCTTCGGTCCAGCGGGCAAAGTGGTCGACACAGGGCACAAGACATTCGCGAGCGACCTCGCGGCACGCCTCCATAAACGGCGCCAGCCGCACGTTAGGATTCTCGCCCACGCCGTTCTTGGCGGTGGCAGCCCAGCGAGGTTCCGTCATTAAAATCGGCTCGATGCCGCGCTCGAGCAGAGCTGAGACAATCTGCTTCAGGTTTGCCTTATAAGCATCGGCGGTAAGACGGCTTTCCTGCCGTCCTTGGTCGACATAGCTGTCGTTAGTGCCGTACATGACGGCGACCAAGCGCGGCCGCGAAGCGATGATTTTCTCCAGCCGTGCGAGCGCCTGGTCTGTCCGCTCGCCGCCGATGCCGAAGTTGGCTATCGCCGCGTTGTAACCTTGTTCTTTCAATCGGGCTTCGACGAGCGCGGCGAAGGTTTCCTCCGGTTTTACCCCCGACCGCACGCCCTTGGTAATGGAGTCGCCGAGAGCGACGATCGCAACGCGCCCCTGTTCGGCGGCTTCTGGCGGCTCGGCCGCGCTCAGCAATGAATAGCACGACAACAGCGCTGCCAGCGAAGAGACGACGACCTTCATGCGGGCTGGTTCCTGCTCAGGCAGAAATTGAATCAAATAGGAACGCGCCCCATCGCGGAAGCTGCCGCCGTGGTCATGGCCAAGTTAAAGCTCAGAGCAAAACCGCCGACGTCGCTCCCGCCGTCGAAGGCGGGAGCGGCTCGCGGGCAGTTCTTAGCATAGGCTCAAGGCGGGTTCGACTATGCCGATTTCGGCTTCGCGATATTTACATACGCATGCACGTGGGGCGAGCCGCGGAAGTGCCAAACGAACCCTGGCCCCTCCAGCCGCCAGATGTCCCACTCCTGGTCATTGCCCAGGTTTCCGCTTTGATAGAACGCGGCGTGCAATTTCTCGAAGCCGCCGTCCGCTTTGAGGATGCCCACGGCCTCGTCAACGTCTTCCTGGCGATAAGGCGCAAGGATGACTTTGATCGTCTCTTCCACCAGGTTCTTCTGATCGCTCGACAGTTCGCCGACGGCGATGCCGGGGAACGCGGCCGCCGCTCCTTGGACGGGCACCTGATTCTCGGGCGGCGCTTTGGGGAGCAGTGCCTTGTCGCGCTGCTTGCCATCCAGTGCGGCGAAGACCTCGTTGGCCTTCTTCGTTTGATAATAGAAGACGTTGCCAGGCAGGCCAGCCTCGCCATCTCCTTGGCCGTGTCCATAAATAATCGGACCGCCGAAAGCCACGTTCTCGACGCTGTCGCCGTCGGCGCGAATCGTCATGTGGCGACCCGTCATTTCGAATTCAAACTTGCCCGAACCAGGATCGCCGAACAACGCCACATGGTATTGGTTAAGACCGCCGGCATCCTCCTCCATTTGCTTGAGGAAGCGTTCGTAGCCATCGGGGCTCGTTACGCCGCGGAAGATCTCGTCGACTGTGGCCTGCTGCTCCTTGGTGAAGAGTTGAGCGATTTTCGGCTCCGTGATCGCCCAATTGGCGTTGATCTTCTGACGCAATGGATTGTCGAAAGGAAAACAAATCACCTTCCGCTGTTCGTCCGTGAGCGACTCGTACAGGCGCTTGGCCGCCGTTTCCGCCGCGCTCTTGGGAGTCGGAGCCGCGGCGGCAGTGCGAATGCCGCCCGACAAAGGAATGGCGCTGACGGCGAGAGCGGCGCCGCCAACCGTCTTTACGAACTCGCGCCTCGTCCAAGAGCCATCGCACTCAGGGCACGTTCGCTTATCGTTGCTCATTGCCTGGATCTCCTGAAAACTTGAGTAACACTGCCGTCAACGGCGCCGCCAAGCGGCGATCATGCCGGTTAGTGTACCCCTAGGCGCCCTGCAATGCACGCTTTCGGATCTGGTAGAGGGGCTACAGTCGTGCGGCTAGCCGCTGCATACCGCTCGGCTCGCATTTCTGAAGCCGAGCCAGATTTTAGCGTGCTCTCGACTTCACCGTTCTTTTTGAAAGACAATCTCGCGTAAGATGCGGGCGCCTGGTACGCACATTCATCGCCGGAACGATGGTTTGCTCGGGCATTCCGACATGGTCTAATTGTGGCTCAAGAGGATGCGTCGGCGTTAGTAAGGAGCCGGGAATGTCGCGATACAATGATCCTGTAGTTGGCAAGCTCATGGCCGCCAAGGGCCGCGAAGTGGAGATTACGAAGGCCTGCATTGACGCCGATAGCGAATGGTGGGGCGGCACAGTGTTTCTCTCTTGGGGATCGATTCTCCACCCCGGCCTTTGCAGGATGATTTTGAACGATGGACGGACGGCCGATATCTTTGTCGAAGAACTTCGAGGCGATGGAACAGGCAGAGAAATAGCGTTCTTCCGAGGCTATGGCCCAGCGCCAGACTGGGCGACACGATGTCAGGTGTATCCGCGCGCATGATGCGGTGATTCGTGCCGAGCGATGCATCGACGTTCATCAACCTGGCGCGTTTCGGTCTTTCGAAGAGTGGTTACCGAATCGCCCCCTGGGGTAACATCTCCGCCAGCGCGAGCTGAAAGTGCTGAGGATCCAGATGAATGGAAATCAGTTCGCCCGTGCCCGACAAGTGCTTGGCGATCGCGACGGTTAATTGCAGAACCTTGGCCGTCGGCGGAATCAAGATTTTGACGCCCGCCAATTTTGAGCGGTTGGCCTCGAACCAGGCCGTCCATTGCTCCATGACTTTAGTAACGGGCGTGCGCGCTTCGCTCATGTCGATAAATAAAAGCAACGGTCGGTTCGAACGCGAGAATTCCGTCGCCGCCTCGTCCTGAGTGGCGACGCCAAATTCGCCCGAATCATCCCCCGCGATTTCCATCAACAACACGCCGGGACGCAGTCGCCGGTAAATAAAACTGCAACGGTCGCTACTCAGGCGCACAGCGCCATCCTGCAGAATCTCGCGTCGAATCATGCCAGAAACCTTAAACCTTAGAGCTGTCCGGGAAAAAAAGCGTCGTTGCACCCGCGCGGTTCCAAGTATTGCACGAGGCGAATCACAAGATCAAGGACTTCACCCTTCCGCGGAGAACGTTGTACGACCCGCAGACGGACGACGAGTCTCGATCATGAACTGCCCCGAAGACGACGGCTAACGCGGCGCGCCCAACGCTTGCTCGAGCACCGCGACCAGTCGATAGCCGGCCATGGCCGCGCGCTGGCGCGCCACATCGCGGGCGGCCTCGCTATATCCGCTCGGCAGAATCGGCGCTTCGGTAGCGGGAATGGCGCCGTGCTCAATGCCACGATAATCGATCAGCGGCAAGCGCCCATCGAGATAGGCGAATGTCACCGCCGCTTGCAGACTTTCCTCCGCCCACGATTCGACCGTCGCATGAGCTTGCAATTGGGGCAACAGTTCGCGGTCTTGTTCGGCGGCGCGGGCGATTCTCTGCGCCGACAGATCGATGGCGTGGTATCGCGTGCTGGTTCCCAACAGTCGATCCCAGTAAGAATGCAGACGCTCTGGATGTTTGTGCGGCCGAACTGCGATCAGGTTGCCGCCTTGGTCCCCTTCAGGCGATGGAAAACGGTCGGAGATCAACGCCGCGCAGTGCAACGGCTGATGGAGATCGCCGATAAGATGCAACACCCAACACGCGGCAATCGCACGCGCTTCGGCAGCGGCCGTCTGGTCTCCGAAGATGCGCAGGTTTTCCTCGAGCGCCGACAGAATGTTGGAAGACCCAGGGGGGAAGTTGCGGACTTCGCCGCCGCCTGGTTCGCGGGGCCAGTTATAGGGCAAGTTGATGTAATGCCAGTCGCTGTGATGATACTTTTGCAAGTCGGAATCGTGGTGCTCTCGATCGCCGCGAACATAGTCCGGCCACGTTGCCGCCCGCAGAAAGGCCCACTCGTCAGCGCGGGCTTCGAGCGGTTTCTCGGCCGCCAGATAGCGATGATAGTGCGGATGCGACTGCAGCAATTGAGCAACGGCTTGTCGCTCGCGCTCGGGCAATCGTCGGTAGGCAATCAAAGCCACCGTCATGTGGCCCGTGTGGTTCCAGGCGCGGCTCGTACTGGAAGCGAGCAAGATGATCGCCAGACTCAAGCAAATCCATTTCCGCTTCATCGGCATCCTTCCATGGCCTGACGTGCCTTCCATCCATTTCAGTCCGCGGGCCGAACAAGCGGCTGCGGCGAACACTAGCCCGAATTATTCATCGGCCCATACTAACCCGAAGCGCGAGCGAGGGCGACCGGCCTCGAAGGGTCGCCTGCTGGCGACCGCCATCCCTCGCTGGCGCTT
>JAICIG010000537.1 GCA_025924495.1 Pirellulales bacterium | reverse complement strand
GCCGACCAGGCGGCAGCTGCCGCGACCAGCGCGAGGCAAGCTGCATAGGCCGCGCGCGATGCCAGTTGTTCGACCGACAACGGAAACGACCGCCCCAGCCGAGCGACCGCCAACATGCCGGCGAGCACGGTCGTCCACAGCAACATATCCTTGAGGCTGATTTGCGTCGCGGCCGCCGATGGCAGATCGCTCGCCTCACTTCGCAAGCGAATGCGGGCCCAACGACCGAGTCCGAAAGCGATCAGCAAGAACGCCATGAAAAACTCCATCCCCACGGCCATAAGCCAGGTATTCCACCCCGGCGTTGGTTCGATGATTATGATCCGCAGCGAGCACCACGCGCACGACGCGGCGACAACCAGCACGGCCAACCGCAACGGCCAGCGCGTCTTTCCGAAGACCGTCCAGAAGACCGCCAGGCACAGCCAACTCGCCTGCAGCGACAGCAGCAGCCAGATGGCCGGGCGGCGATTGTCGTAGGGATATCCCGTCTCATACAATCGCGCCAACAGCAAGCCAAAAGCGAGGGCATTGATTACGACGGCATCGATCAGGGCGGTATAACGCCGCGTCGAGCGTCTGCCCGAGATAACCCATGCTAGGCACCAGGCGAACCATAGCCCCGTCAGGACGGGCGCCTGCCAGCGAATTGTCCCGAGATTCGGCAATACAAGTATTTGTTCGCCGGAGGCGAGATCCCAGATTCTTACTTCGCCCGCTCTGTTGCTGACCGCCAGGCGCCGCCCGTCCTGACTGAAACGAATCATTTCGCGGCCGAAAGAGGAATCGCGCGATGTGTGAGCTATTAGAGTCTTGGCACACTTGCCTGTAAGGGGTTCCCAGATCTTAATGCAGTCCGGCCCGTCACGAGTGGCATGTAGCACGGCAAGAGTATTTTCAACAGGCGAAAATGCCAAGTCGATGGTCATGCTGCCCATTCCCGATGAGGCGCCCAGACGCCAAATCGTGCGCCCGGTCGTCGCCTCGATGACATGGAGATTGCGGTCGTCTGCCACGGCAATCATTCGGCCATCGGCCGAAAGCGCTTGGCCGCGCATCACCGGCGGTAACGTATTCAGTTCCTTAAATCGTCGCTCGGACAGGTCGTAGAGCCGGGTCTTGCGAGCGGCAGGCAGAGGCTCCCAATGCGTCACCGCCAGAGAGTCGCCCTGGAGCGAGAAATAGGAACCGCTTTCGGCGTGCGGGGCGACGGCAAGCAACCTGCCGCTGTCAACCTCCCACAGTTTGGGCGGACCTTCGCCTTTACACGAAACCAGCATCTCGCCCCGCTTCGTAAACGCCATCCACCCGATACCAGCAGAATCTGCGGCCCAGGAACGCAGTCGCCTGCCGCTAGATGCGTCCCACAATTGGATCTCGCCGCTGTGCATCTCGAAGGCGAGCGTTTTGCCGTCGGGGGAGTATGCCGTGCTGTACGTAAGCGGCGGCAAAGGGATCGCCAGAAGTTTTTCTCCTGACTGCAGATCCCAAACGGCCGACTCGAAGCGCATCGCCGGGCCTGAGCTGGTGTCTGGTAAGCCGCCCAGCGCGGCAAGCCGACTGCCATCGGCCGAGAAGGCAATGGCATGCAGGGGCATTACTTCCCAGACGATTGCCCGCCAGCCCGCAATTAACAGCAGACTCAACAAGCAGAGTAGCACTAGCCGGAGGGAAATTCGCTTGCTGCGAAGCCGCCACACTCGCTGCGTTATTCCGGAATGGACCATGGGGAACGCCTAGACAGGCGTGCCGAATCATCGGGAATTGCAGAAATAGAGTCCGCCCCTCGGCGCCAGCTTTTCCACTTCTCGGTTGAACTCTTGCCTTATCCGCCAGGCCATCACGATCCGCAACCGCAGTCGTTCGATCCAACCAGCACGTAACAACCGTTCAGAAAACTCTGCCTCAATGCGCTGTTGGACGCGCGGCTTCAGGTCCGCCAGCGTCTTTGAGGCGCCCTGTAATGCCCGCGATCGACCGTCGCAAATAAATCGATGATTCGGCATGACGCGATTAACTCCGCGAGCAACGCAGTCGGTTTCATCGATCGTGATTGTCCGCCACGCCAACCGCCATCGCAAGAGAAGTAGACGGCGTGGCCACCGATTCAAATCAGGGGGCTGACGCCCCCCGCTCGCCTGACTTTCCTGACGCCTGAAGCCTGACTCCTATCTCCGCTCAATACGTCCGAGGATTCGCTGTCCGCTTCCATTCATCGAACAACTCGCGACAGTCGTCGGTGAGCAGGCCAGGCTGAAGCTTGATGGAACTGCGGCCGAGCCGGGCGATTTCGGCGGCGGGAACTTGCATTTCGTTGAAGCCGGCAGCCTGGGCGTCTGCGATCGTGGCGCCGTAATAGACCTGCCCGACGCGGGCCCAATGCAAGGCCGCCGTGCACATCGGGCAAGGTTCGCAGGTTGTCGCGACCACGGCGCCAGGCAGATGAATGTCGCCTTGCTGCTGGCAGGCAACGCGCAAGGCATTGACCTCGGCATGTGCGGTGACGTCGAGCGTGGCCAGCACCGTGTTGTGGGCGATCGAAACGACTTTATCGCCCAAGGCAATTGCACAGCCGAACGGGCTTTGACCTTGGGCGATGCCTTCGCGGCACTTCGCAATCGCCAACTGCATCAGCGCCGCAGGATCGATCATCGCAGCCGCTCTCCGACCTCGGCGAAGATATTGTACATCGCATGCAGATAAGTCCGCGCTTCGTCGAGCGGCATGATCAGCGGCGGACTGACGCGAATCACCTTGCCGGCCAGAGCGCCGAGGAGATGAATGGCGGCGCCCGAAGCGTCGCCGCGATAACAGGCCTCGATGCAGGCGTTGGCTACGTCGCCCGCGGCATAGTCGCCGATTGCCGCACATTCGATGCCCCACACAACCCCTTCGCCGCGAATGTGAGCCACCGCCGGCAGCTCCGCCAGCTTTGTCAGGCCGGCTTCGATTTCCTGCGAGAGCCTTTTCGCATGCCCCATGACGTCGGTCGACTCAAATTCATCGAGCGTCGCAAGAACGCCGGCGCTAGCCAAAGGGTTTGCGCTCCAAGTATCGGAAGCCTCTCCGTAATGCATGTTGGCAAACAGATCAGCGCGGCCTACGGCGGCGCTCACCGGCACGCCGTTGCCCAGCCCTTTGCCGAGTACGACGATATCGGGTTCGACGCCGTACTCGGTAAACGCAAACAACGAACCAGTGCGGCCGAAATTCGCCTGCACTTCATCCAGGATGAAAATGATATCGTGTTCGCGGCAGAACCGCTCGAGCAGTTGCAGGTATTCCTTCTGCGGATGAAATGAGCCGCCGCCGCCCAGATACGGTTCGGTAATCAAGCAGCAGATGCGCTGGCCATGCTCTTTCCAGAGTCTATCCAGTTCGGCCTGGTACGGCTCCAGGTCAATTGGTTGGCGCCGTCGCTCGAGATTGATGCATTCCTCGCGCGGAAAGCTCAAGAACTTGACGCGCGGATCGCGTTCCGGATCTTGCTCGCTGCCGGTCACCGCACCGGCCAGCCCCTTTTTGCCATGGAAGCCGTCGCGGGTCGAAAGGATGATGTTCTCGCCGGGCCGGCGATCGAGGGCCGCCCACAGCGCCTTTTGAATCGCTTCGCTGCCGCTGGCCGCCCACATGACTTGCTCGCAGCGCTTGCCGCCCGGCTGTTGCTGCACGAACTTGACCAGTCGCTCTGTAGCGTCGGCCTCGATTTCGGTGAGACTATTGTAGGCGTTGAGCGTGACCGCCGGGCAAAACTCCCCTTCGCCCGCCAGATGCGCTACCCCGAGATAATCGAGCACGCGGGCCCACCAGCGCGTCGGATTGTGCCCCAAGTTCATCACCAGCACGCCCGAGGTAAAATCGGCCAGCCGCCGCCCTTCCGGCGTCCAGTGGCAGCATCCGGCGCTTTTGGCCAACACTGCCAAGGTTGGCGTGTAAGTTCGCAGGCTACTCGGCTCAACTGCCGCAATGCGGCGGCGGATCTCATTCGATTGCGTTTCGCCAGGATGTTCGATGGGGGCAGGAGTCATGAGGAGATAGGAGCCAGGAGTTAGGAGTCGGAATTCAGGATTCAAGATTCGGAGAAACTCGGTGCGTGTCAGCCAAGCAGCAGCAGGAACGCCGGTTAGCGATTCGCAGATCGTGGAGAAAGAACGGCGCGAAGGTACGCTTCGAGCAAACGGCTAATTTCAGCGAGTTCTTGCTGAAGCGGATCGCTGTTGCCATAACCCAGGTCTTTCGCCAACAGAAGATAATATCGTACTTCTTCGAGAGAACTTTGCGCTATATTCAAAAAGCGCGCCTTGTCTGCCTGCGTTCGACGTCGAAAGCCTTCCACGATATTGGCTGGAATCGAGACCGCCGCCCGTCGCAATTGTGAAACGAGTCCAAATAGTTCGTCCTTGGGGAACTTCCCGGAAAATGGATAAGCCTTTAGCACAAACGCGTGCGATTTTTGCCAAACCAAGAGTTCTTCAAACTTCTTTGCAGGTTGCCTTTCCATAAACCGCCCCATTGAATGAAGTTCTAGTTAAGAAAAAAAGGCTCAGCCCCTCAGTTCCTATCTCCTGACTCCTATCTCCTGGCTTCTTCTT
>JAICIG010000536.1 GCA_025924495.1 Pirellulales bacterium | reverse complement strand
TCCCGCTTGATGTCGGCGATAAACTGCCGCACTTGCGCTGCTCGGCGCCCAGTCGAATCGTCCGCGCTTCCTCCGACGGCTGTGGCCCGGGAACAGAGGCATTTCAAAATGCCATCGTCAATGACAGGCGGCAGTTAGTCCGCGCGATCCGTGCACGCTTCAAAGTTCCAATCTCCCTCCGCCGTCGGCATATCTAGCGCCGTGCCATCGTCAAGCGTTAGTCGTTCAGGCCTGATTAGCCACGTGCCGTGGGCGAACGTTGGGTCGGCAAATTCGCCACGATAAAAGATCGGCGGATGCGGCAGGTCGCGGTCGCGGTCGCAGGCGTGGCCGCACTCCGCGAGGTACTCTTGCAAGCGCAGCAGCCGCCCATCAGGCGAAACGACGTAGCAAACAGGCATCCGCTTGACGAACACGATGTGCGGAAACTTGAAATGCCCTTCAATCGTGCCCACGCCAGGCATGCCGCCGGCAGATTCATCGATGACCGTCCCTGTGAATTGTCCGAATTTGCGCTCCTGGAGTACGAGCTTGAATGAAACCTTCGCAAGTTCCGGCAGACGCTGACTGTAAGTCCCTTGCCACGTCCCCATGATCGTTCTCGGCGTATCCATGATCAAACGTCATCCTGCTCGGCGAAGGGGACCAACTTAGTTAACCAGCAAGCTTATGGAAGGAAGCAGTCGTGGCGGAGATCTCAGTGTGGCGCGCCGCCTCCGAGGATGAGCCTACTGGTCATGGTCGCAGCAACGGAGAGAACGGTCCATGCAATCGCGTTGGCGATCACCCAACCGAGACCACGCCAGCCGCGGCTCCAGATCAGGTAGCACGGGACCAGAAAGGTTCCGAACACGACAAACGACCAACGCGTGTTAAATGGGATGGGCCGCCTCCGGTGCTTTGAATCTGCGACTGCCCAAACGCCCAGGCAGACGCCCATCGCCAGCGGAAATAGGATGTCGACTATGGGCGATTCGCCAGCTCGCACCTCCCGGATGCCGCCAATCACAGCCAGCAGATAGAACGCAAGAAGGAACAAGCGGGTATGCCAGGCAATCTCCGATGCGGCCGGCGATTTGTACGGATTCTCTTCCATGCCCCGATTCTAGCCGCCAAAGCTTAGATGCTGAACCGGCGCCGGGCGGGAGGCTAGTTGCCTTCGGCCTGTTTTTTCCAACCACCGAACGGCATTTTCGATCGACAACACCAGACGTCGGCCTTTCGGCTGATTGACAGGGTCCAGAGCGAAGGCGCGGGGGGCAGCCCGTCGGCAATTTCCGGCCCCCGCGGACGCCAACGTCATTCCCTGGTCCCTGTCAACCGTCAGGCACGTGCAGCAACCATACGGCGGCACTCCTCGGCACACCGCTCGCAAGCTTCCGCACAACGGCGGCAATGCTCCGCCTCGTGCTTGTGACATTCCGCCGCACAAGCGTCGCAAATGTCGGCGCACAGCCGGCACAGTTCCGGATGAAACTGTGAGTCGCGCCCTATGAATGCCGCGCAACTCCAGCAGAGATCAGCGCAGTCAACACACAGCCGCGCGCAGGCCCCCATATTTTCCATGCCAGTGCATTCGGTGCTGCAATGCTCGCACGCTTGGGCGCAACGCACGCAGGCATCAATGCACGCTTGATGTTCGTGAGGCGTCATTGAACTTCCTCCCTCAAATAGTCGATTCGAATGGAACCCGTTTCGACAGTTGTCTGCAAACCGCGTGCCTCCAGCTTGAAAGAACGGAAGAAACAGAGCTCCGACATGCTCTTTGCCAAAGCTTCAGTCGTTTGGCTAGCGCTAGGCGTCGGCGCAGTACGATTAAGCCGTTAGCCAAGGGCAGAACCAACCGAAACCTGCCCCGAATCCGCAGTCGGCTCAGTGGATGCCGTTTAAAGAAAAACGCTCGCCGAATCGGTGGACGAACCGGGTGCAGTGTCGAAATTCGAAGGGGCTCAGCCCACGAAGGTGGAATGGGTCGCCGATGGACGCATGCGGCGAGATGCTCTTTGCCTGGCTGAGGGCGAGTGCGGTTCGTGCCAGGCGGCCGCGGTATACTTAGCGGTCCAGTCACAGCCCTCGAGGCAGGAGCCATGAACCGCCAGTGAATTGCACTCCATGATGAACACCGCCGAACATGAACGTTTGCGCCAGTCGCAAAGCATGTCGTCCGACTGGCGACGCTGGGGGCCGTATCTTTCCGAGCGCCAATGGGGCACGGTGCGCGAAGACTATGGCGCCGACGGCAATAGCTGGAACTATTTCCCGTTTGATCATGCGCACTTGCGCGCTTATCGCTGGGGCGAGGATGGCATCGCGGGTTGGTCCGACAACCAGTCTCGCTTGTGCTTGTCGCTGGCGTTGTGGAACGGCCGCGATCCGATTCTCAAAGAGCGTTTGTTCGGCCTGAGCAACCCGGAAGGCAACCATGGCGAAGATGTCAAGGAACTGTACTACTATCTCGACGCGACGCCGACGCATTCGTACGTGAAGATGCTCTATAAGTATCCGCAGCAGGAATTCCCCTACGCATGGCTGCGCGAAGAAAACCGACGCCGTGGCCGAGACCAACCGGAATTCGAGCTGCTCGACACGGGCATCTTTGACGCCGATCGCTACTTCGATGTGTTCCTAGAATATGCCAAGGCTGTTCCCAACGACGTGCTGATGCAGATCACGGCGCATAATCGAGGGCCTGATCAGGCAGCACTGCACCTGCTGCCTCAATTGTGGTTTCGCAATACCTGGTCATGGCGACCGTCGAACCGTGCCCGGCCCGCGATTGTTATCGCAGGCGAGCAGGCCCTGGCGGCGAGCCACCGAGGCCTTGGCAATTACTATTTGTATGCCGACGGCCAAGCGGCAGCGCTGTTCTGTGAAAACGATACGAACGTATCAAGGTTATTCGACGCGGCTCCGACCGAAGGTTATTTCAAAGATGCCTTTCACGACTATGTCGTGCATGGCAATAACTCGGCAGTGAATCCGCGCGGAAAAGGAACCAAGGCAGCCTTCCACTATGTGTTAAATATTCCCCCGGGCGGCAGCGCGACGATTCGCCTGCGCCTGAGCGATCAAAACATACCGGCGGCGTTTGACGACTTTGAACAGACGATGGAACTCCGCCGTCGCGAGGCGGACGAATTCTACGCCGGTCTGCAGCACGACTTGGCCGAGGAAGACGCGCGGCGCGTCCAGCGTCAGGCCCTGGCCGGCATGATCTGGAATAAACAGTTCTATCTGTACGACGTGCCAAAGTGGCTGGCAGGAGATCCCCTGCAGCCGGCGCCCCCTTCGGAACACCGCCGCGGCCGGAATCACGACTGGCTGCACTTGAACAATGCCGACATCATTTCCATGCCCGACAAGTGGGAATACCCTTGGTATGCGGCCTGGGACCTGGCGTTCCACTGCATTCCGCTGGCCTTAATCGACGCAGAGTTCGCCAAAGAGCAACTCATCCTGCTGACGCGCGAATGGTACATGCATCCCAACGGCCAGTTGCCTGCGTACGAGTGGGCATTGGCCGACGTCAATCCGCCGGTGCATGCCTGGGCCGCGTGGCGCGTGTTTCAGATCGATCGCAAGCGGCGCGGCGACCGCGGCGACTTGAAATTCCTGGAACGTATCCTGCATAAGCTGCTCATCAACTTCACCTGGTGGGTGAATCGAAAAGACGCCGTCGGCCGCAACATCTTCCAAGGGGGCTTTCTTGGGCTGGACAACATCGGCGTCTTCGACCGCAGCCAGCCGCTGCCGGCGGGCGGACGACTTGACCAGGCCGACGCGACGGCCTGGATGGCGATGTACTGCCTGAACTTGATGCGCATCGCGCTCGAGTTGGCGCTCGACAACTCCGCATATGAAGATATCGCCACGACGTTCTTCGAGCATTTCCTCGGCATCGCGCATGCCATGACCAACCTCGGCGAGGCCGGTCTGGCGCTCTGGGACGAAGGGGATCAGTTCTATTACGACAAGTTGATCGCCGACTCGGATCGCATGGTCACGCTGCGGGTTCGCTCCATGATCGGGCTGATTCCGCTGTTCGCCGTCGAAACGCTCGAGCCCGATCTGCTGGCCCGACTCCCCAACTTCGAGCGCCGCTTGAAGTGGTTTCTGAAACATCGGCCCGAACTGGCGGCGCTGGTTTCGAGCTGGGCTGAGCCTGGTCTGGGCGAGCGGAGGTTGTTGTCGCTGTTGCGCGGCAGCCGCATGAAAAAGCTGCTGCGTCGCATGCTCGACGAGACGGAGTTCCTCTCCGAGTTCGGCGTGCGCTCAATATCGCGGGCGCACGCGAACGAGCCCTTCACGCTGACCTGCCATGGCGCCCCCTTGAGCGTGTCGTACGAGCCGGGCGAGTCGCAGTCGGGCTTGTTCGGCGGCAACTCCAATTGGCGCGGGCCAATCTGGATGCCGGTCAATTATCTGCTCATCGAGTCTTTGCAGAAGTTCCACCATTACTACGGCGATGAATTCAAGATCGAGTGTCCCACCGGGTCGGGGCGATTCATCACGATCAATGAAGTTGCTCAAGAACTGAGCGAACGGCTAGCTCGCATCTTCTTGCGCGACGAGCAAGGCCGGCGTGCCGTCTTC
>JAICIG010000535.1 GCA_025924495.1 Pirellulales bacterium | reverse complement strand
GGTCGAGTTCGAGGCGCCCAACAACGTGGTATGTGCGACTCGATCGAGTTGCGCGCGCACGGCGGCGTCGAGCTTAGGATGGCGATGGCCGTGAACATTGCACCATAGGCTGCTTGTGCCGTCGAGGTATTCGCGGCCGTCGATGTCGACCAGCGTGCAGCCGTGCGCCTGCTCGATCAGGAGCGGAGCGTACTCGGCCATCTGGGTGAAGGCATGCCAGACGACCTCGCGATCCCAGCGCTCCAAATCCTCGCGTGATGGTTCCGACATAAGTAATGAGGTGAGTGGCCCGCAAGGCAAATGCGACGAATTCGGACTGAGAGCCGGGCGAGGAAGTTACCAGGCAACCGTAACCGGGGCGCCGGGCCTGATTCCCAGCATGCCTGCAGCGCTGTCGTTCACAATCGCGAGTTCCAAATGGCCGTTGGAACCGATCAAAGCCAGAAACGTGAATTCGGGCTGATCGGAATAGGCGCGGAAGATACCTTGAGTCTCATGCTCGTCGCAGATAATTCGCACGGTTTCATTGCGCGGCGCCTCGGCAAGCATGGCCTCGGTAATATCCGTGATCAGGTTGCCAAAAGAATCGACGGACAAAACGGCGCCTTGGATTTTACCGGGCAAGATGACGGCCTCTCTCCAGTCGAGGGATAACAAGTTTTCTATTGGAGGACCCAACTGCTGCGGATCCAGCCCCAGACTGAGCCGGGCTGCGACCGGCGCCATGATGTCGCGCCCGTGGAAAGTCGATGAGATGCACGGCAGCCAATGCTCCGCCTCCTGAACGGCGATTATTCTAGTGGCAGGGGTGCTCAAAACCAAGCGGCTCAGCAAACCATTGTCAGGTGCGACATATCGCTGTTGCGCGATTTCGGCATAGACAATCCGCCGCGAGCTGCCGACGCCCGGATCGATGACCGCAACGTGGATCGTGCCCGGCGGAAACCAAGAGGTTGTTTGTTCCAGCGTCCACGCGCCTTGCCGGATGTTTTGCGGTGCGATCGAATGCGTCAGATCGACGATGGTCGCTCGCGGATTGATCGATAGAATTACCCCCCGCATTGCCGCGACATAGGGACTGCTGACCCCAAAATCGGTGGTTAGCGTGATGACGGGCGGCGCTGCTGATACTGCGGCCTGAGTAAGTGCGCTGGGGATTTGTGCCATGTCAATCCTTCATGTTTGCCCGTGCGAGGATTTGATCGCGAACACCGATCTCTACTTGGGACTGCGGCTCTCATTCAAGGCCGCTCGTTAGCTTAACGCATCGGGTGAGTGCTGAGCTGCCAAACCGGGATTGCAGTCAAGAGCAGCAAGCATCGCGAAGGGCGGCTGCTCTTGACCCTATACGGTCGGGCGCCTAGAGTTCGCCGGAAATAATCATCTCTCTACCACCTCTCTTGTCGGGTTTTCTGCGAAGATGCAAACCTCAGCGCCTGTCATTTATCAATGCCCGAATGAATCGTATCCGATCAGCCAGGCGGTGCACTTAGGCCGGCTGACGAGCTTTTATCCTCAATGCCGTCAGTGCCCTCATAGCCATGATACCGGCACGCTCTCGAGTGGCATTGTGAGCATGCTCGATCAAACGCGGCAGCGGCCTGCCGCAGGGAGTCTCTTCCATCAGGAGGGCGTCTCAGGCGTCTACTTGAATGAACTTTCCCCGGCGGTCGCGCGCCGAGTTTCGGCGGCGCTAGGTCTGTATTTAGCGCGACAGGACGAACAACTGCACGGGAGCGTTGTAATCGCCAGCGACGGGCGCGCTTTAGCGTCAGAACTCGTGGCTGCGGCCAGCGACGGTTTGCGCTGGGCGGGCTGTCAAGTCGTCGATCTAGGGGCCGCCAATTCCGCTGCGGTTGTCTATGCCATGCACCACCTACAAGCCGCCGGCGGACTGCTCGTGGGCAATGCCGGCGGCGAAGCAAATACCGTGGGCATCAAAATGTGGGGCGCCGAGCGGCGACCGCTTTCGGCAGGCGGGGCTCTGGAGACCGTGCAACAGAAATGCGACGAGGGAATGGACCGCCCAAGGCGTTCCTACGGCGGCTTGGGAAGATTCCAAGCTGAGAGTCTCTATCTGTCTCGATTGGAAGGGTATTTTCATGCCTTGCGCCCGCTGCGCCTGGTGCTCGATACGAGTTGCAAACCGCTGGTTGGTTATTGGCGACGCTTATCGTCGAACGTCGCCTGCCAAGCAATCCTGCTCCGCGAAGCGGGGAATGAACGGACGGCGGCCCGCGTCGGACTGGCGGAACGAGTGCGCAACGAGCAAGCGCACTTGGGCATTTGGATCGACGGCGATGGCGAGACGTGCCGTGTCGTTGACGAACGCGGCTTGCCGCTTAGCGCGGAGCAAGTCTTGATCTTGTTAGGTCGCCACATTCTGAACGCACATCCCGGCCCCACAATTATTCTGGAGCAGAGTGCGTTGGCGTCGACCGCCGAGTCGCTGACGGCAGCGGGCGCCAATGTCGTGCACAGCGACTCTTCGCGCGCATCGATGGACGAAAGCATGCGACGCCACGGCGCGGCGCTCGGCGGCGGTCCGAGCGGTCGCTACTGGTTTGGTTCCCAACCCGCCGCGGCCGACGGCCTCGAAGCGCTGTCGCTGCTGCTCACGGTGCTCAGCCAAAGCGACCGCAATCTCTCCGAGATTTCTCGAGAAATTCAGTGAGGCTAGCGTGAGATCCGGCAGGACATCGTTTTATGAACGATGTCTTCACGCCCACATGCTTATTGCACTGCTGTGACTTTGACCGCCTGCTCGTTGTACAGCGATTGCGCAGAGCGGTTGCCCAATTGGCCCGCAGCAGGCAAGATACACTCTCACGCGGGCCGGAGATTGTACATCTGTTTATGGGCCGCACGACCCCGATTCAAGCGTTTAGCGAGAAACCCCCATGAATCCTGCCCGGCTCGCCGACCGGATGGCCGATTTCGACAGTTCGGGCATTCGTAAGATCTTCGATCTGGCCAGCAAGATGTCGAATCCGATTAATCTTTCGATCGGGCAGCCCGACTTCGAAGTGCCTGTTGCCATCAAGCAGGCCGCGATCGGCGCCATCGAATCGAACAAAAATGGCTATGCCTTGTCGCAAGGCATGCCAATTTTGCGCGACAAGCTGCAGGCCCGGATTGATGCCGAATATTGCCATGGCGATCGCAGCGTGTTTGTCACCAGCGGCACCAGCGGGGGACTGGTGCTCGCAATGCTGGCCCTGGTCAATCCGGGCGACGAAGTTATCGTTTTCGATCCTTGCTTTGTCAGCTATCCGTCGCTGGTCAAGCTGGCGGGCGGTACGTGCGTGTTCGTCGACACGTACTCTGACTTTCGCGTTGATCTCGACCGTGTACGCCAGGCCATCACGCCGCGCACCAAGCTGATTCTATTCAACAGTCCGTGCAATCCGACGGGCGTGACTGCCGGCGAAGCAGAAACGCGAGAGCTGGCGCGGTTGGCGGCCGATCGCAATATTGTGCTCGCCAGCGACGAGATTTATCGCGAATTCTGCTACGACGCGCCGTTCATCTCGCCGGCCAGATTCAATCCCGACACGCTGGTGATCGATGGGTTCAGCAAAACCTACGGCATCACGGGCTGGCGCCTGGGATTTGTTCACGGGCCGAAGCCCATCATTGATGCGATGCTGAAATTGCAACAGTATACGTTTGTGTGCGCTCCTCAGCCCGCGCAATGGGCCGGCGCCGTCGCCATGGACGTCGACATGAGCCCCTACATTGCCGAGTATCGCCGGAAACGCGATCGAATCGTCGCTGGTTTGCGCGAGCACTATGAGGTGGTTGAGCCGGGCGGAGCGTTCTATGTCTTTCCCAAGGCTCCCTGGGGCACAGGCGGCGAGTTCGTCGCCGAGGCGATTCAGCGGCAACTGCTCATCATTCCCGGGGGCATTTTCAGCGCTCGCGATACGCATTTCCGCATTTCTTACGCGGCCAGCGACGACACCATCGATCGAGGGCTCGAAGTCCTGCGCGAGCTGGCGAAAAAACGCTGAGTGCCGAACGCTCGAGTGAGGCGAAGGCGAGCAAGCAGAGCACGTCGCGCAGGATGCCGCCTTCTGCCGCGCACGCAGCGAAGGTCAGCCGGCCGTATCCAGATAAGGATCCTGCCCCATCTGCTTCTGGATCTTCCGCCGCTCTTTCTCGTAATACATCAGCACGCGCCGATCGCGGAAGTGGCGTCGCTCGATGATATGCTGGGCCTTGCGGAACAACCTGCCGAGTTGGTCAAAGGGGCCGGATGAGCTCTCGCCCAGCTCTTTCATCTTTTCAGCTTTGCCGGGGCCGAGACCCGAAAGCAGGATGTCGTCGTCCAGGGAAAGGTACTGGCGGAAGGTGCCGGGATCGCCCTGGCGACCGCAACGACCAATCAACTGTCGATCAATGCGGGCAGAATCGTGCATTTCGGTCAGGATCACATGCAGGCCGCCCAACTCGGCGACCCCTTCGCCGAGCTTAATGTCGGTGCCGCGGCCAGCCATGTTGGTGGAGACCGTGACTTTTTCTTTCCGCCCGGCTTCGGAGACAATCTCGGCTTCGGCCGCGATCTGATGCGCGTTGAGCACCCGATGCTCAATCCCGGCTTGTTGGAGCAACTGGGAGAG
>JAICIG010000534.1 GCA_025924495.1 Pirellulales bacterium | reverse complement strand
TGGTTGGAGCAGGCGGAGTTTTCATTTGGGCCGATGTACAACCTGCATGAGTTGCTTGAGTTTCACCCCTCGGTGGCCCAGGAAATTGAACGTCAGTATCGCGCCTCGCAAGTCTCGGGCCGCTTGGCGCATACCGGTGTCGCCACGGCGCTGGCGCTGGGGTTGATTGGCATCTTATTCAGTTACCTCAAACTCGACACGCTAACCCGGGGCTATTACACCTGGCGCTTGCGAGTTGCCGCCGGAGCAGTGATACTGGCAGAAGCGGTGGTCGCCGGGTTATTGGTCAGCGGAAACATCGGTTTCTAGCCGGACCGCCGCTCTGGACTGAAGAGCGGCGCGGCCAATTCCGATGTCTACCACCAGCGAATCCGATGGCTTGTTGATCTCTCGCATCCGCAGCGGCGAGCCCGACGCCTGGCAGGAATTGATCGCCCGCTTTGAGGGCCGACTGTTGGCTTTCGTCGAAACCAGGCTGCGGCATCGCGCGGCCAGCGAAGACGTCGTTCAGGAAACGTTCATTGGGTTCCTCACCAGCTTGCCGAACTACGACTCGGCACGTCCGCTGGAAAGTTATTTGTTTTCGATCGCCGCTCACAAATTGACCGACCATTTGAGGCGCGAGGGGCGTCGCCCGACGCTGCCGTTAGCGGGCAACAGCAGCAGCCAAGAAGAATGGGACTTGCCCGGATCGCAACGGCCGGCGAGCAGCATTGCACGTAGCGGCGAGCGCCGCGGCCTGGAGGAAACGGCGCTCGTTCAAGCGCTAAGCCAGTTATTGGCCCACTGGCGGGCCCGTGGCGACTGGGAGAAGGTGCAATGTGCAGAGCTGCTGTTTGTCCGCGGAATCGCCAATAAAGACGCGGCAGTCAAGCTGGGCATTTCCGAGCAGACCGTCGCTAATTACAAGTTCGACTTCCTGGCTAAACTCCGCGCTGCCATCCGCCAGCAAGGACTTCCAGAAGATGTGTTCCCCGAACTGCATGATGCCGGCTGAGTTGTTTCCAACAATCGTTCCAACGCCCTAAGACGTACCTGCGAGATCCTGCACGAGCATGGCAGCCTTCTTCAACGACACGGAGCTTGAGGCGTATCTAGACGAGGCATTGCCGGCCGAGGCAATGTCGGCGATCGAGAATGCACTGAGACAAGCGCCGGAGCTAGGGCGTCGCCTGGGCGCTATCAATGCCCGCCGCGACGCAGGAATCCACTCACTCGGCGATATCTGGCGGCGCCATCGCCTGACCTGCCCCACCCGCTCCGAGTTAGGCAGTTATTTATTGGGCGTGCTCCCGGATGGACAAGCAAAATACATTGCTTTTCACCTCGAAGAAGTCGGCTGCCGCCGCTGCCAGGCAAACCGCGCTGATCTGGAAGAAACGCAAAGCGGCGCCGCCGAGGCCGGCAACCAGCGACGTCGCAAATACTTCCAATCGAGCGCCGGGTATCTGCAGCGGGGCTAGCACGTCGCATCCCCGCTTCGCATCAGCATTTCCCGATTGATTCTGCAGATTCTTGCTTGTCGGTTGCTGCTGCGCCACAACGTAAGTCTCGTTGACGGGTGCGGCGTCTCGCCCTAAACTCGGCCAATTACGACGAATCTTTTTTAAGCTCTCTATCCTGGCTGATAAGCATGACCGCAATTACGAAGAGTGCCCCAACGCAAAGCATCGAACAGCTTTCCATCAATACCATCCGCACGCTGTCGATGGACGCCGTGCAGGCGGCCAATAGCGGGCACCCCGGCACGCCGATGGCCCTGGCGCCAGTCGCGTACAGCTTGTGGAACGAGGTTCTGCGATACGACCCCGAGCAGCCAAATTGGGCGAACCGCGATCGGTTCATCCTGTCGTGTGGTCATGCCTCGATGCTGTTGTATTCCGTCCTGCACCTCGCCGGCGTGCGACAAGCGGGACCGGACGGCAAACCCACCAAGGAATTGGCGATTCCACTGGATCAGATCAAGCAATTCCGACAATTGCACAGCCGCTGTGCGGGACATCCGGAATACGGCGAAGCCAGTGGTATCGAAACCACCACGGGGCCGCTCGGCCAAGGCATTAGCAACAGCGTGGGCATGGCGATTGCCGAGCGCTGGCTGGCGGCGCATTTCAATAAGCCCGGATTCAACCTGGTCGACTACAACATTTACGCTGTGTGCAGCGACGGCGACTTGATGGAAGGGGTCGGCGCCGAGGCGGCCTCGATCGCCGGCCACCTGCGGCTCTCGAACCTGTGTTGGATTTACGACGACAACAAGATCACCATCGAAGGCGATACCTCGCTGGCGTTCAGCGAAGACGTCGGCCATCGCTTCGAGGGCTATGGGTGGCATGTCGTGCACGTGAACGATGCCAACGATCTCGAGGCATTGTCGGCGGCCTATCAAGAGTTTCTGAACACGCAGGACCGCCCTACAATTATCATCGTCAAGAGCCACATCGGTTATGGCTCGCCACATAAGCAAGATAGCCATCATGCCCACGGCTCGCCGCTGGGCGAAGAAGAAATCCAGCTCACCAAAGAGGTCTACGGCTGGCCGAAGGACGCCAAGTTCCTGGTCCCGCCCGAGGTGGTCGAGCACTTTGCGGCAGGCGTCGGCGCGCGTGGCAAGCAGTTGTACGACCAGTGGCAGATGAAGTTCGCCGAATACGCCCGCAAGTTCCCTGAACTGCACGACGAATTCCAGCAGATCCAGAGCCGCGAGTTGCCCAAGAATTGGCAGACTGGCATTCTTACGTTTCCGGCTGACGCCAAGGGTTTGGCGACGCGCGTTTCGGGCGGCAAGGTGCTCAACGGCCTGGCGACCACCATTCCCTGGCTCGTTGGCGGCGCCGCGGATCTTGCCCCTTCGACCATGACGAATATGAACGACGCCGGCAGCTTCGAGGCCGGCAGCTACAACGGCCGCAACCTGCACTTCGGTATTCGCGAACATGGCATGGCTGCCGCGGTGAACGGCATGGTGCTAAGCGGGCTGCGCTCGTTCGGCGCCACGTTTTTTGTCTTCGCCGATTACTGCCGGCCGTCGATTCGCCTGGCGGCGATCATGAAGATTCCTTCGATCTTCGTGTTCACTCACGATTCGATTGGCGTCGGCGAAGATGGTCCGACGCACGAACCTATCGAGCATCTCGCCTCGCTGCGCGGCATTCCCGGCCTGGTGACCATGAGGCCCGCCGACGCCAACGAGACAGCCGAAGCATATCGCACGATCATGTCCTGGAAGCATCGCCCGACGGCCATGATCCTGACGCGGCAGAATCTGCCTACGCTCGACCGATC
Organism: Pirellulales bacterium; assembly: GCA_025924495.1. Next base: position 1,357 of record JAICIG010000534.1, on the reverse strand, counting down.
GAAATACGCCGCAGCCAGCGGCGTCGCTCAGGGCGCCTACGTGCTGGCCGACGCCGAAGGTGGCCAGCCCGAGGTGATCTTGATAGGCACCGGCAGCGAGGTCTCGCTCTGTGTCGAGGCCTATGAAAAGCTCAAGCTCTCGGGGGTGAAGGCCCGCGTGGTGAGCATGCCGTCTTGGGAACTGTTCGACGAGCAAGACGCCGCCTATCAGGCTTCAGTGCTCCCGCCGAACGTTTCCGCCCGCGTGGCTGTAGAAGCCGGCATTGTGCAAGGCTGGCAGAAGTATCTCGGGCCCAAAGGGCGATTCGTCGGCATGAGCGGCTTTGGCGCCTCGGCGCCAGGCGGGACGCTGGCCAAATACTTTGGGCTGACCGCAGAGAACGTCGTGGTGCACGCGCAGGAAGCGCTCAAAGCGACCAGCCGCTAGGGGGGGCGCGGGCAATCAATTCGCAGGAATAAGCCGAGGACGACCGGCGTTTCTGGCTGCCGCCTACTCATAGTCCCACTTCAGCAGCCACGGATCGCTGGTGCGCTGCTGGAAGGATTTTAACTCGCCTTTGAGTTCGGCCAGCAGTTCGGCATGCTCCGGCTCCGCAGCGAGATTCTTAATCTCGTCGGGATCGCGTTCCAAATCGTAGAGCTCGAATTGCGGCCGCTGGATGTAGGCTTGTACGGTGCGGCGGCCATAGAGAGCATCGGTTCCTCGACGATAAACGTCCTGCCACGTTGGAGCTTCCCACAAGTCGGAAGCGAAAGGGAAGGGCAGCGGATGCGCGATATTCCAGATCAGCTTGTGGCGCCGGGTGCGGACGACGCGCATCGGGTAGTACATGGTGATCTCATGAAATGTGTGCGAGGCATACACCTTGTCCCAACCCTTCGGTTGTTCTTCATCGAGAACGGGCAGGAAGGAACGGCCATGAAACTTTTGTTTGCCGTCCAGCGCGCCGGCGAGATCGAGAATGGTTGGCGTAATATCGACCCAACTGACCATCGCCTTGCTTGCGCCGCCGCGCCGCTTCTGGTCGGGGGCTCTCACGATGCACGGCGATCGTAACCCGGGTTCGTAAACCGTGGTTTTCGCCCCTGGAAAGGCGATGCCATGGTCCGAGATGAAAATGATCATCGTGTCGTCGTATTTGCCGCTGTTGCGCAGAATCTCAACTAACTTTCCCAGCCCTTGATCGACTCGCGACACCGACTCGTAGTACTGAGCCAGCTCCGCGCGACACGCTGCAGTGTCGGGCAAGAACGACGGCACGATCACGTCCTTAGGGTCGTAATGGACCGAGTTGATGCCTGGATAACCTTGCGGACGATTGCCGAACGCATCGGGCTTTTCCCCCGAGCTTTCAAC
>JAICIG010000533.1 GCA_025924495.1 Pirellulales bacterium | reverse complement strand
CGAGCGCTGGCCCGCCGAGCAGACGACGTAGCCGGTTGGGATCGCAGTGAGAAGCTCGAGATACCATGCTCAATCGTCCTCCGGCGCCGCAGCGCCCTCAGGCCTGCCGGCCTTCTACTTGTTCGATCTTTTCCTTTAGCCGAGCCATAACCCGGCTGCGCGCGATGTAAACGGCGCCGACGCTCAGGCCCACGCTTTTTGCGGCAGCTTGCGGCGTTTGCCCCTCGACGCCGGTTAACCAGAATGCCTGCCACGTCGAAGGCCGGAATTCGCCGCGGATTTGCTCGGCCGCCCAATGAAACAGATCCCGTTCGTACTCGGACTCGACCATCGCCGCCGCGTCGTCCGGAGCTGGCTGCGACTCCAACAGCAGGCGAAACTGCGTATCGCCTGTAGCTTGCGGGCGTCGTTGTTTCTTCTTCAGCGCGTTGATCATCGCGTTACGCGCGATCAAAAAGAGCCACGCCCGGAACGAACCTCGATCTGGGTTCAACCGCCAGCGTTCGACGGCAGCGGCCACCGATCGGAAGATCTCCTGGCTCAGATCATCAGCGTCGGCATCTTGAAATCCGCGCCGACGTGCCAGCCGATAGATCAACGGCTCGTAGATTTCCAGGAATTCTGTCCAAGCTTGCTCGTCCTGCGGGTCGTAAAGACGAACCAGCAAGCTATGGCGCGTGGCGGGCATCTCGTACATCTGGCGTTCTCCCTACCGCTAAGACACCCGAGGGCGGAAAACCTTTCACGCCGGATGGGCGACGGGAGACTCCATGATACGCCAAACGGGGGCCCGGGAGACCAACGGCCTGCACCCGTAGATCGAAATGGGGCGTCGCAGGAAGAGAGCCACAGCGAAACGGGCTCGCGAAGAATGCGCTCACGCCGGCCCGCAAGCATGCAGGGCAAGAAGTTTCAACCAAGCGGCTCGCCGGCCGTCAACCGAAAGGGCACGCTCCTACGACGCAAAGCATCGCAAAAGCGTGCCCGAAAGCTTGCAGCTGACCAGCACGACTCGAGGCGCCAGTCGCCTCGCGCTCCATCATTACCAGTAGCCGTACAAACGGTAGCCCGACGACGGATACGGGTAGTAGCCGTACGCCGGCGGCGCGTAATAAGGGACTACTGGGGCGGGAACCACCGGCGCGGCGTAGGCGGGGTATCCATAGCCGCGATAGTAGCCGTACCCATACGGATATCCGACGCCGCCCCAGCCGCCATATCCGCCATACCCTCCGTAACCTCCAAAGCCTCCATAGAAACTAATTCCGCCATGGTGATGATGCCCATGGTGGTGATGCTGGGCCTGAGCCTGCGAGCCCGCGAACATCACAGCAGCCGCGACGGTCAAGCAAATTGCCAGTCGCCTCATAGGTCTGAGTCCTTGCCCGAGAAAGGTTTCGTTGCGCCCCACTGGTGCATTCTTTGCATCAATACGCAACGATGGCAAGGCATGGCCGACGCGGATCGGCACTTCTGACTAGAAAGTAATGATTCATCGTCAGGCATTGCTAACTTAAGCGCGATCAAAAGTTTTTGAACAGTGAACAGAAGGAAACGAAGGGAACAAAGAAGGCGATGCTCGAGCACGGTGGTTCAGAGATTCTGTTCTCAGCCGCTTCGTTTCCTTCGTTGCCTTCTGTTCAAGCTGGCACTTCGTATTCGCTTCGGTGAGGATCGCGTTCTTCCGCAACAAAAGCGATTTCGTGGCTCACGCAAGACAGCAAGCTGCAGGCCGATCGAAAATCCTGGTCAATTCTATCCTGGACGTGCTAGCCAAATTACCGCCGGTCCAATCGCCGGCAGAGGGTTGCCGCCCAAGACTTTAGGATTTTTTTCCAACATGGATGGGCCAACCGCGGTTGCCTCTGCGGACGGATGGAACTGCAGTCGGCGGTGGTCTAAACTAGCCAGGCAACCTAGAATTCCATGGCAACCTGACAGAGCGGCCGATGTGCTCAAGCACAACCCGCTCGCCGGCCGATGCCGGGGCTATCAAGAGGATAGCCCCTTTTATTATTTCCGCCGCAGCCGGGGCCGCGCCCGCCGTTCGGGCAAGTCCCTCTTGGAAGCTAAGACAGGCCTCCCCTTTGATCGTTGACAGCCAGCCCGCCACGGAAGAAATGTCCAACGCTTGTGAAATGGAGTTCGACGCTCCTTCTCATGCCGTCTCCCCGGCCGTCGCGCGCGACGAAGAGACGATCAACAGCATTACCCACGGCATCGGCTTCCTGCTGAGCCTGGCGGGCGTCGCCTGGCTCGTCGCTTTAACGCTCAAAGCAGGCGATGGCTGGCAATTGCTCGGTATCTCGATTTACGGCATCTCGCTAGTTGCCGTCTACGCTGCATCGACTTTGTCGCATCTGTTTCGGCAACCGAAACTGCGAAGGCTGTTTCGAATTGTCGACCAGGCTTGCATCTTCTTGCTGATTGCAGGCACGTTCACGCCGATCTCGCTGACCTATCTGCGCACCGGTCCATGGTGGATTTTGTTCGGATTGATTTGGGCCATCGCATTGTTTGGATTCTTCTCCAAGGCGATCTTCGCCCACCGAATCGAATCCGTCTCGACTGTGTTGCATGTTACGCTCGGCTGGCTGCCCGCCTCGTGCATCAAGCCGATGTGGTCGGTCACGCCCACCGGGCTTTTCGGCTGGATGCTGGCCGGTGGCTTGTGCTACACGATCGGCACCATCTTCTTGCAGCGAGACGAGAAGGTCCCTTACTTCCATGCCGTCTGGCACATGCTGGTTATCGCCGGCAGCGCCCTGCACTTCTGGGGAATTCTGCTCTACTGCACCGCGGCGCCCGGCTGAAGCAAGTTCGGAACTCAGAGTCCGCGAAGACGCTCACAGCAGAAGGCGAGGGCTGCCGGCTTCGGCTGTCTGACCACCGCCTTCCAATTTGCGACTTAGTTCACGTCGGTCGCGCACGACCGTGGTAACAATCAAACCGCGGGAAACCTCGTCAGCCATTTGCGGCGAGAGCGTTTCATAGAAGCGAATCTCGCCTGCCTGCTGCGAAGCGACGAGTCGTCCGTCCAGCAGCGCGAAGGCATTGCGGGGTTTCGCGACAATCCGCGGCCCCGGAGTGAGAATTCCGGCCAGGTTCAGCGGGTCGGCAGCCGAAAGAATGACGAGTTGCTCGGTCGCCCCGCGCTCACGGATTTCTCGCAATTTCTCCACCGCCTCCATTAGGGCGAACTGTTCGCCGGCCACGCCGGCTACGAACCTCCCGCCGCGAATCTTGCCTTGGGCCTCCCAACGACGATACACGGCCGCCACCTCGCGCCACGCCGGCGCCACTGTTTCGCGCGCCAGCAAGTCGCGAAACATGACGCCATAGCGGCGCAGCAACAGCCGGGCCCACGCCTCGGCGCGCTCGCCCGTTTCAACGGCCGGCAGACGCGGCGGAAACTTCGACCACCGCCCGCCGCGCGCATAACGCTGCTTGCCCCCGCGGGATCGGCGCCGCCGCGGCGAATCGCCGGAGCGTCGCTGGTCGAGCGCCACGAGCGACCGAATCGTGGAGAAGCCGTCGGCTGTCACCAATCCTAGGGCCGCCAGTTCGCCCAGCGCCTCTTCCAATTGCGCCGGCAGCAAGCCGGCCATTGCTGTCAGATCGTGAAAAAACGAGGCCCCCTCGGAAATCAGCGTTTCGTAGACAATTTTCGCATTGCTGCGGGCGAAGTCTTCGGGATGCCCTCGCTCTGCAGGCAGCAGCCATGCCAGGTCCGCGCGTGCCATCAAGCAGATCGGCACAACGCGAGTGAGGGTTGATGAGGTCGGCAGCCGAAGGTCGGAGAGCGGAGAATCGTCCGCTCTGCGTTCCGCGTTTCGCGTTCCGCGTTCCGGCGGTTGCAGCCGTCCCCAGGCAATCTCCCCTGAATGCGTCAATTCATCGAGCCACTTGGAATCGTAATCGATAAGCCGACCCGGCAGCAGGTCGCGTTCCCAAGCTCCGGCCGGCGCTTCGAAGCCCTGCAGTTGGCTGACAATCTCGAACAGAGCCGCGCGGCCCTCGAGCCGGTTGTCGGCGGTCAGGTGCTGATGTGCAAGCAAGAATCGCCAATAATCCGCCGGCTCGGCCGGTTTGATGCGCCGCCGGGCGCCATCGAGCGTCAGACGATGAATGCGGGCCAACAAACGGCGATCGCACCATTCGATCTCTCCGCTCAAAGCGGCATAATGCCCTCGCAGAACTGAGCCGCCGGCCTCGATCGCCTCCAGCGCCGCATTGACCGCACTCTCCCGCAACCCCAAGTCGGCCGCAATACGATGAGCGGTGACTGGCCCGCAGGCTTCCAAGCGTCCGCGAACCAGCGCCTGATAGGCCTCGCTTGCTTCGTGCTCCGCGACCAATTCGGCGGGCAATTGCAAGGCCGGCTCGCACGTCGCTCCGGGGAAGGCCGCAGCGACGAGCGACCAGCGTTCGGCCGCCACCCAAAGTTCGCCGTCAGCCTCTCGTTGGAGACGCGTCGCGCGGCCTTGGCTGACAAGTTCCTCGAACCACGCACGCCAGTCGCTGCCTTCGACCGCGGGCAAAGCCCCCAGTGAGAGCAGGCAATCGTGCAGTTCGTCAGCATCCCGCACGGTCGGCCAGGCACCGGCGCGAACCAGGTCGATCGCCGCCGGATCGAGCCGCCCCAGATCGCCGAGTGCTTCGACGGAGAGCGAGCGCCGCGT
>JAICIG010000532.1 GCA_025924495.1 Pirellulales bacterium | reverse complement strand
GCTGCCTGGCACGAAAGCCCAGAGCCTGGGAAGATTTCGTGGATCGGTTCATGGGGCTGGTCGTCCACGTCACTAACCATTCTGCTCAGTGCCGTTCGATTCGGCTCTCCCCCGAGGACCGAGAAGACCTTTGCGCGGAAGTCTTTCTTGCCATTATCAAGAATGATTATGCTGTGCTGCGGAATTTCCGCCGGCAGAGCAGTCTGGCGACCTATCTAACCGTCATTGCTCGCCGCGTGGTGGTGCGCGAGCTGCTCACGCGCAAGGCGACCTCGCGGCTGACGGCTCCGGCGTCTGAAACAGCGGCGGCTTCGGCCGGTTCTGGCAATCACGAAGAACATCGAGTCGAAGACCGCGAAGAAGTCGAGCGGTTGCTTGAAGAGTTGGATGGGCGCGAGGCCGACGTGGTGCGAATGTACCACCTGGAAGGCAAAAGCTACCAGGAGATCAGCTCGGCCGTGGGCGTGCCGGAGAACAGCGTCGGCCCAACCCTTTCTCGGGCACGCGAAAAGATGCGCCGTGCCGGGGCCAAACACGCCGGTTAACGGCCTTTAGCAGCTCGCTTCTGCCTTTCCCGCAGGCCTTCGTCTTGTGACTAAAGGCGGCTGGCACATCGTCGCGCTTACTTCTGCGGCTAGGTAAAGACGGCGACGATCGTCGGCTCGGCACGGAAAAAAATCTGGCTGCTGCCAGCCTTCCGCGAAAGTATTCCCATCTTCTTGCTGAAACGGTACGGTGAAGCGAATCATTCGCCTTGCGATTGAGCCGCGATTCATCCGACGCCAAGAGGCACGAAATGACAACCACGCTCACCTGGTTGGGACACGGCAGTTGGCTCCTTCATGCCGCACAGCACTCCATCGTGATCGATCCGTTTCTCGATGAAAATCCCGCAGCGCCCGTGAAGAGCGACCAGATTGCCGCCGATTATGTTCTGGTCTCTCACGGCCACGCCGACCATGTTTCCGACGCGGCCAAGATCGCGATGCGGACCGGCGCCAAAGTGATTTCGAATTTCGAAATCTGCAACTGGTTGGCAAATCAGGGGGTGAAGGACACGGCGGGCCACAACCTAGGCGGCGGTTCCGATCATCCTTGGGGCCGCGTCAAGCTGACCTTGGCCCACCACAGTTCTTCACTGCCCGACGGTTCTAACGGCGGCAATCCTTCAGGTTTTCTGCTGACCTTGAAGGAAGGGCAGAAGACCATTTATTTCGCCTGCGACACGGCGCTGTTTTACGACATGAAGCTGATCGGCGCCGCCGGCATTGATCTGGCCATATTGCCAATCGGCGATCTATTCACTATGGGGCCAGACGATTCCATCGAAGCGATCCAGCTTTTGCATCCCAAGCGAGTCGCGCCGTCGCACTACAACACCTGGCCGCCGATCGCTCAAGACGTATCGGCATGGGCGGGGCGCGTCAAGGCCGAAACGTCCGCCGAGCCGATGGTAATCAAACCGGGCGAAAAGATTTCGCTCTGAGCGATTATCCGCGAGCCGTGGCTCGGTGCGGCGTGTGCTGGCCGTCCCCGTCGCTCCGATTTGAGCCAGACGCCGCGCGTGCTTAATGCGCCCTGGCCGCGGGCGCCGAAGGACACAATTCGCTCTCGGCTTCATCTGCGGCGTTGACCTGAAAACCGATCGCTCCGCGCTTGGCAGCGGCGCCACGACCACTGCGAAATGCACTCAATGCCGCCAGCAGGTCCCAGCGACCGCTGTCAACGAAGCCAAGCACGAGGAGCTTCTTGATCTCATCGACTTCGGCGAAGCTGCAGCCTTCCGTTTCGTCGACCAACCGATCGATTTCGAAACTGCAAGTGATGTCCGGATTCCAGCCCTCGACCAGTCGCCGGCGCAATACGGCATCAGGCCGGGCGAACTTCATTACGACATCGATCCGCCCAGGTCGCAAAAACGCCGAATCAAGCGATGTTTGCTCCGCGTTGGAAGTAAACAAGTAAACGACTCCGCGATGCGGTTCCAGCCCGTCCAGTCCTCCCAGGAATGTCGAATGGTCGCCGGTCTGACCGAACTGGTTCCGGTCGCGGACGGCCATGTCGACGTCGTCGAAGAAGACGATGCCGGGCTGCTCGAGTTCGAATAACTCATGTGCCTGAGCCTGCGAGCGCGCGCCTTCGAATTCTTCTGCCGAGACGCTGCGCCAGGCAAACCCCAAGCGAGAGCACTCGGCGCGAAGCCAGCGACAGGCCATCGTCTTGCCGTTGCCCGGCTCGCCAAGCAGCAGCACTCCGCGCTTTTGTGGTACGCCGAAACGAGCGAGCAGCTCGCAGCCGTGGCGCAAGAATCCGATTGTGTTGTCCCACAATCGCCGGCGCTCTGCCACACACATGATCGGCGGGGGTTGAAGGAGCTCTCGGCGCGCGCGCCGCCGCAACGAGCGATACAACCGCAGATACTGGCTTTCCGGAACGACCCAAAACGCATGGCTTTCATAGTCGCCGAATGGCGCCACAATGTTGACCAGTCTAAACGTGTAGCCGTCGAGCACGCAGCGGTAGCGTTCCAATCCAAACTGCAGATCATGCCCGCACGGTCCGGAATTGAAGCAAACCAGAGCGCGCGCGGCTGCAATGCCGCGCCGGACTTCAAGCCGCAAGTGGCGGTCGATTAACCGTCGCATTCCCCAGTCAAAGCTGAGAGGCCGCGCAGGCTCGCCCAGCAATTCGCCAGCGAGCTCAAGGCAGCGTGCGTAATCATGTTCGTATTCGAAGAGTGACATATTTGGCGAGACAACAACCGGCATCGCCAGGTTCGCCGCATCTGTGAAATCCTAGACCGAGAGAGCGAGGACGCGCCCTGAAGGGGTGCGCGAACAACCCGCTCGAGTGCTGCCAATTACAAGACTTTAATGGTGTGCTCATCATTTGCTAACGTTCCATCTCCTCGAATGCGGTTTTGTTGTCAAACTGCCGGAATTCTTGCGGCAGCGAAGCAGATTTGGCTCGACACCATTGCAGTTTTTGCCTTCAATTGTCGTTACTTGCTGAACGACCAATCGCGTTCAGTGCGTAGGCGGTCTACCGATTGAAGTCGACTGGCAAGCTTGCTATCGCCGCTGCACAGGCAGGCGTTATGAGCGCCGTCCCCCCGTCTAATCGATCGCGTGCCGACCGCGACGGAGCAGTCATGCCGATCTCGTTGCAAGTCTCGTCGGGCAGAAACGCTGGCCAGGAAATCCAAGTCCGCGGGTCGCGATTTTTGATTGGGCGCGCCGAAGACTGTCACCTTCGTGCACACAGCGACCAGATCAGCCGATATCACTGTGCCTTGCTAATTCAAAAGCAAGGCGTCTTTATTCGCGATTATGGCAGCCGCAACGGCACTTTCGTTGACGGCCAACGCATTTTCAATCAACAATCCCTGAACGACGGACAACAACTACAAGTCGGACCACTTTCATTCATCATTCGCATCCCACCAGGCTCTGCGATCGGGAGTCGACTAGGCAAGGACACAGTGACGGGCAAGGCAAGTTCGGACACCATGCACGTTTCCGGCAAGCCAAACCCGGCCAGCGCTCCGGAGGCGGCGAAGTCGGTCAAGCAAGCAGCGCACGAGATTTCCGCCGTCCCCGAACCACTGGACATTATGCAGTTCCTGGCCGAGCCGGAAGCAAGACCCGAGCCGTCTCAAGCCCGCGCCGACGCGGTCTTGCCGAGCGTCGAGGATTTTCTCGCGGAACAGAACGCGGCGGCCGAGGAAGCCGCGGGACGGCCCGAAGCTGGAGCATCGGCCTCCGACGCAGATGAGACGCGCGACGCCGCCCTCGAAGGCTTGAAAAAGTTTTACTCTCCTAAGCGTTCCTAAATTGTGGGCGCCAGACGACTTTGAGATGCCCACGGTTTCGATTCGCGAACCGGAATCGCCTTTAACATCCTGCATTATCAAGATTGCCTAAAGTTTCGGCAGCGCACCGCTACGATCTGCGCATGAAGCCCATTCAACGAAAGTCCCGAAAATCTCAAGCGGCTAGCTCGCCAAGACTTACGGAAACGAAAGGAAACTCCCAAATCCGACTGGCACATCGGTTGCATCTCCCGCGAGTGTCGCCGAAATCAGTGACCCGCGACGGGTTTCCCGGAGAATGCCTGTGACTAAAGGTCCTCGTGCCCTATTCAATCGCGTACTGTCCGAGTTCTATGCATTTTTTGGTCTGGCGACGCTCGTGGGCTACCTGCTAGCTCGTTTCTTGTGGGCGGTCGAATAGATGCGAAAAGCCCGTCGGCATATTACGGTAACTGGGATGTCATACTTTCTTCGCTGAGCTGGCGACCTATATGCTACCTGGCACTTTCGTTCGGACGGCGCATCTGCCCCCTCAACTGCCTCCGCCTCGCAAATCACTCTCGCGTCCGCAGGCCGCCAATCGACGTTAATCGAGTTCCGCTAGCGCTTCATTTCCGCGGCAACAAACTCTCACGCGATCATCAGCCAAGCGCCGAGCATGCCGACTGGATTTTGTCGGCTGACAGGACGCGACAATTGCCCGATTCGTGCTCCGTTCCTATCATACCGGCGGAGGACGCCAGGCATGATCGGCTTAAGTTACTATCCCTCAGGCGACTACCGTCGCAGATCTTCGTCGAACACCGGACGATTGGTGATTGCCGCGATCATCGCGCTGGTCTCCATCGGGTCGTATATGGCCACCTGCAGCCGCAACGAGCTGACCAACGAGGTCCAGCACGTGAGCATGACG
>JAICIG010000531.1 GCA_025924495.1 Pirellulales bacterium | reverse complement strand
GCGGTTCCGTCTCTCAATTGCGCGATCAGTTCGGAGAGCCGCCCGAGATTCTCGAGCTGACAAATCCGCACGAGCGCCAACTCGGCCAGAATTCGGCCATGGGTGCTGTATCGCAGCCGTGCAATGGTTTGATCGAGGATCTGCATCACGGCCAGCAGATTTTCCAAGCCCAACTGCTGACCTGCTTGCAGCATCGCGGGTTGCTCGCTGGGCGATGCATACAGCAACGATTCTGCAGGGCAGCCGACCGCGGCTACCATCATGTCTCGGAAATAACCGAGTAGTTGATCGAGCAACGGCCCAATATCGACCCCCTCGCCGACGGCCGCGTCCAACTCGGCCAGCGCGGCCGATGCGTTTCGTTCCGCTAGGTGCTGTGCCAGTCGGCTCAACCGCAGGTCGCCCGCGGTCCCTAGCATGCGGTGGACGTCGTCGAGGGTAATTCTTTCGCCGCCGAAAGCGAGCAGTTGCTCCAAGAGCGACTGGCTATCTCGCATTGATCCGGCAGCGCGACGCGCCAATGCTTCTAACGCCTCCGGTTCTGCCGACACTCCTTCGGCAGCGACGATCTGCGCCAGGCGGGCGGCAATCGACGGCGTTTGAATGCCGGCAAAATCGAAGCGCTGGCAGCGCGACAAGATCGTGATCGGAATCTTCTCGGGTTCCGTTGTGCAGAAGATGAACTTCACATGCTCGGGCGGCTCTTCCAGCGTCTTCAACAGCGCGTTGAAGGCCTCTTTCGTGAGCATGTGCACTTCGTCGATGATGTAAATTTTGAACCGCGCTCGGCTGGGCCGCACATTCACGTTCTGCCGCAGTTCGCGCATTTCGTCGATGCCGCGATTGCTCGCGCCGTCGATTTCCAGCACGTCGACATCTTCACCGGAGCTGATGCTGCGGCAAATGTCGCATTCGTTGCAAGGCGTCGGCGTCGGGCCGTTCACGCAGTTGAGCGCCTTGGCCAGAATCCGTGCTGACGACGTCTTGCCGACGCCGCGAGCGCCCGTAAACAGATAAGCGTGTCCGACTCGATCCGATGAGATCGCGCCGGCGAGGGCCTGCGCTACATGTTCCTGTCCGACCAGATCGGCGAAGGTCTGTGGGCGGTATCGCCGAGCGACAACGATGTATTCGCCTGAGCGATCGGGCGCCGATGACGCCGGCATCAGAGACTGCGACTCAGACATGGCAAGGCAACCCCCGGCAACCGGGCGAGTGAAGCCGCGAGCGGCTGCCGATGAGAGACCCTCCGCACAAAGGGCTGACTGCTTATGGCTGCTGGATTTCTCCCCTGACCAGGTTCACAGGTCCCCATTGCGGGGGCCTCTCATCGGCAGCCGATCTTGGCGTGAACAGAAGACCTAGTTGTACGCGGCCCGAGGCCGACCGTCAATTCGCCCGAGCGCGCCATGAGATTCAGCCTTTCCGGCTGACTTTACCAATTACCTCGATTCAGCCCGCATTGCTACAATCCGGCAGCCGCGTGGCCCGCACCGGGCGACCGGCGCGTCAACCGTGCAGCGGCGCCAAACTTGTCCGCAGCGCACTGCCGCCCAAGGCCGAGAGAAGATGCGGACGAACGAGGCGAGAGCCGAGCTATACCACGATGCCAACCGCGCAGCATGGTTGGGGCTATTGGTGAATCTGGCCTTAGGGGGCGGCAAGCTGGCCGCGGGCTTAGCGAGCAGCTCGGTGGCTTTGATTTCAGACGCGGTCAATTCGCTCGGCGACGCGATCACATCGGTCGTCGTGCTGTTCGCCTTTCGCGTCGCGCAGCGCCCTCCGGACGCCGAGCATCCTTACGGCCACACGCGCGCCGAGGCGATCGCCGCCTCGAATGTCGCCTTGGTCATTATCCTGTCGGCGATCATGATCGCCTGGGAGGCGAGTCGGCGATTCACGGCAGAACATCACGCTCCGCCACGCTGGACGCTCTGGATAGCCGCGATCAATGTCGTGATCAAGGAGGGGCTGTATCGGTACAAGATGGCGGTCGGGAAACGCACCGGCTCGGCAGCGCTCGTTGCCAATGCCTGGGATCACCGCAGCGACGGCCTGTGTTCGCTGGCCGTGTTGGTCGGGTTGGGGCTGGTGATTTGGGGCGGGCCGGCGTTTCGTGGGGCTGACGAAGCGGCCGCCTTCGTGGTCGCTGCCGCGGTTGTGTGGTCGGGCATTCGGTTATTTCGTCAAAGCGCCAGCGAGCTCATGGACGTCCAGGCTGACGCACAGCTTGTCGATGAAGTGCGCCGAGTCGCCAGTTCAGTGGCAGGGGTTCGAGCCGTTGAAAAGCTCTGGCTGAGAAAATCGGGCTTGGAGCACTTCGCCGACATCCACATTGAGGTCGACCCGCAGATGACCGTGCTGCAGGGCCATGAAATCGGTCACGAAGTTAAAGATCGATTACTTCACGACTTCCCCAGTTTGCGTGACGTGCTCGTTCATCTGGAACCGCACGGGCATCGATCCAACCCGGAGCACTCGCACTAAGGTGGCTGGTCGTGCGGCGGAGGTCGCCGTGTAGCCGGCTAATCAATCGGGATTTCGGTCAGTGACGAAGATCTTTTCGGCGGCTTCGCGCCCTAGCGTCGTCTGCTGGGCCCCGACCAATACGCTGACGATGCCAGCTTCAATTCGGTTAACGACAACCGCGCCCTGGGCGCCCAACGGAAGCCCCGATTCGGTGAGAAATCGCAGGAATTCGGGCGATTGGTCAACGACACGCGCCAAGCGGAACTGATACCCAACCTGGCACTCGGCGAGGGTTCTGCTGGCCGGCGTTTCGAGCGACCCGTCGGCCCGTGGAATCGGGTCGCCGTGCGGATCGACTTGGGGGTAGTCGAGGAATACGTCGATGCGGTCAATGAGCCGATCGCTAACCGCATGTTCCATATGTTCCGCCTCTTCGTGGACTTCGTCCCAAGTCAGCGACAACGTTTTGGCGAGAAACAGTTCGATCAACCGATGCCGTCGCATCACCCGCAAGGCCAGCGCATTGCCAGCCGGGGTCAGCCGCACGCCTTCATACGGCGTGTAGGTGGCCAGGCCGCTTTCGCTGAGCGTCTTGAGCATGCTCGTGACCGTACCGGGCGACACGTTTAACGCCGTCGCCAGTTGCCCCGTCGCTGCCGGCTTGCCGGATTGCGCGGAACAAATCTGAAAGATCGTTTTCACATAGTTTTCAACGGTCAGGCTGGGCACGACGAACTCCCCGCGGCGGCCAGCATGCGTCGAGCGTGGCCGTGTAATCGAGTTGATGATGACGCGACGCTTCATTCTACTTAAGCATGCCGCAAGGCAAAGCTCGGTCTCCTCTGGGATGCCCGAATCGCCTGCCTGAGCGGTTGCGTTCCGCGACCGGAAAGGCGATTATGGGCCCGCCTCTTCGCCCCAATAGAATCGTCCGATGAACCCATTGAATCTCAACCAGCGTGCCGCCGCGCTCTCGCAGGAGGTTGTCGATCGCGCCGCCGAGTTGCGGGCTGAATTCCATCGCATAGACGGCGCAACAATCGTCGATCTGGGAGCGAAAGCTCCCGGCGGTCTCGAAGCAGGCCTGGCGCTGGCGGAAATTTGCCTGGCTGGCCTGGGTCGCGTTAGCCTCGTGCCCGCCGATGCGCAACTGTGGCGCGGGGCGGCAGTAACCGTTCAGACCGACCAACCGTTGCTGGCGTGTCTGGCGGCCCAGTATGCCGGCTGGCAGATTGCGCGAGGAAAATACTTCGCCATGGGGTCGGGCCCCATGCGCGCCGCGGCCGGCAAAGAGACTCTGTTCGAGACGCTCTTGCCCCGAGAAAAAACCGACGTCGCGGTCGGCATACTAGAAACATCGAAATTGCCGCCTGACGACGTGATCCAATACATTGCCGAAGCCTGCGGGGTGGCAGCCGACAAGCTCACCTTGTTGGTCGCTCGTACGGCCAGTCAGGCGGGCGCCGTTCAGGTCGTGGCCCGTTCGGTGGAAACCGCCTTGCACAAGCTGCACGAGTTGGGTTTTGACCTGCAGCGAATTGCCAGCGGTTGGGGCGTAGCGCCATTGCCGCCGGTTGCGTCGGATGATCTGGCCGCCGTCGGTCGTACCAACGACGCGATCCTTTATGGCGCCGAAGTGACGCTCTGGGTGCGCGGCGATGACGCCAGCCTCGCAGAGATCGGGCCGCGCGTGCCGAGCAGCGCTTCGTCCGACTACGGCGAACCATTTGCACAGATTTTCGCCCGCTATAACCACGATTTTTACAAGATCGATCCGCATCTTTTCAGTCCGGCAGCGATTACGTTCATGAACCTCGACACCGGTCGAACCTTCCGCTTCGGCAAGACATCCGCCGAAATCCTCAATCGCTCGTTCCTCTCCTGAGTTTGCCTTTAACGTTCTTCTCGTGCTGTTGGCTTTACAGTATCCCCATGCTGATTGCGGTTTTGGGTTCGCCGGAGAGCTGGTATCTCAAAGACCTACGCCGCGCTGCAGGCGGCCGACATGAATTGATTCCGGCCGCATTCAGCGAAATCAGTTCGTCGCTTGGCAGCCCGAAACCGCTTGTTTCGAGCGGCGATATCCGTCTGGACCAGGCGGACGCCATTCTCGTGCGGACAATGCCGCCCGGTTCGCTCGAACAGGTCGTTTTCCGCATGGATGCGCTGGCTGCCTTGGAAGCCGCCGACAAGATCGTGCTCAATCCGCCGAAGGCAGTGGAAGCGGCCGTCGATAAGTATCTGGCATCTGCTCGACTCGCAGCCGCCG
>JAICIG010000530.1 GCA_025924495.1 Pirellulales bacterium | reverse complement strand
TGATCGTCACCGTCGAACGAAACGGCTTCATCCGAGGTCACCCCGGCCCGTCCCCCGAAGCATCGAAATCCTCGTGCCACCGGAATGTTTACCGATCCTCGAACGGCTCGGTATCAAAAGGCCGCTAAGCGCTGATGTGGTAGGCCCTTACAGGTTATTTCAGGTTCTCACTCGCCACTTGGTCGAGCTGGGGAGATTCGCTACGGCTTGCAGCTCCAGGTCGCGGTCGCCCGCATTCTCGTTCGCCTGGACGCCATCCTGTAGGCGAGATAATAGTCACCGGCGCAGCCTAGATTAAGCCAATGTTGCCCGAGATTGGCCCCCGTGTGGTCCGCAAAAAGCCTCTGACTGACGATTACCCAGGACAGCTGGTTCTTCGGAACGGCTGACCTAGGCCTCCCTAAGTGATTGCTCATTGATACGGGACGGGCGAACAAGGGGGTTTTCTTGTCTCAGAGCAGAGTACTTAAAGATGACGGGAATCTTGCGCGTTAACATCGGCGAGCCGGCTCCCTGGTTTGCCGGGCCCAACGCGCCAGGTCAATCCAGCTCGATAGTACTGGATGAGTTCGCGGGTCATGCCGTCGTGCTCTTCTTCTATGGCAGTGCTGCTCATTCAGAAGTCGCCGACGTCCTTACTCGGCTGACCGGAAGAAGTTGCCTATTCGAGCAAACGCGATCCATCTTTATCGGCATCAGCAATGATCCAAATGATGTCGCACTTGATCAGGGTGAACAATCTGAATACCTCCGGTTGTTCGATCTCAACGGCGACGTGACGCGACTGTATTTCTCTGATTTCAGCGAGCCTGCCGCATTTGTGTTAAGTCCAGCCCTACAAATCGTCGAAATAATCGAACTCGCTGACCCGACAAAATTCATCGAGCAGATCAGCACGCGGCTGGCGCAATTGAATACGGCACCACGCCAGCAAAATGCGCCAGTTCTAATTGTGCCTGGTGTGTTTGACTCCGAGCTCTGCGTGCGATTAACCAACCTCTATGAGGTGAACGGCGGCCGTGAAATCGGATCCATTGAGTTCGGTGGACATCAAGTTCAAAAATTCGATCCTAGATTTAGGAAGCGCCGGGACTGGTACATTTCGGACGAGCAGACGCTCCAACAAGTACGGATTCTATTGGAACGGCGATTGCTCCCGATCGTCTACCGCGCGTTTCAATTCCATGTGACCCGCATTGAGCGATATCTGGTTGGTTGCTACGATGCCGAGGACGGAGGACACTTTCGGCCACACCGCGACAACACAGCACCGGTCGTCTCTCACCGTCGCTTTGCGCTATCGATCAATCTTAATGATGAGTACGAGGGCGGCACTCTCCGCTTCCCTGAATTTGGCTATCAAAGCGTTCACGCACGACCAGGCGATGCGATCGTGTTCTCGTGTTCTCTCTTGCACGAGGTCACACCTGTCACTCGGAACCGTCGCTATGCTTTTCTTTCTTTCTTCTACGACGAAGCATCCGAACGATTGCGAGAACACAACAAAACGGCGTGGATTAGCGCTCAAGCCCGAACTTAGGCCTCTTGTTGTTGATCACAATCCGACTGGATCAGTTTGAAGAAACTGTCACGTAATAAGAGTTTTAAGGACATCTGGTCTTACGAATTCCAAATCGCGCTTGACTAATATCCGGCCCGGTCTGGTGTCGTCAGCTTCGCTTGCCGCGTTACGACCGATCGTTGTTGCGTCGCCGTTTTAGCTAAACGGACAGTGGCGAGTCCACGGCTTCAGGAGTATCCCTCCGGCGGCGGTTGCCTTTTGTAGTTTGAAGGCGGTCCGACAACTTTGCGAATAGCTGATCGAGTTTGAGCCGCGTGCCGACGCTTTGAGGCGAGAAGGGATGCAGCTCCCTGGCGAACAGCAATGGCAGCCTTCCAAGGCGAACACGGGCGGCACTCTGTTCGATGCGGTTTGAGAAACCGGGCTGATGAGCCTATAATGATGGCATTATTGCGCGGGGCAAACCATGTCTTCTCCAATTCCGCGAGCATCTACGCAAGAGGTCGCCGCGGCGCATCCTGAGGTGGAGTTCGCTCTTGTTCTCGCCAGAACGATTGACGGTCTCACCAAAGATCCAGAACAGCTTCGCGGGGCGGTCTATGAGCTTGCACGCGAGAAATTAATGCAGCTCACCCATGACGACGCCCGCGAGAAGGCTCGATTAATGCGAGCGCTTGATGTCGCTATCGCGGGTGTCGAGTCTCACGCGAGCCAGTACCCGATTGGGCAACTGGCTTTGCCGTCCCTGTCCGCCCCGTCGGTGCCTGAAAACGCGATCGCCGCCGGAGCTTTTCAGGACATCCAATATTCTGCCTCCATGCCCCCCCGCGGCAGAACCGTGTTGAACGCCCGCTGGTCGCAGGGCCCCTCAAGATTTCTGTCATCCACATCCGTGCGCTTGATTGCGGTGCTGCTTTTCTTCGCCTTTCTTTGCTCCGTCATCGCCGCCCAGAAGCGGGGTATGGATTTAAATGTCCTGAAGAGCGTTAAGGGCATGGGATCACTTTTCGGTTCGAAACCACCTGCGGTCGTGCCGGCGCCGACACCGGTACAGGCTGAAGCCAATCTTGAGGTCGCCCCCGCTCCGAAACTCCCGTTAAGGCCAAGGGCGTACGGCATATATTCGGAAAGTGGCGATAAGCTTTACGAGTTGCAGGCATTGCCGGGAAAAGCGCCTGACCTTCGAATTGCAATATCCGCCGCCATCATCAGACCGGTAGGGACGGTCGTACCCGACGGTAAGCTGAAATTCATTGTCTTTTTGAGAAATCAGGCCAGCGAAGCGTTGGACAATATCGACGTCCGGGTCGTGGCCCGGGTTAAGCGTACCACGACCTTCAACACTGCTGGAAAGCCGGTCATCGCAGACAGCGAAAATACGTGGGTGATTCGCAACATCTCGATTCCGTTTCGTGCCGTGCCAGTGAAGGACGATCCGCAGATGTTCGAGATCGAGCCGCGCGATCCCGATTTGATGCTCGCGCCGGGCCGGTATGCGTTGGTTCTGTCCGGCGTCGCCTATGATTTTGCGGTTGATGGGCAGATCACCGATAAGCGGCAATGCTTAGAACAACTGAATGCTACCAATGGCACGTTTTACGCTGAGTGCGCCAACCGTTAAGCTGTTGCGCCAGAAAAAGCTCGGTTCTCAGGAGCCGTTGCGGTCCGCGGCTGATCGGTTCCAGCCCTGAGCAATGCTTCCTTCGTGTATTCCGATTTGTGCTATCCTCTTGTTTGCGGGGCTTACCAAACATCGGAAGGAATGTTATCCGATGAAGCGACGCGGGTTCATCGTACGCGTCCGGTGACGGCCCCTGGTCAGGTGATCTTGAACGGATGGCTGACCGCGCTCATGCGGCGTGAGCAACCTTCTGAGGTCGCCAATTCCAGGGCATGAGTTCGTGGATGCGCTTGGCAGGGTGATCCGGTAGGCGGGCCAGCACGTCGGCAAGCCAAGCCTGCGGGTCGATGTCATTGAGCTTGGCGGTGGCGATGAGGCTGTAGATGGCAGCCGCACGCCGGCCGCCCTCATCGGACCCGGCGAAGGTCCAATTTTTTCGTTCCACGGCGACCGCTCGTAACTCACGCTCCGCAGCATTGTTCGACAGGCAAAGCCGTCCGTCATCAATGAAGCGGCTAAATGCATCCCAGCGGCTGAGGCGTAAGCATCCGGCGAGGACCGCGTCGGGGTCACTCAGGCAGCCTGACTGACGTGTCTGTCTCGGTCGCGCCAATTCCAGGGTAGCAGCTCGTCGAGCCTTTGAGCTGGATGTGCAGCGATGCGTGACAGGACGTCGGCGAGCCAGGCTTGTGGATCCACATCGTTCATTTTGTCCGTGACGATCAAGCTGTACATCACTGCGGCCCGGTCGCCACCGCGGCCGGAGCCACAGAACAGCCACGACTTACGCCCCAGCGGCCGCAGCTTCCGCGCTCGCAACGATCAATGCCGCTTTCAGCGTTTCGATGTCGTCTGGCAGCGATTCAAGGCCATCATCCATTCCTGGATGGAATCACAAAAGCCGCGATTTGGCGCGGTCTTTTTGCAATCTCACGAGATTATTGCGCAGCTTATCCGCTTATCCGGCGCTCTGCGGCCGCCAGCTGTGTTGAGGGTTTCGCCAGTCCATCGCCTCCAGCAAATAGCTCATCTGAGCTGCGGTCAGCGACACCACGCCGTCCACCGTTGCCGGCCAGATGAAGCGGCCACGATCCAGCCGTTTCGCATAAAGCGAGAGTCCGACCCCATCGTGCCAAAGAGCCGCAATCAGCGTGCCGGCACGACCACGGAACACAAAGACGTCCCCGGCAAAAGGATTCTCGCCCCAGGCCTTCTTGCACCAGCAATGCCAGACCCTGCATGCCTTTGCGCATGTCGGTATGACCAGTCGCGATCCAGATCCTTGCGCCCGCTGCGATCGGGATCATCGCCGCTCCAAAAGGTCCAACACTCGCGACAACGCGCTCATATCGACGCCGGCGTCCGCGATCACTCGACAGTTCGTGCCGACGACAATCTCTATGCGCCCGCTCGCCGGCGTCGCTAAAACTGTCGTCCGCGCTGGAGGCGGAGGCGGCGTTACCCTCGCGGGCACAAAAGCGGGCTGAGGCTGTTCATGATCGCTCGCCCGGGTTCCAAACTTCCAAACGCTCGCCGCCAAGTCAACAGGAGCGAACGCGAGATACCATGTACGCATACGACGACCACCGCCTGATTGACGCTTGCGCGCGA
>JAICIG010000529.1 GCA_025924495.1 Pirellulales bacterium | reverse complement strand
TTTGCTGCACGTCTGCGATGTCGACGACCTGCATCTGGTCCCGCCGGCCTTTGACAAAGCCGCGGAAGATCTGGCGCAGGTTCGGAAGCGGAGCCGACAAGCCGCCTTTGAGCGATTGGAACAGTCGCTGGAAGCCTGTACTCCGCGACATCCATCTGCAGCCCTGCATGTGGCCCAGGGGGTTCCCTGGCAAATGATCGGAGCCACCGCAAAACAGCTCACTGTCGATTTAATTGTCATGGGCAGCGTGGGCCGCAGCGGCCTGACCGGTTTGCTGATTGGGAATACGGCGGAGAAAACGTTGCACGCCTCGGAACATTCGGTCCTGATCGTGAAGCCCGACGGCTTTATGCCGCCCTCCTTCCTGGCAGGCGCCAGGCAAACGCGAACCATCAACCGAGAATCGGCAAATGCTGAACCCACCCTTGTTTCGGGCTCGCATTAAGATGGCAGCCGCTTACATTTTCCCGCTGGTGAGCTCATGCCGTTGCTGCGGACTATCCTCGTTGGCTCCGCGATTTGCGCCGCATGGTGCACCGGACTATTCACTTTCCTGGACCGGCCTGATCGCCTACGTGCTGCGCCCGCCGTGCCGAGGGACGCGTCATCTCGCAATCAGGGCGGCGTAAGCTCGCAAGACTCTTCCCGCGACCGGCGCGAGCTGATGCGACGCAAACTCGAGCGCGCTCAAGAGATCCTCGATGCCATCGCGATTCAAGACTTTGGTCAAATTGCCGAACAGGCGCGACTACTTGCCGCGGATGTCGACAATAAGTTGTGGGAAGACTTGCAGACGCCCGATTACCGACTGTACCGCTCGGAACTCGAACAGATCGCTTTGGCCATTGAAAAGGCGGGGCGCGAGAAGGATGCCGACGCCGCCGCCTTGAGCTATGTGCGTCTGACCGTGAATTGCTTGCACTGTCATCAGCACGTTCGCAAACACCGGCGAGCAATGGCAGACTGACGAGAACCGCCTCGCTCCAAGCCCCCAGGCGCCAGGCATGGCGCTAGCGGCGCTTCTTCGATCAACAGCCGAGAGGCTACCGAATTGGCTCCGCGCGCATTTTCAGCGCGGCCCAAGAGCGGCAATGACTAACAGGTCACATCAAATTCGGACTCGATCAGCCGGCGCTGCAGTCGCTTCAGAATCTCAATCCGCTCAGCCCGTTCATAACACGAACCGACGCGACCAGCCAAGTTGTCCTCTTTGGCGTTTTCGAGCCTTTCGATTTCCGCGGCAACAAGTTCTGATAATAAGTATTCTTCGGCCCGTTCAATTTCGAGGAACATCATCGTCCTCCTTCCTTCATCTCGTGAAACAGACATCGGCCTTTTCTTCGATCCGCACGTTTGGCGGCAGGTTGGATCGTCGATCCCCGATTTCGCTTCAAGCTTTTGCCCGTCACTCGCCAGTTAAATGGGGCAATTCCAATGCCAATGCTTGGAATTGGAGCAGGCGCGTCGCCGCAAGTGGGCAAAATGAAACCACATCGCCTGCACTATACTTTTCGCGTCACGCTTCCGAATGCCGCGGCCTCGTCTGCGTCTGAGCGAAAAGGCTCGCTTCGCCCGCCTTATTGCCAGGACAGGCGCCATACGGTCCTCCGGCGTTCAACAGAGAGCCATTGCGATCGCCGCCCGTCGTCAGGTTTCACTCTCGATAGCTACAATCGCTGGCCGCCGGTTGCCATCTTCCATCTGCAACAGTAACGTGGGCGTATTCGCGTGCCGAACTTCTGTAAGACGCTCGGGGTGCGGCGCGGCGCCTTTGGACATCCTGGTTTGCTCCTCTCGCCCGAATCATGCAGGAACTTCAGCCCGCTCCCTACACGGCGCCTGCCACGGAAGTACTTGCAAAGTTGGGCTGCGATGCAGAGCGCGGCCTGTCGATCGCTGAAGCACGCGCACGACAACTCTCGTTTGGACCAAATGCCCTGGAGACGGCGCCCCCTGATCCAATCTGGAAAAAGTTCTTGCGCCAGTTTCAAGGATTGGTGATCTGGATCTTGATCGCTGCCGCGGCAATTGCCTTCTTGATGGGCGAGTGGACTGACGCCGTCGTCATCCTGGCGATCGTGGCGCTCAACGGCGCGCTCGGGTTCTTTCAGGAAGAGAAAGCCGCGCGCACGCTCGAGGCCTTGCGGGATTTGGCCCCTTCACTTGCCAAAGTCGTGCGCGCCAACAGCCGTCAATCGCTGCCGGCCAGCGAACTAGTGCCAGGCGACCTGATTGAGTTGGAACCAGGAGACAACGTCCCCGCCGACGCACGCTTGCTGGAGTGTTTTGCGGTCGAGGTCATGGAGGCGGCGCTGACCGGCGAATCGACGCCGGTCGAGAAAGAAGCCTCCGCGGTGCTGCCCGGGTCTACGTCGTTGGCGGATCGACGCAACATGGTCTATTCGGGTTCCGTATTGGTCGCGGGCAAGGCCCAGGCCGTCGTTACCGCGACGGGCATGAAAACCGAATTGGGCCGCATTGCAGGGCTGCTCGAGCGTTACAAACCCGAAATCACGCCTCTCGAGCGGCGGCTCGAAGAGTTGGGACGTATCCTGATCTTCGCGTGCTTGGGTCTCGTCGCCATTGTGTTCTCGGTCCACATGCTCCGCGGCGGTGAATTCGCCGACGTGTTTATGTTCTCGCTGAGTCTCGCTGTGGCCGCCGTACCCGAGGGGCTGCCGGCGGTCGTCACGATCGCTTTGGCGCTCGGCGTGCAGCGGATGGCCAGACGCAACGCGCTGGTGCGGAAGTTATCGGGCGTCGAAACGTTGGGCGCGGTCACCGTCATCTGTTCGGATAAAACCGGCACGCTGACGCGCAATGAAATGACCGTGCAGCGAATGCGCGTGGGAGACCGATTGTACGCAGTCACCGGCGTCGGTTACTCGCCGCAGGGCGCTTTCGAGCTCATCGACGCGCCGTCGGCTGACAACCGCGGCGAAGAAGATTTGCGCCGTGCGCTTGGCATTGCGGCACGCTGTAATACCGCCACGATCAGGCGCGAGGGAGACAATCCAAACTCCTGCGAAATCGTCGGCGATCCGATGGAAGCGGCTCTGATCGTGGCGGCGGCCAAAGCGGGCATTTCGCCGGAGGGGGTCGCCGGCAGAACGCTCCTGGAGATCCCCTTTGACTCGCGGCGCAGGTTGATGTCCATCGTGGCTCCGGTTGGCGACCGCGTGATGATGTTCACAAAAGGCGCGCCAGAGGCCCTGCTTCCTCTCTGCGCCTTCGAGCGACGAGAGGGCGCTGTCGTACCATTAACTGACGAGCGCCGTCGTGAACTGATGCAAGCCAGCTCCGATCTCGCTGCCGAAGCGCTGCGCGTGCTAGCGCTGGCCGAACGCGAGTTCCGCCTCGACGAGAATCCGGAATACCGTGAGCAAGAGCTGACCTTTGCGGGCCTGGCGGGCATGATCGATCCGCCGCGCGAGGAAGCCAGGCAGGCGATCGGGCGCTGTCGCGAGGCAGGTATTCGCACCGTGATGATCACCGGCGATCATCCGGCCACCGCACGCGCCGTTGCCGAGCAACTAACGCTTGCC
Source organism: Pirellulales bacterium (assembly GCA_025924495.1). The sequence continues at coordinate 1,251 of JAICIG010000529.1, read as the reverse complement.
GCGACGCCGCAAGCGCTCGTGACGGGCGAACAGTTCAACGAGCTTAGCGACGAAGAACTGGCGCTGCGCGTGGAAGAAATTGTGGTCTATGCCCGCGTATCGGCAGAGCACAAGTTGCGCGTCATCAAAGCCCTCAAACGCCGCAATCAGGTGGTGGCAATGACCGGCGACGGCGTCAACGATGCGCCCGCCGTGCAACAGGCCGACGTCGGCATTGCCATGGGGCTCACCGGCGTCGATGTCACCAAGGAAGCGTCCGACATCGTGCTGATGGACGACAATTTTGCTTCGATCGTCAATGCCGTGGAAGAAGGCAGGGGAATCTACGACAATATTCGCAAGATCGTGCATTATCTTCTGTCTTGCAATGCCGGCGAAGTGCTGTTCATGTTCGGCGCCGCCGTGGCGGGCTGGCCCATTCCGCTGCAAGCGATTCAGATCCTCTGGATTAACCTGGTCACCGACGGTTTGCCGGCTATCGCCCTGGCCATGGAACCCGCAGAACGCGACGCGATGCGCCGGCCTCCGCGAGCACCCAGCGAAGCTTTGCTTACGGTAGACCGCGGGGCGCTAATCCTGTTTCATGGCAGCCTGATCGCGCTGGCCGCCGCGCTGGGTTTCTATCTGATCTATCGCGGCGACGAAACCAAGGCGCCGGCTGCGCAAACCGCCTGCTTTTTCGTGCTGACGATGTCGCAGTTGTTCTTTGCCTTGGCCTGTCGCAGTCGTAAGGTCACATTTCTCAAGTTAGGCCCGGCGACGAACCTGCCGCTGTTGATCGGCATCGTGCTGTCGGCGCTATTGCAAGCGGGCGCCATCGCGGTTGCAACGACTCGCAGGTTACTTAGAATAACCGACTACGAAAGTCTGCCTTGGCTGATGCTGCTTGCCATTTCGCTGGCGCCAATGTTTATCGTCGAAATCGGGAAGTTGCTCTTCGCGCCGGTTTCCAACTCGCGCGAGACGGCCCATGAGCCTCGTTCAGGCGCTGGAGTACGCCAGCCGTAGATCGCGTGCCCCGAATAATCCTTGCTGTCCGCAACAGCCTCCAGAGTCTTTCCCGAAAGCAAGTCTATGACCGACAACCTGATTGAGCTGCACAAGCTTCTGGTCGCCGCCGACTTCTCGCCGCCCGCCCAGGCCGCGCTTGAGCGGGCGATTTCGCTCGCCCGAATCTGCCACGCCGAACTCACGGTCTGTCACGTTCTACAAGACATTCGCGAAGCAATGGCCGTAATGCGTCGCGAATCG
>JAICIG010000528.1 GCA_025924495.1 Pirellulales bacterium | reverse complement strand
CGGCGAGCCTTCAAAACGGCGATATACGACTCGGCGACGTTCAACTTCAGGTCGAGGGCCGTACGCACCTGGTCAGCCCGCTGCGTGCCGTACTGGGCATCGGCCTGATCAATGGCGTTGGCGAGTCTCCCGCCCGCATAGACCGGCTGGCTGATCGTCGTCAACGAGATCGGTATATTTGTCTGCGAGCCCAGCAACGGAAATCCCATGCCGCCGGCGCCGCCACCTTGCGGCGCGTTGAAGGTCAACGATCGATTCAGTTGCGCATCCGCCGTCAGGTTCTGACCGGTCGGCAAACGGTCGCGCCGCGCCGCCGATGAGTTCAGGCTGGCCGCGCTAGTGTTCCATCTCGCGGCTTGCAGGAGCGGGTTGGCTGCGATCGCCATCTGCCAGGCCTGTTCCAAATTCTCGGGGCGGGCGGGCGAAGGTGCGGCGGCGCAGGCCGCGATGCTCAGAAAAATCGCCGCTCTTAAAGATTTCGAAGTCATCCTTGACTAACCTCCCGCGATTCGTTCGAGGGAACCGCATTGCGATCAGGGCGTTCGTTGCCCGGCGCACTTGTTTGTCTATTCCAACCTGCGGCGAAAGAGCCAGCCGGCGGCGGTCAGCGTGACGGTTGCAATCAACAGCAGCGGCCACAAATTATTGAGCACGACTTGAGGCTTGATTCCTTCGAGGAATATGCCTTTGGAAATGACCATAAAGTACCGGATTGGATTGATCGTTCCTGTCCAGCGGAGCCACATGGGAGTATTCTCCAGCGGCGTTGCAAACCCAGATAAGAGAATGGCGGGCACGTTAAATGAGAAGACGCCCAAAATGGCCTGTTGCTGAGTTTTTGCCAGCGACGAGATAAAGAGTCCGACGCCGATGATTGCCAGCAGATAAGCGACCATGCTGATAATCAGCAAGGCCGCCGAACCGGTAAAAGGCACGCGGAACCAGGTGACGGCGACTACGACCATCGCGCCTCCTTCGAGCAGCCCCAGGACCAAGGCAGGAATCGTCTTGCCGATGAGAATTTCTCGCGGCCGCAACGGAGACACCAGCAGTTGCTCGAACGTTCCGAGCTCGCGTTCGCGCGCTACAGAGAGCGCCGTCACGATCAGTCCGATCAATGCGGTCAAGATTGCCACCAGGTTGGGGACGACGCTCCAGATGTTTTCCAGATTGGGATTGAACCATGCCCTGGGAATAACCGCGCTTCTGCCGACAGAGTCGACTTGAATCTGTGGAGAGCCCGGAGCCGATGAGAATTGGGAGGAGAACGATCGCACGATCGAGTCGGCATAGCCCGCCACGATCTGTGCAGCGTTGGATTTGCGGCCGTCGAGAATCAACTGCACGCTCGCGGGCCGACCTGCCACCAGCCTACGCGTGAAATCCTGCGGTATATGCAGCACTAAGATTACTTCTTGAGAATCGACAACCGGCCGGATCTCGGCAACGCTTTGCAGGCGACGGTTGGACGTGAACGTGCGCGAACTGTCGAAGCGCGAGATCAATTCGCGCGACACGGTGCTTCGATCCAGGTCCAAGGTCGCCATGTGCACATTTTTTACTTCTTGAGTGGCGGCGTACACGAACACGACCAGTTCCAATATGGGAGGAACGATCAGCACGGTGCGACTTTTCGGGTCGCGCCAGATCGCGAGAAATTCCTTGGCGATCAATCGCCGAATCCGCTGCCACATGGTCAATATTGCCTTTACTTGCTACTCCAGCCGCCGACGGGTTGCCAAAGCAGTGGCGCCCAGCAGCACCACGGCAAAGACGCTCATGATCAGTAAGTCGCGTCGAATCACGCTTGGGACGTCGCCGGCGAGGAACAGCGTCTGCAAGGCAGACACGAAGTATCTTGCCGGCATCAGGCGCGTGGCTGCGCGAATCGGCGCGGGCATCGAGCCAATTTCAAACACCAGTCCGGATAGTTCGAAAGCTGGTAAGAAGCCGCTGATCAGCGCTGCCTGGCTGGCCACGAACTGGTTCCTCGATAACGTGGAGATCAACAGGCCAAGGCCCAGCGCCCCGCACAGAAACGCCGCAGAGACGATGATCAGCATTGGCAATGAGCCCCGAAACGGCACGCCGAGAACGGTCGTCGCCACGCCCGCAGATAGCAGCATGGCGCCCATGCCAAGCACAAAATACGGAATGAATTTTCCGATCAGCAACTCGGCTGAGCTGGCGGGCGTCGCCAAGATGGCTTCCATCGTGCCGCGTTCCCACTCGCGCGCCACGACGAGTGCAGTGAGCAAGGTGCCGATCAAGGTCATGATGACGGCAATCGAACCGGTCAATAAAACATTACGGCTTTCGAGTTCCGGATTAAACCAGACTCTCGGCTCCGCCGTCACCAAGGCTCGCTGTGTCCCGGCCAGGCCGTGTTGCAGCATTTCTTGTCTGAGCCAAACGCTCCAGGCGCCCTGTACGTAGTTTTCCACGAGCGCTGCCGTATTCGGGTCGGTCCCTCGAACGATAACCTGCACCGGCGCTTGTTCCCCGCGCTGCCAACGCTGTTCGAAATCAGCGGCAAGAATGACTACGCCTTGCAGACGTCCATTCGCCAAGCGGTCCAAAGGGTCGTGACGGCTGCGGGCGAATTCGACGAGGAAGTAACGGGAATTCGAAAAGGATTCTAGGAATCGATCGGTTTGCGGCGACCGCTGCTCGGCCACCACGGCAACGTGAATATTCCTTAAATCGAGCGAAACGCCGAAGGCGAATAGAAACAGGAGCACGAGCGGCAACACCCCCGCGATGATAATGCTGCTCGGATCACGGACGATTTGCAGAAACTCCTTGCGCATCAGCCCGAGCAAACGCAACATGCGCAACCCTTGCGCCGATCTGCCGGAAGGCACGATGTTGCGTGCATTCGTGCGGGCGCCGACGGTGTCCGGTTGGCGACCATCGGTCTTGCGGCTGGAATGGTTGGGTTGATCCATAATTCACGCTTGCGACTGCGGGAAGTCAGGCGCTCCGTTTGTGCTCGCCGGAGCCGTTTTGTGCGTCGTGCTGCTCTACCAACGTGACGAAGGCGTCTTCCAAAGTGGGGTCGGGAAGTTCATCGCTACGCACTTGATCTTTCAGGTCGTCCGGCGTACCCGACGCAATGACCTGGCCCCGGTAAACCATCGCGATCCGGTCGCAATATTCAGCCTCGTCGAGAAAGTGCGTCGTGACCATCACGGTCACGCCGTGGCCGACCAACGAGTTGATGCGTCCCCAAAACTCTCGCCGCGTCAAGGGATCAACGCCGCTGGTCGGTTCGTCGAGAAACAAGACTGCCGGCCCGTGCATTACGGCGCAGGCGAGCGCCAATCGCTGTTTGAATCCCAGCGGAAGCTCGCCCGAGTTGACGTCGAGATATGACTGGAGGCCAAACGCCTCGACCATACGTTCGATCGCCTCTCTCTGGGGGCGCCCCGACAAGCCATAAACTCCAGAAAAGAACGCAAGGTTCTGGCGGACGCTCAGGTCGCCATACAACGAGAATTTCTGGGCCATATAGCCCAGTCGCCCTCGAGCTTCGCCCGGGGCGCGAATCAGATCCAGCCCAGCGACTCGCGCCGTGCCTGCAGTCGGTCGTAACAGTCCGCACATCATCTTGAAGACCGTGCTCTTCCCCGCGCCGTTGGGCCCTAGCAAGCCAAAAACCTCGCCGCGGCGAATGGCAAACGAGATATGATCGGCCGCGGTAAAATCGCCAAAGCGCTTCGTCAAGTCATGGGCCTCGACCACCGCAGTCCCCGGGGCCGCAGAATTGGCATTGCCTTGGTCGGCGGCCAGGAGCTCTGTATCGGCGGGCCCGCGTTCCTTGGGAACACCGCCGATCAGTGCGATGAACGCATCCTCGAACCGCGGACGAGCGGGCGCGAGCGCCGCTCCCTCGCCAGCGCCGAGTTGTGAAGCTTTCGGCGCCTGGGCTCCTTCCCGCAGCACCAGCCGGACGCTTCTACCTTGAATCACGCCGTCAATCACGTCGGGCAGCCGCAACGCATTTGCGAGCGCCTGGCGTCGCCCCGACGGCATATCTCGCAGCAGAAAGCTGCGCCCTTCCATTCGACGAGTCAACTCGTCCGGCGGCCCGCGATATAACAACCGGCCTTCGTTCAGCAGCAATACCGCAGCGCACCGCTCGGCCTCATCCAGGTAAGCGGTGCTCCAAACGACGCCGATCCCTTGATCGACCAGATCGTTGACCATTCGCCATAGCTCGCGGCGCGATACTGGATCGACGCCGACGCTTGGTTCGTCCAACAACAACAACGTCGGCTTGCGCACCAGCGCGCAGGCAAGCCCCAGCTTTTGTTTCATGCCGCCCGAAAGCTTGCCGGCCAATCGCCGCGTGAAAGGCTCCAAGCCTGTGAAGTCGAGCATTCGTTCGAATGCCTGACGGCGCTCCGTCCCTCGGATGCCCCGCAGATCGGCGTACAGGTTTAAATTTTCCTGCACGGTCAGATCCTCATAGAGGCCGAACCGCTGAGGCATATAGCTAACGACCTGATGCACGTCATCGGGCTGCGCGACGGGGTCGTAGCCGCACACGACCAGCTTGCCCGAAGAAGGCACGAGCAGCCCCGCCATCAACCGCATTAGCGTGGTCTTGCCGGCGCCATCGGGACCGACGAGTCCCAGGATCTGGCCGCTCTCTATATGCGCACTGAGCCCGTCGATCGCCGGACGGTCGTTTCCAGCGAAGCGCTTGGCGACAGCGTTGATCTCAACGAGCGATTCTGACATCAACGTGCTTCCTTTTCCTGAGTCGCCCGAGGCTGCGCTCGGCGAGTTGTGGAAGCTGTT
>JAICIG010000527.1 GCA_025924495.1 Pirellulales bacterium | reverse complement strand
CCGAACGCCACCTTCGACACGTAGAGGGCTGCCGGCCTGGTGAGTACGCCTTTGACCAATGCGGGCAAGTCGTCGGCAAAAGCCGCCGCCGCCGGGTTGCCGCGCATGGCTTGCTGCACCAGCGTCGTCACTTGCGCGTCGATCTGCGACAGGAACGCCTGCACCTCTTTTTCGGCCAGCAACTGCTCGGTCTGGTTCTCGCTCTTGGCATCCGCCTTCCCGGCGCCGTTCCAACCGAGATAGATCAGGCACTCCTCGGGAGCCGCTCTTAGTACGCCGGCATCGGCGGGTCCGGGCGGAAGGCAGAACGGAGAAGCGATCGCCGCCGTCGCCGAGACAAGCGACGCAGCGAGGGCAATCGCCACGGTTCGCACGTGAGCCAAAAATTTGATCTTCATTGCTTGTCTTCCAATTCTCGATAATCTGTGGCCGACAATGAGTCCGACGTTAAACGATAGCCCTACCTGTTTAACGGTTCTACGGGGCATTCGCCAGCAGCGCTACGATATTGCAGCAGAAAGGGTTGGACTCACTCTGCGGCCGCCTTTATCTGGGTAGCTTCATGCAGCAAAAACATGGACATTTGCACGGCGTCCCCCTTGCTGAAACAAGTTGAGCCGGCTGCATGAGAGCCTACTTCATGCCGTCGGCCCAGTGTGCATTCTGAGAATTCGTCGGAACGGCACGCGCCCGTTGCTCGTCTAACTTTTGAGGTGGCTGGAAACATGAACACTCAATTGCCGCGGAGCGTCTCTGCCTTCCATAGATAGACGTCGAACTCCCCCAGTTCGGTATCAACCACGATCTGCTCGTCCGGCTTGATGTCGTCGATCCGGTGCGCGACCGAAACGACTCGCGCGCCCGGGGGCAGGTTGCGGAGTTGCGGCAACAACTTGGCGTTGAGGCGCGGCAGCAGGTAGAGCGTGACGATGGTCGGACCTTGGCTCAAGTCGAGTTTGAAGATATCGCGCTGTTCAATCGTAACCAGCCGCTCCACTCCGTGCTGGTGCGCATTGGCGAGGGAATCTTTGACGCGCTGGGGATCGATGTCGAAACCGCGCGCCTTGCAGCCATACTCCTTGGCCGCCGTGACCGGGATGCGGCCGTCGCCGCAGCCGAGGTCCCACAGTACGTCCTCTCTGGTGACCTTGGCCAGCCGCAGCAGCGATTCGACCACGTTCTGCGGCGTGGGCTCATACTCAACGTCGGCGATCGGCCGCGTGCCCGGCGGGCGCAGGTCGATCGATTCGAAGTCGCCCGGCCGAACGTCGATCCGGCGCGTGACCGTTTGCGGACCATTGGGGCCGGAGATGATTGCCTTGATCGTGTACGTATACTTGCCCGGCGGCAGCGTCGGCGATGTGAAGCGCCGCATCGTGCCCTTAAAGCTCATCTCCTGCCCCTCAATGAACAGCCGTGCGCCCTCCGGCAGATAGACCTCGACCGTGACGATCTTCCGATAGTCCTGAGCGTACATACTGGCGGGGACCACGCATGCAAACACGCCCGCCGAAAGGATCAAGCTGCGCCACATGGATAAACCTCCCTGTCGAGAGTGTACATCATCTGGCCTCGCGTATTCTCTGCAAAACCGCAGCGCCTGACACAGGGACAGCAGTGATGCCGGGGCGCCCTTGTGCACATCGCCGCCGCCGAGCTCGACGGGCGATTACTCTTTGCCGCCGGGCAGCTTGTGCTGCTTGATCAATTCGCCGAAGGTCGGGCCCTCGGGCGATTTTTTGTCGGCCACCGTGTCGAGCGCCTTCCGAATCTTTTTCTTGTCCTTGGCGTCCTTCTTCTTGTCGAGCAGCTTGTCGAGCGCTTCGCCGTAGGCATTGCGGTTCTTCTTTTCCTTCCCCTTGTGGCAAACGTTGCACTTCGCCTTTTCGACGGCCTCGGCGAACTCTTTGTCTCCAGCGTCGCCGTCGGGCTTGACGTATTTCTCCTTGAATTCATCGAAGAAGTCCTTGACCGCCATGGCGGGCTTTGCAGGCAATCCGAATGCGATAACGCCACATAGCAGGACAAACACGACTTTTTTCATACAGCTTGTCTCCCACATGCCGGTTCTGAACGATTGTGGATCGAAGAAGCAAATCGCAGACACCCATCGTTTTTTTGAGTCGCCGGGCCACTGGCTTCCTAGCGGAATTGAAGAGCGGCTGCGATCTGCGCCTGGATCCTAGCACAGCAGCGGGCGGCGCCGAACATCCAGAGCGCCGGTGCGTTGGCGCAAGGGCGGGACTGGCGCTAGACGCCGCCGGGAAGGTTGGGCGTCTTGGTTCTCCTTTCTTGGTTCTCCTATTACGGCGACGATTGACGGCCTTTCACTGCCGCGCGGCCATCTGGCGGCTGCGGAGGAGAGGCGCCCGCTGCATCGCGCATCGTCAGGAGCCGACGTCTTGAAAGGCTGCAAACCGCCAACCTCTTTGTGAAAGGAAGAGCCAAATATTTTTCCACTTCCACGGGCGTGATCGGGTGGTCGTCGCCGTCGACAAAATACTGGTAGCGGGACGCCTCGACGCGGTCGGGTCGCGATGTCTTCCCAAAAAAATCCGGGGGGGATGTCCAGTCGACGTTGTCGCGCCAGTGGCTCCCCAGCCGCTCGGTTTCATGCAGGTCGTCGGGGCTGAGTATGCCGAACGCGACCGTGATGTTCGATACATCGACCGGAAGCCCGGCCGGCTTGGTGTCGAAGATGGTTGCGGTTTTTTTGGGGGTCAGCCGACACGCCGTTCGGCCCGTGCATGGCTTCGAGTTTGCGAACATATTCGGCGACAAACTGTTCTTCCCTGTGTTTGTACTCCGCGATCGCCTCGCGCGTCTCGGTGTCGTTCTGGTCTTTTTTCGTTTGATATTCAGCGGCCAGCTCCTGCGCCTTGGCTGCGAATTGACTCACCAGGTCGCGTTTCTTAGCTTCGTATTCGGTCGCCAGCTCGCGCTTCTGAGCTTCCTCTTCAGTCTCCAGTTTCGTCCGCAGTTCAGTCTCCAGCTCGCGCTTCTTAGCATTGTATTCAGTGACCAGCTCGCGTTTCTTGGCTTCGTACTCCGCGATGAGTTGCCGGAGTTCGTGGCCCAACTCCACGCGTATCGCCAACATGCCGATGACGAGCACGATCAGCCCGCAGCCGGCAATCGTCAGCACCCAGGCGAATAGCTTGAAGTCGCGCTTTCGTCGCGGCTCAGGCGTTTGAGGAAGTTCCTCAGCGCCGCCTTGGATAGGCGCCGAACCGAGCGTCGGCGATTGAGGCGCTGCGGCCTCCTCCTGACGCGCAGCCGGGCCTTGCACGCCTTGGAGATCGATTTTATTCGGGGGTGGCGGCGGTCGCACGATCAAGCTCCCTAAGATGCGGGTGGTTAGCTTTACCGTCGGCAAGCTGGTTCAGCAAGTCAAGCTGACGCCCGGGTGCGTGTTTGACTGTGCCAGCAAGCTGCCCCCTCGAGGATACGAGGGCCGTGGCATCTATTGATGCGTCTGAACGTTCGCCAGTCAAGTAGCAATAGACTTGCCTGTTTCGTGCGCATTGGTCCGAAGCGCCGATGTGGGCTCGCAAAACGCCTTTTGGGCGCTTCGGTGTAATCGCCCCAAGCGGGCTTCGAAGAATCCAAACACCGTTATAGAACGATGCTCCCCACAGCTTGGCGGCCGCTTGCGCGCAGGTCGATGCCGCCAACGTAAGAAAATGCGAAGCTACGCCGCAGCGCAGAGTCCTTGCGAAGGCCGAAATTGGGCGACCGGGGGCGCGACTGGCGGCGATCCGCAGCTGCACCAAGCGTTTTCCACCCGCCGCCCTTTGCCTTCGCGCCGCATGCCGCCTGGCGCCGAGATCGCGCCGCTAAAATGCACCATCCACAACGAATCGCGTTCGTGGCCCAGGACAGTTCGCCATGTGCGCGCAATGTCGAATGACGGTCGCATCAGAAGCCGGCGATTTCGCGCAATTAATTCGACGATCGACAGTACCCCGCGCGCCAGCAGAAGCTGGCAATTCGGCGACATGATAGATTTCAGTTTCAGCGGACTCAACACTGCAGCAGAACCGAGAGGCAAGATGGCCGGCTTTTATCTGCCTGGAGGGCAGAAGATCGGAGCTGGAGTGCGGTGGAAACACTCTCGTCACATTAAGCAGTCAGGATGAACGGAACTTTCGCTTTTCGGGCCGATTCTGACATAGAAGCCACGTTCGAGCCGGCCATCCGCAATCTGCGATTCAACGACGTGTTCGCCTACGTTACCCACACTGCCACTGACGGCGCGGTAGCCTCAGGGCGTTCAAAGATCTCTGTCCCGTCTGGCATGGGAGAGCGCTGTGTCGCGCCACAATGTTCGCAGACATTGCGTGTAACGACGCGGGTTTTACTGCAACCGCTGCATTGCACCTTCGCGGGCCACTCCTGGAGAGAAAGCATGAGCAAAAGTCCGTAAGGTCCCATCAATAATCCGCACAGGAACCAGGCAATCCGACGGGCGCGTGAAAATGCGTAGTATCGGGCTAGCAGATAACACGCGAGTGCACTGGCAGCTGCCGAAAGCAACATGAGAAGCGTGAAAGGAAGAAGCAGTTTATTTTCCTCGTACGACGCTCCGTTTGCCGGCGCTAAGCAGATTCGATTGGCGCCAGAATAGAGCAGGTAGGCCGCTAGTGGCGTAACCGTCCCGTAGAGTGCCCGGGCAGGCCGATCTGTGGCGACAAGTATGGCTGGAACAGCCAAGCGGTCGAGTTCATTTCCTTTGGCATCAAATTTCACGAGATAGCTGGGGTCAGACTCCGCATCGTTCGCTATTCCGATGAGGGGCACATGCTTGAACAGAACTTCCT
>JAICIG010000526.1 GCA_025924495.1 Pirellulales bacterium | reverse complement strand
GCACAATCAGCGAAATTGTCCCCGAGGCGCAAGCGGCCAGCCGCGCGTTCGAAGTGAAAGTCACCGGCCCTTGCCCGAAGGGAGTTTATACGGGCATGTTCGCGCGGATGCGGATTCCGCTGGGCGAGGAAGAGCTGCTGGCGATCCCGCACCGCGCGATCCGCAACGTCGGCCAGCTGGAACTCGTCAACGTGTTGGAGGGTGATCGTGCGGTACGACGGGCAGTTCGCACGGGCCGCATGTTAGGTCAAAACATCGAGGTCCTGTCTGGGCTCCGGGCGGGCGAACGCGTGATCGTCTCCGAAGAGAACGCCGCGTCGCCGGAGTCTGAATCATGACCGGAGGCGGCCCGGCAGTCGAAGAGCATCACTTCACGAATAAGATCGTGAAGGTATGCCTCGAATCGAATCTCTCGCTGATCCTCATCTTGGTGGCGACTGTGGCCGGAATTGCCGCGCTGGGGATCACGCCGCGCGAAGAAGATCCGCAGATCGTCGTGCCGCTGGCCGACATCTACGTCAATTTCCCGGGTCATTCGGCCGCCGAAGTCGAGCAACTGATCGCCACGCCTTTGGAAAAAATGCTTTATCAGATCGACGGCGTTGAGTATGTGTACTCGATGAGCCGCGAGGCCAAGGCGATCATCACCGTCCGATACTATGTCGGGCAAGATCGAGAGCGCAGCCTGGTCAAGCTCTACAAGAAACTGGACGAGAATGTCGACGTAATTCCGCCCGGCGTCAGCGGCTGGGTGGTCAAACCGGTGGAAATCGACGATGTTCCGATCGTGACGCTGACGCTCGCCAGTGCATCGTCGGACGATATGATGCTGCGCCGCGTCGCCGAAGAGCTGGCGCAGCGGTTGGCCGCGGCCGAAAACGTCTCGCGAGCCTATGTCGTTGGCGGACGGCCGAGAGTGGTTCAGGTACTGCTCAATCCGGACGACATGGCCGCCCATCGCGTGTCGCCGTTGGAGGTCGAGCGCGCGCTCCAGGCAGCGAATGTCCGCGTGTCGGCCGGCGGTTTTCGCAGCAACGATCGGCTACTTTCCGTCGATGCGGGCGAACCTTTCGCCAGCGCTGCGCAACTGCGGGACCTGGTGCTTAGCGTTTTCGACGGCCGGCCGGTGTTTCTCAAAGACGTCGCGCGAGTCGTAGACGGCCCGGAAGAAATCGCTAATTATGTGCGTCATGGTTGGGGGCCGGCGCGCGGTTTTACCAAGGAAGAACGCTTTCCGAGCTCAATCCTCGGCAAACTCGACGCCAGCGAGCCCGCTACTTCGGCCGTGGCTAATAAGGCAGGCCGGAATCCGTCGCAGTCCGCCGTGACGATTGCGATCGCCAAGAAAAAGGGCGCCAATGCCGTCTGGGTGGCCAACGCGGTGATCGAACAGGCCGAAGAGTTGCGACGCACGATCGTACCGACGGACATGGAGCTTGTTCTCACCCGCAACTACGGGCTGACGGCCGACGAAAAAGTCAACGAACTGGTCGAAGGGCTGGCGGTCGCCATCGTGATTGTCGTTGCGCTGTTGACCTTGGGCCTGGGCTGGCGCGAAGCGTTCATCGTGGCGGTCGCCGTGCCGGTGGTGTTCGGCCTGACGTTGGCGGTGAACCTGCTGTTGGGCTTCACCATCAACCGCGTCACGCTGTTCGCGCTGATCTTGTCGCTGGGGCTGCTGGTAGACGATCCGATCGTCGACGTCGAGAACATTGCGCGGCACTTTGCCAATCGCAAAAAGGCGACTCGGCGGATCGTGCTCGAGGCGGTGTCGGAAATCCGGCCGCCGTTGATCACGGCGACCTTGGCCGTGATCGTCAGCTTTCTGCCGATGTTCTTCATCACCGGCATGATGGGGCCTTATATGCGGCCCATGGCGTTGAACGTTCCGGTGACCATGCTGATGTCGATGGTCGTGGCGTTCACGATTACTCCCTGGCTGGCCTATCACATGCTCAGGCGCAAGTACGCCGCAGGCGCCGGCGCGGAGGCACATCACGATCCGCACGATCTCGAGGCGGTCAAACAATCGCCTTTATACAAGATTTTTTATCCCTTGATGGCGCCGCTGCTCCACTCGCGGTTCATCGCCTGGTCTTTTTTGCTAGGCATGTTTTTGCTCACCGTGGCGGCGATGGGCTTGGGAGCGATGCGTAGCGTGCCGCTCAAGATGTTGCCGTTCGACAATAAAAACGAATTGCTGCTTGTGCTCGATCTCGACGAAGGCACGACGCTGGAGCGCACCGATGCGGCGGTCCGCGATTTCGAACGCTATCTGGCGCGCGAGCCGGAAGTAGCCGACTTCACCAGCTATGTTGGCTTGGGCTCGCCGATGGACTTTAATGGGTTGGTCCGCCACTACTATCTGCGGCGCGGCGACAACGTCGCAGAACTCCGGATCAACATGGCAGGCAAGAAAAACCGCAGACTGCAAAGCCATGCCATCGGGTTGAGGATGCGCAACGGCCTGCAACAAATCGCCGATGAACATCATGCGCGGATCAAACTGGTAGAAACTCCTCCCGGGCCGCCGGTCATCGCCAGCGTTGTGGCGGAGGTCTATGGAGAGCCGGACGACCGCTATGAAGATCTGCTGCTGGCGGCCGATGTCGTGCGACAGCGGCTCGAAGACGAGCCGGGCGTGGTGGATGTCGACGCTGTGCGCGAAGCCGCCGAGCGCAAGCTGACGTTTATCGCCGACAAAGAGAAAGCGGCGCTCAACAGCATTTCGACGGAGCAGATTGCCGGCACGCTCCGGGCGCTGCTCGGCGGGGGCTCGGTGGGCGTCGTTCGCAGCAGCACGGAACGCAATCCGCTGCATATCGAACTGCGGCTGCCGATCGAAGAGCGGACCAGCGCGGCCGACTTGGCTCGCGTGCAAGTCAAAGGGGACAGCGGCCAGATGGCCGCATTGGCTGAACTGGGGCGCTGGCGTTCGACGCGAATCGACCAGATGATTTACCACAAGAACTTGCAGCGAGTCGCCTACGTCTTCGCCGAAACCGCCGGCCGGCCGCCGGCGGACGTCGTCGTCGATGTGCTTGCCGACCGTAGAGCGACCGTGGATCTGCCCGAACGAGTGAAGCACGTCGGCAACGGTTGGCTGGCCGATCGGGCGCCTCGGGCCGTTGAAGAACGGACGTTCTTCTCCAACGGCAGCGACATTACTTGGGCCGTGCCGACTGGGTTTGTTGTTGACTTTGCCGGCGAAGGGGAATGGAAAATCACCTTGGACGTGTTCCGCGATCTTGGCCTGGCTTTCGCGGCCGCGATGATTGCGATCTACATCCTGCTGGTGGCGCAGATGGGCTCGTTCGTGATCCCGATCGTCGTCATGCTGGCGATTCCGCTGACCATTCTCGGCGTCATGCCCGGCTTCTGGCTGCTCAACGTCTTGAGCGCCCAGCACATCGGCGGTTTTCTCGATCCGGTGTATTTCACGGCCACCGGCATGATCGGCATGATCGCCTTGGCAGGCATCGTCACTCGCGACTCGATCATTCTGGTCGACTTCATTCATCTTTCTCTGGCGCGCGGGCGTACGCTGTTCGATGCCATCATGGAGAGCCGCGTCGTCCGTCTTCGTCCCATACTGCTGACCGCCAGCGCCGCGATGCTGGGCGCCGTGCCGATCATCATCGATCCGATCTTTTCCGGACTCGCCTGGTCGTTGATCTTCGGTCTGTTCGCCTCGACGCTGTTTACGTTGTTCGTCATCCCGGTAGCCTACTGGCTGCTGTATGCCAATACGCCGGGTCATGGCCTGCCGCAATCGACGATGGAGCAGGAAGAAGCCTCAGAGGCGACGGCGAGCGTTGCTACGGGGCGCCCAACGTAGCGCCGAAATCTTGGCATGATCCTCCGTTACGGCTCTCGCGGCAGGTGGTTCTCCTGCGGCGGCGGACAGAATACCATGCTACGGCATGAGGCGAGATCCGTTTTCTGCGGTCTTGAGCCCTTGTTCATTCCTCTAAACCGCTAGACTCATCTAATGACTACGCCCTCTGCTCGTTTCCACGCTGTCATCTTCGATCTCGACGGCACTCTGCTTGATACTCTGGCAGATATCGCCTTTTCGGCCAACGCCGTGCTCGAGCAACTTGGCCTACCGGGACACGCGGACAACGATTACCGGCAGTTCGTCGGCGAAGGGGTGGCCCGGCTGTTCGAGAAGGCGCTGCCGTCCGAACGCCGCGATCGCGAGACAATCGAGCGTTGCGTCGAGGCGTTCGGCGCCACCTACGGCGCCAACTGGAACGTGCGCACTACACTGTATGAGGGCATTCCCGAACTGCTCGATGCGTTGACGGCGAAAAAGACGTTCATGGCGGTGCTCTCGAATAAGCCGCATGATTTTACGGTGCGCTGTATCGAGCACTATTTTTCGAGCTGGAATTTCCGCGCTGTGTTTGGGCAGCGCGATGGCATTCCGCGCAAACCCGATCCGGCCGGTGCGCGGGAGATTGTCGAGCTTTTGCGGCTTCCTCGCGAGCAAGTCGCTTATCTGGGAGACTCGTCCATCGACATGCAAACTGCACAGAACGCCGGGCTGTTTGCCGTCGGCGCCGCCTGGGGCTTCCGCTCGGTCGAGGAATTACGCGAGGCCGGGGCCAGCGACATCGTCGCTAAGCCGCAGGAGCTGCTGCACTATTTTGACGATCCGACAGTGTCGAGACGAGCAGGTGACCGGACCGATAGTGCGTGACGAATCGAGCGATTCCGGCAGCCATTCCAAGGTTTTCCTAGATATACTGGGACGGCCGCCGCCCGTCTCTGGCGCGGGCGAAAAAACGGGCTTCGATCGCGATCATCACCCGAGCAGAATTCATGACGACCGCCAAGCAAATCGCTCCTCGTCTCGGTCATGCGTGTTTACTT